>NZ_JBWKDK010000025.1:0-7277 GCF_056436005.1 Streptomyces sp. NPDC043854
AGGTGTGGGGGTGGCACGAGGTTCGCCTGGGGAACTGGGGGAGGGGGGGGGGTTGGGGGGGGTCCCCTCTGCCGCCTCCCTCCCCCCCGCCTGCCGGCGGGGGCGCCGCGGCCCGGGCCGCGTTCTCCCCTGCGGCTGCCGTACGGTAGCCGGGCGGAGCCTGCGAGGCGGTCACCGCGGCCGCCACCAGTGCGCATGCAACAGCGGCGGTCCCGCCCCTGCGCAGCCTGCCACGAGCCGTCCACCGAGCCGACATGAGCCGGTCCCCTCCCCCTCGACGTCGGCGTGACCCTACGTCAGCTCCCTTCACACCGCACCGATCAGCGCCCGGGCTTCACCACTTCCCCACGTCATGTGCAGGTCACGCATACTGTCCGGACCAGTTCGGGACGCATTGGCCAGAAGTAAAGACTCCGTCACCCGACGTGAGCCGATGCCCGTCCGACCCGACGCCGCCGAACCACCAAGAGGTGCCGTGCCGTTCACCCTCAGCCATGCCGCCGCCGTCCTGCCCGCCGTACGCCACACCGGCCGTGCGCGCGGCCCGCTCGTCGCCTCCGCGCTCGTCCTCGGCTCGTTCGCACCCGACACCTTCTACTTCGCGGACGCCGTCGTCGGCGGCGTCATGCAGTACGGCGGGTTCACGCACTCGCTGCCCGGCGCGCTGACCGCGGACGCCGTCCTGACGGCCGTTCTGGCGGCCTGCTGGCTGCTGTTGCGCGAGCCGCTGGTCGCGCTGCTGCCGCGGGCCCGCCAGGGCCGGGTCCACGCCCTGCTTCGGGGCGAGGACTGGCGGGGCGGGCCGGGCGGACGGGGCGCACGGCGGCCGGCGGTGCTCGCGCTGTGGTTCTACCTCTCGGCGGTGCTGGGCTCGCTGACGCACGTGGCGTGGGACAGCTTCACGCACCTGGACCGGTGGGGGACCAACGCCCTGCCCTGGCTCGGCGAGCCGATCGCGTACGGGTACCCGCTCTACACCTACCTCCAGTACGGCTCGTCGGCGGTCGCGGCCGGCGCGCTGCTCTGGTTCGCGGCGACGGCCGTGCGCCGGATGCCCGACCGGCCCGCGCCCGCGGCGGTGCCGGTCCTGAGCCGGGCCGGGGTACTGGTCTCGGCCGCCCTCGTGGCCGGGTGCGTGGCCGCCGGGGTCACCGCGCGGGTGCTGCGCTTCTTCACGTTCTACGACCGGATCCGCTCGCCCCTCGACATCGTCCCGACCGTCTGCTTCGGCGCGGGCGCCGGCCTCGCGGTGGGCCTGGTGCTGTACGGGGCCCTGGTGCGGCTGCGGTACCGCCGCCGCCCGGACCGTGGCGGGGACGACCCGAACGGCCCGGGCGGCCGGCGCCCCGCGGACACGGAATCGCCCGAGCCCCTCCGTACCAGGTAGCCCGCACATGCACGCGCGCCCGCCCCCGCCGGACGGCGGGAACGGGCGCGCGGCACACGGCTCCGGGCCAGTGCGCGGCCGGCGCTCGGTCGGCGCCCCGGGTCAGTGCGCGGCGGACTCCCAGTCGGGGCCGACGCCCACGGACACGTCCAGCGGGGCCCGCAGCTCGACGGCGGCGGCCATCTCGCGGCGCACCAGCTCCTCGACCCGCTCGCGCTCGCCCGGGGCGATCTCCAGCACGATTTCGTCGTGGACCTGGAGCAGCATCCGCGACGTCAGGCCCGCCTCGGCGATCGCCCGGTCCACGCGGAGCATGGCGACCTTGACGATGTCGGCGGCGGTGCCCTGGATCGGGGCGTTCAGCGCCATCCGCTCGGCGGCCTCGCGGCGCTGGCGGTTGTCGCTGCCCAGGTCCGGCAGGTAGCGGCGGCGCCCGAAGATCGTCGCCGTGTACCCGGTGGCGCGGGCCTCGTCGACGACGCGCTGGAGGTAGTCCCGGACCCCGCCGAACCGCTCGAAGAAGGTCTCCATCAGCCCGCGCGCCTCAGCCGGCTCGATCCCGAGCTGCTGGGCGAGGCCGAAGGCGGAGAGCCCGTACGCGAGCCCGTACGACATCGCCTTGATCTTGCGCCGCATCTCGGCGTCGACGGCGGAGCGCTCCACGCCGAACACCTGGGAGGCGACGGTGGTGTGCAGGTCCTCGCCCGACAGGAAGGCCTGGATCAGGCCCTCGTCCTCGGACAGGTGGGCCATGACGCGCAGCTCGATCTGGCTGTAGTCGGCGGTCATGAGGGACTCGTAGCCCTCGCCGACGACGAACCCGCGGCGGATGGCGCGGCCCTCGTCGGTGCGCACCGGCACGTTCTGCAGGTTGGGGTCGGTGGAGGACAGGCGTCCGGTTGCGGCTGTGGTCTGGCTGAAGCTGGTGTGCACCCGGCCGTCGGCGGCGATCGTCTTGACCAGGCCCTCCACGGTCACCCGCAGCTTGGCCTGCTCCCGGTGCCGCAGCATGATCACGGGCAGGTCGTGGTCGGTCTGCGTGGCCAGCCAGGCCAGGGCGTCCGCGTCCGTGGTGTAGCCGGTCTTGGTCTTCTTGGTCTTCGGCAGGTCCAGCTCGCCGAAGAAGACCTCCTGGAGCTGCTTGGGCGAGCCGAGGTTGAACTCGTGGCCCACCGACGCGTGCGCCTCCTTCACGGCCTGCTGCACGGCCCCGGCGAACTGCTGCTCCATGGCCTCCAGGTGGTCGCGGTCGGCTGCGATGCCGGCCCGCTCCATCCGGGCCAGCAGCTCGGACGTGGGCAGCTCCATGTCGTGCAGCAGGTCGGCGGCGCCGACCTCCACGAGCTTGCCGGTGAAGGCCTCGCCGAGGTCCAGGACGGCGCGGGCCTGCGCCATCAGCGCCTCGGCCTCAGCGGTGTCGTCGGCGCCGAAGGCCAGCTGGCCGTCGGCCGCGGGGGGCTGGAGCTCACGGCCCAGGTACTCCACCGACAGCACGTCCAGCGCGAAGGACCGCCGGCCCGGCTTGACCAGGTAGGCGGCGAGGGCGGTGTCCATGGTGACCCCGTCCAGGCTCCAGCCGTGCTCCGGGAAGACCCGCATGAGGATCTTGGCGTTGTGCACGACCTTGGGCCGGTCCGGGTCGGCGGCCCAGGCCGCGAAGGCCTGCTCGTCGGCCTCGTCCAGCGCGGACGGGTCGAACCAGGCGGCCGCCCCGCCGGCCGCGGCCAGCGCGACCTCGGCGACGCTGCCCTGGCCCAGCGCCCAGCTGTCCACGGTGGACACGCCGAGGGGGCCGCCGCCGTGGGCCGCGAGCCACGGCGCGAGCTCGCCCGTACCCAGCACGGACCCGTCCAGCGCCACGCCGGCGGCCGGAGCCGGGGCCTCCTCCTGCTCGGCGCCCGGGTCCACCGCCAGCAGCCGCTCGCGCAGCGAGGCGTTGCGGATCTCCAGCACGTCCAGCACGCCGGTCACGGCGGACCGGTCGTACGGGGCGCGCTCCAGGTCGGCCGGGGTCTTGTCCAGCTCCACGTCGCGGACCATCTCGGTCAGGACCCGGTTGAGCTTCACGGCCTGAAGGTGGTCGCGGAAGTTCTGCCCGACCTTGCCCTTGACCTCGTCGGCCCGCTCCACCAGCTCCGCGAACGACCCGAACTGGTTGATCCACTTGGCGGCGGTCTTCTCGCCGACGCCCGGGATGCCCGGCAGGTTGTCCGACGGGTCGCCGCGCAGCGCCGCGAAGTCCGGGTACTGCTGCGGGGTCAGCCCGTACTTCTCCACGACCTTCTCCGGCGTGAAGCGGGTCAGCTCGGAGACGCCCTTCGTCGGGTACAGCACCGTGGTGTGCTCGGAGACCAGCTGGAAGGAGTCCCGGTCACCGGTGACGATCAGCACCTCGTAGCCGAGCGCCTCCGCCTGCGTCGCCAGCGTCGCGATCACGTCGTCGGCCTCGAAGCCCTCGACCGCGAACCGCGGCACGCTCATCGCGTCCAGCAGCTCGCCGATCAGCTCCACCTGCCCCTTGAACTCGTCCGGGGTCGAGGAGCGGTTCGCCTTGTACTCGGGGAACTCCGTCGAGCGCCACGTCTTGCGCGAAACGTCGAACGCCACCGCGAAATGCGTGGGCGCCTCGTCGCGCAGCGTGTTCGCCAGCATCGACGCGAAGCCGTAGATCGCGTTCGTCGGCTGGCCGGTCACCGTGGTGAAGTTCTCCGCGGGCAGCGCGAAGAACGCCCGGTACGCCAGGGAGTGCCCGTCCATGAGCATCAGGCGGGGGCGGTCCGCTGCGGTCGTCTGGTCGGTCTTCTTCGATGCGTTCTCTGCCACGCCCCCGATCCTAGGCGGCCCCACCGACAATTCCGGCGTCGGCGATGTCACCCGGGCGTGACAGGATCGGAGGCGTACGCCAAGGCGCACGGCACGGCCCGGGCGCGCACTGCTCGACAGCTCAAAGGGGAGCGACATGGCCACCAAGCCGCCCGCAGGTGATCCCGTCCAGGACGCGCCGCAGGTCGCGCCCCCCAAGCATGCCGCGGCGGGCCTGCCCGCGATCGGGCACACCCTGCGCATCGCCCAGCAGCAGATGGGGCTGGCGCGCACCGCCCGCACCCTGCTCAAGGTCAACCAGAAGGACGGCTTCGACTGCCCGGGCTGCGCCTGGCCCGAGGGCGACAAGCGGCACACGGCCGAGTTCTGCGAGAACGGCGCGAAGGCGGTCGCCGAGGAGGCCACGCTGCGCCGGGTCACCCCCGAGTTCTTCGCCGCCCACCCGGTCTCCGACCTCGCCGGCCGCTCCGGGTACTGGCTCGGCCAGCAGGGCCGGATCACCCGGCCCATGCTCCTGGAGGAGGGCGCCGACCGGTACGAGGCCGTCACCTGGGAGCGCGCCTTCGAGATCATCGCCGAGGAACTGCGCGCCCTCGGCTCCCCCGACGAGGCCCTCTTCTACACCTCGGGCCGCACCAGCAACGAGGCCGCGTTCCTCTTCCAGCTGTTCGCCCGCGAGTTCGGCACGAACAACCTGCCCGACTGCTCCAACATGTGCCACGAGTCCTCGGGCTCCGCGCTCACCGAGACGATCGGCATCGGCAAGGGCAGCGTCTCCCTGGAGGACCTCCACCAGGCCGACCTGATCATCGTCGCCGGGCAGAACCCGGGCACCAACCACCCCCGCATGCTCTCCGCCCTGGAGAAGGCCAAGGCCTCCGGCGCGAAGATCATCTCGGTGAACCCGCTGCCCGAGGCCGGCATGGAGCGGTTCAAGAACCCCCAGACCCCGCTCGGCATGCTCCGCGGCACCCCCCTGAACGACCTGTTCCTCCAGATCCGCATCGGCGGCGACCAGGCCCTCTTCCGCCTCCTGAACAAGCTCGTGATCGAGACGCAGGGCGCCGTCGACGAGGACTTCGTCCGCGAGTACACCCACGGCTACGAGGAGCTGCGGGCCGCCGCGCAGGAGGCAGACTGGGCCGAGACCCTCACCGCCACCGGCCTGACCCGGCCCGAGATCGAACGCGCCCACGCCATGGTCCTGGCCTCGGAGCGGACCATCGTCTGCTGGGCCATGGGCCTGACCCAGCACAAGCACGCCGTCGCCACCATCCGCGAGGTGGTCAACCTGCTCCTGCTCCGCGGCAGCATCGGCCGCCCCGGCGCCGGCGTCTGCCCCGTCCGCGGCCACTCCAACGTCCAGGGCGACCGCACCATGGGGATCTTCGAACGCCCCGCCCCCGCCTTCCTCGACGCCCTCGACAAGGAGTTCGGGATCACCTCGCCCCGGCACCACGGCCACGACGTGGTCCGCTCCATCCAGGCCCTGCGCGACGGCGAGGCCAAGGTGCTCTTCGCGATGGGCGGCAACTTCGTCGGCGCGACCCCCGACACCGAGGTCACCGAGGCCGCGATCCGCCGCGCCTCCCTCACCGTGCACGTCTCCACCAAGCTCAACCGCTCCCACGCGGTCACGGGCCGGCGCGCGCTGATCCTGCCCACCCTGGGCCGCACCGACAAGGACGTACAGGCCTCGGGCCGGCAGTTCGTCACCGTCGAGGACTCCATGGGCATGGTCCACGCCTCCCGCGGCAACCTCGCCCC
This sequence comes from Streptomyces sp. NPDC043854, assembly GCF_056436005.1. NCBI lineage: Bacteria > Bacillati > Actinomycetota > Actinomycetes > Kitasatosporales > Streptomycetaceae > Streptomyces > Streptomyces sp. NPDC043854. Next base: position 5,978 of record NZ_JBWKDK010000025.1, read on the forward strand.
CGCCTCCCCGCACCTGCTGTCCGAGCCGGCGATCGTGGCCCGCATGGCCCGCGCCGTCCTCGGCGACGCCTCCGCCACCCCCTGGGAGGAGTTCGAGCGGGACTACGGCGCCATCCGCGACCGGATCTCCCGCGTCGTCCCCGGCTTCGAGGACTTCAACGCCCGCGCCGCCCGCCCCGAGGGCTTCCGGCTCCCGCACGCCCCCCGCGACGAGCGCCGCTTCCCGACGGCCACCGGCAAGGCCAACTTCACCGCCGCGCCCGTGGAGTACCCGAAGGTCCCCGAGGGCCGGCTCCTGCTGCAGACCCTGCGCAGCCACGACCAGTACAACACCACGATCTACGGCCTCGACGACCGCTACCGCGGGATCACCGGCGGCCGCCGCATCGTCATGGTCCACCCCGAGGACGCGGCCGAGCTCGGACTCGCCGACGGCTCCTACACGGATCTGGTCAGCGAGTGGCAGGACGGCGTGGAGCGGCGCGCGCCCGGCTTCCGCGTCGTCCACTACCCCACCGCCCGCGGCTGCGCGGCGGCCTACTACCCCGAGACGAACGTGCTCGTCCCGCTCGACTCCACCGCCGACACCAGCAACACCCCCGCCAGCAAGTCCGTCGTCGTGCGCTTCGAACCGGCCTGATAGAACGACGTCAGGACAAGATGGTTAACGAGCGTTGACGAACGGAGCCGGCCCATGGGCGAGCAGCACGCTGTGAAGTTCCCGCAGGAGGTCCTGGACGAGTACGCAGCCCTGGGCATCGACCTGCCCGCGCTGTTCTCGGCCGGCCACCTCGGCGAGCGGATGGACATCCGCATCCTCGAGGCGGCCCCCGACCGCGTCGTCGGGACCATGCCGGTCGAGGGCAACACCCAGCCCTACGGGCTCCTGCACGGCGGCGCCTCCGCCGTCCTGGCCGAGACCCTCGGCTCGGTCGGCGCCATGCTCCACGGCGGCATCGACAAGATCGCCGTCGGCGTCGACCTGAACTGCACCCACCACCGCGGGATCCGCTCCGGCCTCGTCACCGGCGTCGCCACCCCCGTCCACCGCGGCCGCTCCACCGCCACCTACGAGATCGTGATCAGCGACGAGCAGGACCGGCGGGTGTGCAGCGCCCGCCTGACCTGCCTGCTGCGCGACGCAGCCGCCGCACCGGCCGCCGAGGCCTGACCCGCCCCGCGCCCCCGGCCCCGGGGGGGGGCGGGGGGGGGGGGGGGGGGGGGGGGGGGGGGGGGGAGGAGAGGGGGGGGGGGGGAGGGGAGGGGGGGGGGGGGGGGTGGTAAGTCTGCCTCTGTAGCT
>NZ_JBWKDK010000025.1:7287-27238 GCF_056436005.1 Streptomyces sp. NPDC043854
CCCCCCCCCCCCCCCCCCCCCCCCCCCCCCCCCCCCCCCCCCCCTCCCCCCCCCCTCCCCCCCCCCCCCCCCCCCCCCCCCCCCCCCCCGGCCCTGTACCGTCTCCCACCGCCCGGAATCGGCCAGTCCGTACCTGCCCCGTGCACGGCGGTTGTGTCACCGAAGGTGACGGCCTACCGTCCCCCCATGGGCACCCAGCCACCCCGCGCGGCCCGGTACGGCGCCGCCGCACTCCTCGCGGCCCTCGCCCTCGGGACGGGCTCCGCCTGCGCCCCCGGCGGCCCGAAGTCCCCCCGGGGGGCCGCCCCGAGCCCCTCCTCACCTGCCCAAATCTGCACAACTCTGGTGTCCTACTGGGCGGAAGAGGCCCTCAAGGGCAGCTACTGGGCCGGGCTGGACTGGGAGCAGAAGGGCATGTCCAACGCGCAGTACGCGATCCACGAGGAGGCCATGGCCGCAGGCCGGGCGGAGGAGCGAACTGCCGGACTGGACAAGGCACTTGAGCTTGTCGACCGGCTCGTCGCGCAGCGCTGCGCGGAGCAGGACGGGGCCACCTGGAGCTCGGAGAACTGGCGGCTGCCGAGCCCGGTGCGGTGACCGGATTCCCGAGCCCGCTGTCCGGCTTCCGGGCACCCGGCGCGGCGCGGCCGAGCCGCAGGTCGGGGGCGTTCCGCCCGATTCCGACCACGATCCAACCGTACGAAGTGGATCAAGGACCGTCATTACCATCAGTAATGCCCACGCCCGACAGAATCCCCCTTTTTCCCGCACGGAATGCCGCCCCGGAGATTCTTTCGGACACGGGCTGCGACATTCGGCCCGATTTGATCTATGACAGGACCATGAGGCCCTCAAGCCCCTTAAAGAACCGGGGAATTCTCACGATGCGGACGCCCGACAGCGTCGCCAAACGTCCGATCTGTCCGAACTCCCCCCTCACATTCTTGGCCTTGGCATAACAAGACAGTCACATCCTCCTTTCCCCGCTCCCCCGCACTCGCCACCTCGGCCTAGAGTCACGGCCAGTCACCGCGCCACAGAGCGCAAACCCAGCACGGCCGTGGAACTCCCAGTGCGGCCCGGCTCCCGTTCGGCACCCTCGACTTCGAGGGCGGCCGCGCCAGGGAAAGGAAGAATCGTGCGACACCGTTCTCTGCTTGTCCTCACCACCGTGATCACCACGGGAGCCCTCACTCTTACCGCCTGCGGCTCCCGCGATGCGGCGAAGACCGGGGACAAGGCCGACGGCTCCAAGACCGTCGTCGTCATCGGCGTTGACGCCCCCCTCACCGGCTCCCTTTCCGCTCTCGGCCAGGGCATCAAGAACTCCGTGGACCTCGCGGCCAAGACCGCAAACAAGAACAACGAGGTCCCCGGCGTTGAATTCAAGGTCGAAGCCCTTGATGACCAGGCAGTTCCTGCCTCTGGCCAGGCAAACGCCACCAAGCTCGTAGGCAACAAGGACGTTCTCGGCGTCGTCGGCCCGCTGAACTCCGGCGTCGCCCAGCAGATGCAGGGCGTCTTCGCCTCCGCCAACCTCGCCCAGGTCTCCCCGGCCAACACCAACCCGGCCCTCAGCCAGGGCGACAACTGGGGCAAGGGCGAGTTCAAGCGCCCCTTCAAGACCTACTTCCGCACCGCCGCCACCGACGTCGTCCAGGGCAAGTTCGCCGCCCAGTACCTCTTCAAGGACGCCGGCAAGAAGAAGGTCTTCGTCGTCGACGACAAGCAGACCTACGGCGCCGGCCTCGCCGGCATCTTCGCCGAGGAGTTCAAGAAGCTCGGCGGCGAGGTCGTCGGCACCGACCACGTCACCGTGAAGGAGACCGACTTCTCCTCCACCGCCGACAAGGTCAAGTCCTCCGGCGCCGACTCCGTCTACTTCGGCGGCCAGTACCCCGAGGGCGGCCTGCTCTCCGACCAGATCAAGAAGACCGGCGCCACCATCCCGCTCTTCGGCGGCGACGGCATCTACGACCCCGCCTTCATCTCCGCCTCCGCCGAGGCCAACGACGGCGACCTCGCCACCTCCATCGGCGCCCCCGTCGAGAAGCTCGACACCGCCAAGAAGTTCATCGAGGACTACAAGGCGGGCGGCTACAAGGACCCGTACGCGGCCTACGGCGGCTACTCCTACGACGCCGGCTGGGCCGTCATCCAGGCCGTCAAGGCCGTCGTCGCCGCCAACGGCGGCAAGGTCCCGACCGACGCCCGCGCCAAGGTCGTCGAGGCCCTCGGCAAGGTCTCCTTCGACGGCGTGACCGGCAAGGTCTCCTTCGACGAGTACGGCGACACCACCAACAAGCAGCTCACGGTCTACAAGGTCGAGGGCGGCAAGTGGATCGACGTCAAGAGCGACACCTTCAACCAGTAGTCGCCACGCCTGACGGCGCAACCACCTGACCCACCCAAAGGAACAAGCCGCGCGAGGGCGCAAACAGCGCCCTCGCGCGGACTCTTATCCGACACGCACATCGGAGGCCCTGCGGTGCACGAACTGCCGCAACAGCTGGCCAACGGCCTTGCCCTCGGTGCCCTTTATGGCCTCATCGCCATCGGGTACACCATGGTCTACGGCATCGTCCAGCTCATCAACTTCGCCCACGGCGAGATCTTCATGATCGGGGGCTTCGGCGCCCTCACCACCTACACCGCACTGCCGAGCGGAACCTCGCTCCTGGTGGCGATACCCCTCATGATCCTCGGAGGCGCCCTCGCCTCCGTCGCCGTGGCGACCGCGGCGGAACGCTTCGCCTACCGGCCACTGCGCAGCGCCCCCCGCCTGGCACCCCTCATCACCGCCATCGGCCTCTCGATCGCGCTCCAGCAGCTCGTCTGGCAGTTCTACCCGGACGCCAAGAAGGCAGTGAGCTTCCCCGAGTTCACCGGCAAGGCGTTCCAGATCACCGACAACCTCGCCATCCAGCGCGCGGACGCCTTCGTCCTGGCCCTCGCCCCGCTCTGCATGCTCGCCCTCGGCGTCTTCGTCTCCAAGAGCCGCAGCGGCCGCGCCATGCAGGCCACCGCCCAGGACCCCGACACCGCCAAGCTCATGGGCATCAACACCGACCGCATCATCGTCATGGCCTTCGCCATCGGTGCCGCGTTCGCCGCCGTCGCCGCCGTCGCCTACGGCGTCGACAAGGGCCAGATCAACTTCGAGATGGGCTTCATCCTCGGACTCAAGGCCTTCACCGCCGCCGTCCTCGGCGGCATCGGAAACATCTACGGAGCCATGGTCGGCGGCGTCGTCCTCGGACTCGCCGAATCCCTCTCGATCGCCTACATCGAAGAGATCCCCGGCATGCAGCAGCTCGGCGGTGGCGCCTGGTCCAACGTCTGGGCCTTCGTACTCCTCATCGTCGTCCTCCTCGTGCGGCCCCAAGGCCTGCTCGGCGAGCGCGTCGCGGATCGGGCGTGAGAACCATGACCACCAACGAAGCCACCCTCAGCCCCGTCGTGGCCGAGGAGACCGACAACAGCACCACCCTGCTGTACGCCATCACCGGCGGCTCCCTCCTCACCATCATCAGCGCCTTCCTGGCCTGGACGTGGACCGACGCCTTCCCCGGCAACCTCACCCTCTACGGGTACCCGGCGCCGCTCCAGATGCTCAGCCTCGTCGGCGCCCTCCTCACCGCCCTCTACGCCCTCTCCGCCCTCGGCACCAACGGCCTCGGCTGGCTCGCCCCCAAGGGCACCTCCAAGGCCCTGCGGTTCCTCGCCCTCGGCAACGCGGCCACCACCTGGTTCACCGCCGCCGCCATCTCCGTGGAACTCGGCGGCATCGTCCACCTCGAACCCGGCGCCTACCTCGCCCTCGTCGGCTCCCTGATCCCGGCCCTCGCCGCGTTCAAGCTCACCGACGACACCCGCAAGGCCACCGCCACCACCGCCAAGCTGCCCTCCTGGGCCGAAATCCTGATCATCGTCGGCGTCTACGCCCTCGCCCTCTACGTGATCACCTTCGGCATCGACACCGACGACAAGGAACCGCAGCTCTTCATCGCGTACCTGATCACGGTCAGCCTCGCTGCCACCGGCCTCATCAAGTCCGGCGTCACCGACCGCTTCGCCGAGATCACCGCGAACCACCGCCAGGTCGCCGTCATCGCGACCATGGCCGCCTTCATCGCCTTCCCCTTCATCCAGCAGAGCGGCGACACCTACACCCTCATCGCGGTCAACATCCTGATCTTCGCGACCGTCGCCCTCGGCCTCAACGTCGTCGTCGGCCTCGCCGGCCTCCTCGACCTCGGCTACGTCGCCTTCCTCGGCGTCGGCGCCTACACCGCCGCCCTGGTCTCCGGAAGCACCGCCTCCGCCTTCGGCCTCCACCTGCCCTTCTGGGCCGCCGTCATCGTCGGCGCCATCGCCTCCCTGGTCTTCGGCGTCGTCATCGGCGCCCCGACCCTCCGCCTGCGCGGCGACTACCTCGCCATCGTCACCCTCGGCTTCGGAGAAATCTTCCGCATCGCCATGGGCAACCTCGACGGCACCTCCGGCCCCCAGGTCACCAACGGCCCCAACGGCATCCCCAACATCCCCCACCTCGAACTCTTCGGGTGGAACTTCGGGGAAGCCCACAACGTCCTCGGCATCACCCTCGGCGCCTACGCCAACTACTACCTCCTGATGCTGCTGGTCATGGCCCTGGTCATCCTGGTCTTCGCCCGCGCCGGCAACAGCCGCATCGGACGCGCCTGGGTCGCCATCCGCGAAGACGAGACCGCCGCCGAAGCCATGGGCATCAACGGCTTCCGCGTCAAGCTCATCGCCTTCGCCCTCGGCGCCACCCTCGCCGGCCTCGCCGGCACCGTCCAGGCCCACGTCAACACCACGGTCGTCCCCGAAAACTACGTCTTCGCCGGGCCCGTGCCCCCCAACTCCGCGTTCCTCCTCGCCGCCGTCATCCTCGGCGGCATGGGAACCATCCGCGGACCCATCCTCGGCTCCGCACTCCTCTTCCTGATCCCCGCGAAGCTCCAGTTCCTCCAGGACTACCAGCTCCTCGGATTCGGCATCGCCCTCATCCTGCTCATGCGCCTGCGCCCCGAAGGCCTCATCGCCGACAAGCGCGCACAGCTCGAGTTCCACGACGACACCGCCGACCAGGCTCCCACCGACCTGGCCACGGCCAAGGCGGGTGCGTGAACACCATGACGACCACCACCGACACCACCACCAAGCCCGCCGCCACCCCGGCCGGCGAGACGGTCCTCCAAGCCAGCGGCGTCACCATGCGCTTCGGCGGCCTCACCGCCGTCAAGGGCGTCGACCTCCAGGTCAACTCCGGCGAGATCGTCGGCCTCATCGGCCCCAACGGCGCCGGCAAGACCACCTTCTTCAACTGCCTCACCGGCCTGTACGTCCCCACCGAGGGCAAGGTCAGCTACAAGGGCACCGTCCTGCCGCCCAAGCCGCACATGGTCACCAAGGCAGGCATCGCCCGCACCTTCCAGAACATCCGGCTCTTCGCCAACATGACCGTCCTGGAGAACGTCCTCGTCGGACGCCACACCCGGACCAAGGAAGGCCTCTGGTCCGCCCTCCTGCGCGGCCCCGGCTTCAAGAAGGCCGAAGCCGCCTCCGAGGCCCGCGCCATGGAACTCCTCGAGTTCATCGGCCTGGAGCACAAGGCCCAGCACCTGGCGAAGAACCTCCCCTACGGCGAGCAGCGCAAGCTCGAAATCGCCCGCGCCCTCGCCAGCGACCCCGGCCTCCTGCTCCTCGACGAGCCCACCGCCGGCATGAACCCGCAGGAAACCCGCGCCGCGGAAGAACTCATCTTCGCCATCCGCGACAAGGGCATCGCCGTCCTCGTCATCGAGCACGACATGCGGTTCATCTTCAACCTCTGCGACCGCGTCGCCTGCCTCGTCCAGGGCGAGAAGCTCATCGAGGGCACCGCCGCCGAGGTCCAGGGCGACGAGCGCGTCATCGCCGCCTACCTCGGCGAGCCCTTCGAGCCCCCGGCCGCCGAAGCCGAGGCCGAAGCCGCCGAGGTCGAGGCCGCCGAAGCCGCGGCCGAAACCCCCGCGGCCGAGGCCGACGCGGAAGAGGCCGCCGAAGCCGAGGAGGCCGCCGACGCCGAGCCGGCCGCCGACACGGCGGACGCCGCGGACGCCGACGAACCGGCAGCCGAAGCAGCCGAAGCGGCCGAAGCCGCCGAAGCCGCCGACACCACGGACGCCGACACGGACGAGGCGACGGAGACGGAGGCCGACACCACGGACGCCCCCGCCCCCGCCACCGAGGCGGCAGCCGCGGACAGCACCACCAGCAAGGACGGAGAAGCCAAGTGACCGCACTCCTCGAGGTCAACGACCTCAAGGTGGCCTACGGCAAGATCGAAGCCGTCAAGGGCATCTCCTTCACCGTCGAAGAAGGCCAGATCGTCTGCCTCGTCGGCACCAACGGCGCCGGCAAGACGACCACCCTGCGCACCCTGTCCGGACTCATCAAGCCCCGATCCGGCAGCATCACCTTCGACGGCCAGCCCCTCGGCTCCGTTCCCGCCCACAAGATCGTCTCCCTGGGCCTCGCCCACTCCCCCGAGGGACGCCACATCTTCCCCCGGCTGACGATCGCCGAAAACCTCCAGCTCGGAGCCTTCCTCCGCAGCGACAAGGACGGCATCGAGAAGGACATCCAGCGCGCCTACGAGATGTTCCCCATCCTGGGCGAACGCCGCAAGCAGGCCGCCGGCACCCTCTCGGGCGGCGAACAGCAGATGCTCGCCATGGGACGGGCCCTCATGTCCCGGCCCAAGCTGCTCATGCTGGACGAGCCCTCCATGGGCCTCTCCCCGCTGATGATGCACAAGATCATGGCCACCATCGCCGAGCTCAAGGCCACGGGCACCACCATCCTGCTCGTCGAGCAGAACGCCCAGGCCGCCCTCTCCCTGGCCGACCAGGCCCACGTGATGGAGATCGGCAAGATCGTGCTCTCGGGCACCGGCCAGGAGCTGCTCCACAACGAGGACGTCCGCAAGGCGTACCTCGGCGAGGACTGACCCCCGCCGCGCACCGCGCAACGCGTGAGGCCCGCCACCGGAACCCGGTGGCGGGCCTCACGCGTTGCCACGCGAACGCGGCTGCGGGAACTACCCCTTGGCGGCGTTCTTCTTCTCCTCGGCGTCCTCGATGACCGCCTCCGCGACCTGCTGCATCGACATGCGCCGGTCCATGGACGTCTTCTGGATCCACCGGAACGCCGCCGGCTCGGTCAGCCCGTACTGCGTCTGCAGGATGCTCTTCGCCCGGTCCACCAGCTTCCGCGTCTCCAGCCGCTGCGAGAGGTCCGCGACCTCCTTCTCCAGCGCACGCAGCTCCGCGAAACGGGAGACCGCCATCTCGATCGCCGGCACCACGTCGCTCTTGCTGAACGGCTTCACCAGGTACGCCATGGCCCCGGCGTCCCGGGCCCGCTCGACGAGGTCGCGCTGCGAGAACGCGGTCAGCATCAGGACCGGCGCGATGGACTCCTCCGCGATCTTCTCCGCGGCGGAGATCCCGTCCAGGACGGGCATCTTCACGTCGAGGATGACGAGGTCGGGCCGGTGCTCACGGGCCAGCTCGACGGCGCTCTGCCCGTCGCCGGCCTCGCCGACCACCGAGTAGCCCTCTTCCTCCAGCATCTCTTTGAGGTCGAGACGGATGAGCGCCTCGTCCTCGGCGATGACGACGCGGGTCGTCAGCGGCGGAACGTGCGACTGGTCGGCGTCGGGCGCGGGCGTCGACTCATGCTCGGCGGTCACGGTGGGCTCCTCGATGCGGGGCAGACAAGCTCCCCCGAGCCTACCTAGCTGCGGTAAGGTGGACACGCAGCGGGTCGCGGGTAACCTTCGATTCGTCGGGCCCCGGTAGCCCAATTGGCAGCAGGCGATGGATTCAAAACCCATACAGTGTCGGTTCGAGTCCGACCCGGGGCACTTTTCCTTAATTTCCATGGTCACGCGATAACGCGTGACCATCACTCTTTCCGGGGAAAGCCTCCATATTTACGCCATCCGGAGCGCTCCTCTGAGCCACTGTCGCCTACATGTACGACATGGCGACCCGCCAACAGGCGCTCGCACTGGCGGCGCAAGGCCGCAGCCTGAACTCGGTCAGCGCGGAGACGGGCATTTCCCGTTCCGCACTGCGCGCCTGGAAGATCCGCATCGAGCCGCTCCCCCGCATCGCACGGAGCGCCGAGTGCTCCGGCCCCGCCGACCAGGCGGCCTACGTCTATCTGCTCGGCCTCTATCTGGGTGACGGCTGCATCAGTGCACACCCGCGCGGCGGCCATCACCTCCGGATCGCATGCGCCGACGCCTGGCCCGGCCTTGTCGAGGCCTGCCGCGCGGCCGTCCTGGCCGTCCGCCCCGAGGGCAGGGTCTACGTCCTCAAGCGATCGGGCTGCGTCGCCGTCACGAGCTACGGCCGCCACTGGATCTGCTTGTTCCCTCAGCACGGGCCGGGCAAGAAGCACGAACGAACCATCCGGCTGGAACCCTGGCAGCAGGCGTTGGTCGACGCACATCCTTGGGCGCTCGTCCGCGGCCTGATCCACTCCGACGGATGCCGGATCACCAACTGGACCGTCCGCAGCGGCAAGCGGTACGAGTACCCCCGCTATTTCTTCACCAACAAGTCGGCGGACATCACCAACCTGCTGACGACCACCCTGGACCGCCTCGGTGTGAGCTGGACGCGCGCCAACCGGCAGAACATCTCCATCGCCCGCAGGGAGTCCGTCGCCCTCATGGACCTCCACGTCGGACCGAAGCACTAGCCACGGGCGGGAAGTTCGACACCCGGCATGCCTCGAAAAGCGGACGCCCTCCTTCGACTGAATGTTCGCTTTCCCGCTACCTAAAGACAGCCATCGTGACGCAGAGTGACAACATGAGTACACACGACCTCTCGGTACGAGAGACAGCAGTGACACTGTTACGCGGGGGAATGCCGAACGCCGAGGTCGCCCGCCGGCTCGACGTGCCGGCGGGAACCATCGGCTGGTGGCGCCACGAGGACCGCAAGCACCGGGGCGAACCCTACACACGGCCGACGGACTGCCCGGTGTGCACAGACCGTCCGTTCGATCACCGCGCATACGCGTATCTCTTGGGCCTGTACCTCGGAGACGGCCACATCGTCTCCAAGTACAAGCAGCACCACTTGTCGATCTTCTGCGACGCGACACAAACCGGGCTCATAGACGCAGCCGAGGACGCCATGCACCGGGTGATGCCCCAGCCGAAGACGGGCCGGCGACGGCAAAGGGGCTGCGTGGAGGTCAAGTCCTACACACACCACTGGACGTGCCTGTTCCCGCAGCACGGGCCGGGCAAGAAGCACGACCGCCGGATCACTCTCGAAAAGTGGCAGCAGGACATTGTGGACGCCCACCCGTGGGAGTTCGTCCGAGGACTGATCCACTCAGACGGGTGTCGGACCACCAACTGGACCGTCCGCAACGACAAGCGGTACGAGTACCCCCGCTACTTCTTCAGCAACAAGTCGGACGATATTCGGGGGCTCCTCACGGACACGCTCACGCGGCTCGGCGTGCGGTGGACCGTCCTGGCGCGCCGCGGCAATCCCTTCAACGTCTCCATCGCCCGCAAGGAGTCCGTTGCGTTGATGGACCTCCACGTCGGGCCGAAGTACTGAGCGGTCAGGGGCGGGCGTAGGAGCCTATGCCGACCAGGCAGTAGACGTATTCGTTGATGGGGACGCCGTTGCGGGTGTAGCGGTGGGAGAAGGCGTACTGGGTCTTGGGGTTGGCGTCGCAGCGGCTCATGTCGGAGGTGAAGGAGAAGCGCTGGATGACGCGGTAGTGGGCGTCGGAGGCGGAGCAGGGGACTTCGTCGATGTTGTTGACGCGGGTGGCGGTGGTGGAGTCGGGGAGGGTGCCGTTGAGGCAGGTGCCCTCGTCGTAGGGGCTGGGGTCGGGGGCTGCGCTGGTGGGGGCGCCGGCGCCCGGGAGGTTGAGGGTGGGGAGCGGGGCGGGTGACCAGGAGGAGGCCGAGTAGGCGGGGGTGGGGCGGCCGTTCGCTGTGGTGTCCTTCTCGTCGTCGTTGGTGAGGGCGACGATGCCGGCGATCAGGCCTGCTGCGACGAGGAGGCCGATCAGGCAGCCGAGGGGGTTGGTCTTCTGGGGGGTGGGGGCGCCGGTTATGCGGACGCGGAGGAGGACTTCGGTGGTGCCGAGTTGGGCGCGGACGAGTTCGCCGTCGCGGGCGGGTGGGACGCGGAGGTCGGCGGTGGTGCCGTTTTGCAGGGGGAGGGTGATGACGACGCCGGCGGCGGCCTGTTGGGGGGTGAGGGTGATGGGGATTTCCTGCTGCGACACCGGCTGCTCCTAGGGTGGGGGACGCGGGTGTTGGGGGGTGGTGATGTCCGGGGATTGTGCCGGTTGCGGGGGTGGTGACGCAGGCATTCCGGTGGAGTGTGTTCGGTTCGGTAGCCCCGTTCCGGGGCCCGGTGGTACGGGTACGCCCCCGCCTTGGTGGGGCAGGGGCGTGCGGGGTGCGTGGGTCAGCGGACGGCGTCGCCGATGTGGTGGACGCGGACCAGGTTGGTGGAGCCGCTGACGCCGGGGGGTGAGCCGGCGGTGATGACGACGGTGTCGCCGGGTACGCAGCGGCCGATGCGCAGGAGTTCTTCTTCGACTTGGGCGACCATGGCGTCGGTGGAGTCGACGTGGGGGCCGAGGAAGGTTTCGGTGCCCCAGGTGAGGTTGAGTTGGGAGCGGGTGGCGGGGTCGGGGGTGAAGGCGAGGAGGGGGATGGGTGAGCGGTAGCGGGAGAGGCGGCGGACGGTGTCGCCGCTCTGGGTGAAGGCGACGAGGAATTTGGCGCCGAGGAAGTCGCCGATTTCGGCGGCTGCGCGGGCGACGGCTCCGGCTTGGGTGCGGGGTTTGTTGCGTTCGGTGAGCGGGGGGAGGCCCTTGGCGAGGATGTCCTGTTCGGCGGCTTCGACGATGCGGGACATGGTGGTGACGGTTTCGACGGGGTATTTGCCGACGCTGGTTTCGCCGGAGAGCATGACGGCGTCGGTGCCGTCGATGACGGCGTTGGCGACGTCGGAGGCTTCGGCGCGGGTGGGCCGGGAGTTGTCGATCATCGAGTCGAGCATTTGGGTGGCGACGATGACGGGTTTGGCGTTGCGCTTGGCGAGTTTGATGGCGCGCTTTTGGACGATGGGGACGTGTTCGAGGGGCATTTCGACGCCGAGGTCGCCGCGGGCGACCATGATGCCGTCGAAGGCGGCGACGATGTCGTCGATGTGGTCGACGGCTTGGGGTTTTTCGATTTTGGCGATGACGGGGAGGCGTCGGCCTTCGTCGTCCATGATGCGGTGGACGTCTTCGATGTCGCGGCCGCTGCGGACGAAGGAGAGGGCGATGACGTCGGCGCCGGTGCGCAGGGCCCAGCGGAGGTCTTCGGTGTCCTTGTCGGAGAGGGTGGGGACGGAGACGGCGACTCCGGGGAGGTTGAGTCCCTTGTGGTCGGAGACCATGCCGCCTTCGATGACGTGGGTGTGGATGCGGGGGCCGTCGATGGTGGTGACTTCGAGGGTGACGCGGCCGTCGTCGACGAGGATGCGTTCGCCGGGGGTGACGTCGGTGGCGAGTCCTTGGTAGGTGGTGCTGCAGGTGTGGCGGTCGCCCGGGGTGTTTTCGGTGGTGATGGTGAAGGTGTCGCCGCGTTCAAGGAGTACGGGTCCTTCGGCGAAGCGTCCGAGTCGGATCTTCGGGCCTTGAAGGTCGGCGAGGATGCCGACGCTGCGCCCGGTTTCTTCGGAGGCCTTGCGTACGCGGAGGTAGCGCTCCTCGTGTTCGGCGTAGGTGCCGTGGCTGAGGTTGAGGCGGGCGATGTCCATTCCGGCTTCGACCAGGGTTTTGATGCGGTCGTAGGAGTCGGTGGCGGGGCCCAGGGTGCATACGATTTTTGCTCGGCGCATGGGGGGAGCGTATGCCCTACCGGGGGGTAGGTAGTGGGGTGCGGGTGTCTGCTCAACAACCTTTGGTTGAAGGGCTGTTGACAATTGTTGAATGTGCGTGGGGGTGCTCCGATGAGCACCCCCACGGGTGTGTCGGGGGTGTTTTCAGAGGCCCTTCGCGAGGCTCGGTTTCAGAGCCTGGGCGGGGTCATGGTGAAGCGGGCGTTGACCTGGGCGCGGACGGTCTGGCGCTGGGGTTCGAGGTCGAGGGGCGGGGCGGCGGCTTCTTCGGTGCCGGCGAAGGCCATGGAGCGGACCATGCCGGCGGGGGCGGCTGCGGTGAAGGGCACGGCGTTTTCGGCGCCTTCGTCGGCGAGTTCGACGAGGGCGGTGAGGTCGGCGCCGAGGGCCGCGGCGTATTCGCGGGCGCGTTGGACGGCTTCGAGGACGGCTTGGCGGCGGGCTTCGCCGTGGGCGGGTGAGGTGGGGCGCAGGGACCACCAGGGGCCGTCGACGTGGGTGAGTTCGAGGTCGGCGAGGCGGGTGGTGAGTTCACCGAGGGCGGTGAAGTCGCTGAGTTCTGCGGTGATGTGGACGCGGCCGTGGTAGGCGCGGATGCGTTCGCCGCGACCGTGGCGGGTGAGTTCGGGGGTGATGGAGAAGGCGCCGGTTTCGGTTTTCTCGACGGCTTCGCCGTAGGTCTTGACGAGTTCGAGGACGGCGTTGTTGCGGCGGGTGAGGTCTTCGAGGGCGGTGCGTCGGTCGGTGCCGCGGGCGCTGACGGTGATGCCGATGCGGGCGATTTCGGGGTCGACTTCGAGGAGGGCTTCGCCGCGGACGGCGACGCGGGGGGTGTCGGGGGTTCCGTAGGGCGGGTGGGGGACGGGGTGGGCGGCCGGCTGCGGTGTGTCCTTCGTGGTCATGGGTTCCACTGTGGCACTGCTGTCGGCCGGTGGTCATCGGATCGAGATGTGGAGGGGGGTGGTTCGGTTGTTACCGATCAGTCAGAATCTACGCGCGTCGTCTGCAATTCAACATACAAGCCTCAACAGGGGGAGATGGGCATGGCGTTCGACCGCAGGACCTTTTTGGGCACCTCGGCCGCGACGGGTGCGGCTGTCGCGTTGGCAGGGGCTGCGGGCAGCCCGGCTGCCGCGGCCACCACGGCTGGTCCGGGGTCCCGGCCGCGTACGTATGCGTTCACGGTGATGGGGACGACCGATCTGCACGGGAACGTCTTCAACTGGGACTACTTCACGGACAAGGAGTTCGACGACAAGGCGCACAACGATGTGGGTCTGGCGAAAATCTCGACGCTGGTGAACCGGGTGCGGGCGGAGAAGGGGCGGTGCAACACGCTGCTCATCGATGCGGGTGACACCATCCAGGGCACGCAGTTGTCGTACTACTACGCGAAGGTGGACCCGATCACGGCGCGCCGTGGTCCGGTGCACCCGATGGCGCAGGCGATGAACGCGATCGGCTATGACGCGGCGGCGCTGGGCAACCACGAGTTCAACTACGGCATTCCGGTGTTGCGGAAGTTCCAGGAGCAGTGCGATTTCCCGCTGTTGGGGGCGAACGCGCTGGATGCGAAGTCGCTGCGGCCGGCGTTTCCGCCGTACAGCATGCACCGGCTGCGGACTCCGCACGGGCGGGACGTGACGGTGGCGGTGCTGGGTCTGACGAATCCGGGCATCGCGATCTGGGACAAGGCCCATGTGCAGGGGAAGATGACGTTCCCGGGGCTGGAGGAGCAGGCGGCGAAGTACGTGCCGAAGCTGCGGTCGATGGGTGCGGACGTGGTGATCGTGTCGGCGCACTCGGGGTCGAGCGGTACGTCCTCGTACGGTGACCAGTTGCCGTACATCGAGAATGCGGCGGCTCTGGTGGCGGAGCAGGTGCCGGGGATCGACGCGGTCCTGGTGGGGCACGCGCACACGGAGATCCCGGAGTACCGGGTGAAGAACAAGGCGACCGGCAAGGACGTGGTGCTGTCGGAGCCGCTGAAGTGGGGGCAGCGGCTGACGCTGTTCGACTTCGAGCTGACGTGGGCGAAGGGCTCGTGGTCGGTGTCGAAGGTGTCGGCGCAGGTGCTGAACTCGAACACGGTCGAGGAGGACCCGGAGATCGTCCGGCTGCTGTCGGACGAGCACCGCAAGGTGGTGCAGTACGTCAACCAGGTGATCGGTACGTCGACGCAGGCGATGTCGTCGGCGGACGGCCCGGTCAAGGACGTCCCGATCATCGACCTGATCAACCACGTGCAGGCGGAGACGGTGAAGGGGGCGCTGGCCGGTACGGAGTGGGCGTCGCTTCCGGTGCTGTCGCAGGCGTCGTGCTTCTCGCGGACGGCGGTGATCCCGGCGGGGAAGGTGACGCTGCGGGATGCGGCGGGGCTGTACCCGTTCGAGAACACGCTCGAGGCACGGGTGCTGACGGGTGCGCAGCTGAAGGACTATCTGGAGTACTCGGCGCGGTACTTCGTGCAGACGGCGCCGGATGCGGCGGTGGATCCGGCGAAGCTGACGAACGCGGAGGGCATTCCGGACTACAACTACGACGCGGTGTACGGGCTGGCGTACGACATCGACATCGCGCAGCCGAAGGGGTCGCGGATCACGGGGCTGTCGTTCCAGGGCAAGCCGGTGGATCCGCAGGCGCGGTTCGTGCTGGCGGTGAACAACTACCGGGCGTCGGGTGGCGGGGCGTTCCCGCACGTGCCGCAGGCGAAGCAGGTGTGGGCGAACTCCGACGAGATCCGTAACACGATCATTTCGTGGGTGAAGGCGAAGGGGACGGTCGACCCGGCGCAGTTCGGGTCGGTGGACTGGCGTCTGACCCGGGCCGGGGTGCCCGTGTTCTAGGTCGTTCGCGGTGCGGTGCGGCCGGGGCTTGCTGTGGCGGGTCCCGGCCGCGTGCGTTCGGGGGCGGGGCGGGGGCGGGACTCGGTGGGGCGGTGGGGCGGGGTGGGTCACCCGGCCCCTGGCCTGCGCGGGGGTCGACCGGCCGGTGGCCGTGCTCCGGCGGGCGGCCGGGGGGTGACGTCTACGGGTGCTCGACCAGGGGGAGGAGTTCGATCGTGGGTTTGGGGCGGGGCTGCTCCCGCTGTTCGAGGCCGAAGGTGGTGAAGGCGGTGCGGGTGGGCTCCGGGTAGGGGTTCTTGCCGGTGAGGGTGTTGAGGATGGCGGCGCTGCGCCGGGTGGCGAGGCCGAGGTCGGGGGCTCCGACGCCGTGGGTGTGGCGTTCGCCGTTCTGGACGAAGATGCTGCCGGTGATGTCGGGGGCGAGGACCATGCGGTGGTGTTCGTCGATGCGGGGGCGGCCTGAGGAGTCCTTGCGCAGGTAGGGGTCGAGTCCGGCGAGGAGGCGGGAGAGGGGGCGCTCCCGGTAGCCGGTGGCGAGGACGACGGCATCGGTGGTGAGGCGGGAGCGGGTGCCCTGCTGGGTGTGTTCGAGGTGGAGTTCGACCTTGGTGGTGGCGACGCGGCCGGCGGTGCGGACGGTGACTCCGGGGGTGAGGACGGCGTCGGGCCAGTCTCCGTGGAGGGTGCGGGTGTGGAGCTCGTGGTGGATGGCGGCGATGGTGGCGGGGTCGATGCCCTTGTGGAGCTGCCACTGGGTGGGGAGGAGCCGGTCGCGGACGGGTTCGGGGAGGGCGTGGAAGTAGCGGGTGTAGTCGGGGGTGAAGTGTTCGAGGCCGAGCTTGGAGTGCTCCCTGGGGGCGAAGGAGGGGGTGCGGGCGAGCCAGGTGAGGCGTTCGCGGCCGGCGGGGCGGGCGCGCAGGAGGTCGAGGAAGACCTCGGCGCCGGTTTGGCCTGATCCGATGACGGTGACGTGGTCGGCGCCGAGGATGCGGGGGCGGTGGTCGAGGTAGTCGGCGGCGTGGATGACGGGGACGGCGGGGGCGTCGGCGAGGGGGCGCAGGGGGTCGGGGACGTAGGGGGCGGTGCCGATGCCGAGGGCGAGGTGCCGGGTGTGGGTGCGGCCGAGGGTTTCGGCTTCGCCGTCGGGGGCGAGGCGGGTGTGGTCGACTTCGAAGAGGTCGCGTTCGGCGTTCCAGCGGACGGCGTCGACGCGGTGGCCGAAGTGGAGTCCGGGGAGGCGGCCGGCGACCCAGCGGCAGTAGGCGTCGTATGCGGCGCGTGGAATGTGGAGCTGTTGGGCGGAGTAGAAGGGGTGGAGCCGCTCTTTGTGCTTGAGGTGGTTGAGGAAGGTCCAGGGGCTGGTGGGGTCGGCGAGGGTGACGAGGTCGGCGAGGAAGGGGACTTGGAGGGTGGTGCCGTCGATGAGGAGCCCGGGGTGCCAGCGGAAGTCGTGGTGTTCGTCGTAGAAGGCGGTGGCGAGTTCGCCGGCTCCTTGGGCGGGGAGGCCGTGGGCGAGGGCGGCGAGGGAGAGGTTGCTGGGGCCGATGCCGATTCCGACGAGGTCGAGGGGTGCATCGAGGGGTGCGGTCATCGGTGGGTGTCCTCGGGGAGCGGGTCGGGTGGGCGGGGGCCGGCCCTGTGGTACGGGGCGCTTGGCGCAGGTGCGGCCGCGGTGGCGGCCCGGTCACCCGCCGGGTATAACGACCAGACCCGAATGGGGTAACCGTCGGGGGACGCGGGCGGCCGCCGCCGGATGGGGCCGGGCGGCGGCCGCGTGGTGGTGCCGGGGGTGTGGGTCGGGGGGTGTGGGGTCGGGGTGTGGGGTCAGGGGTGGCGGATGCGGAGGGCGCGGGCCAGGTCGTCGAGTTGGTCGGTGAGGCCGCGGTGCAGGCGGGGGACGAGGTCGGGGTCGGTGAGGGCGGCCTGGCCGGCCTTGAGGTTGTCGGCGTCGACGGCGTGGGCGGGGAAGGCGTGCTGGGCGGCGGCCGCGGCGATGGCCGGGCCGCGGCGGGTGGCCAGGGCGATGGCGTCGGGGTAGTAGCGGGGCACGTACGCGTGGACGAGGTCGGCCTGTTCGGGCTGCCAGAAGCCGCGGGCGGTGGCGGTGAAGAGGTAGTTGGACAGGCTGTCGTCGTGGAAGAGGCGGTTCCAGGCGGTGGCCTTGGCCTCGGCGGTGGGCAGGGAGGCGCGGCAGCGGGCGGCGCCCTCCTCGCCGGTGGCGCTGGGGTCGGCGGCGAGGGCGGCGTCGATGGCGCGTTCGTCGACGGCGCCGAGGACGCTGAGCCGGGCGAGGATGCGCCAGCGCAGTTCGGGGTCGAGGGCGGGGCCGCCGGGGACGGTGTCGTCGTCCAGCCAGGCGGTGAGGGTGTCGGGCTGGGTGGCGCTGTCGATGAGGGCGCGTACGGCGGCGAGGCGCATGCCGGGGTCGGTGCCGTCCTCGGTGCGGCGCAGCAGGGCGCGGGCGATGGAGGTGATCGCGGCGAGGGCTTGGGGGCGGTGCTCGGGGGCGAGGTAGAGATCGGCGATCTTGTCACGGGTGAAGGCGAGGACGCCCTGGACGACGGCGAGGTCGGCTTCGTGGGGCAGGTGCGCCTCGGCGGTGGCGAGGTAGGAGGCGGGGTCGAGTTCGCCGTCGCGGACCATGTCGCGCAGGGAGTTCCAGACGACGGCGCGGGTGAGCGGGCCGGGGAGGGCGGACAGGCTGCGCAGGGCGGTGTCGAGGGAGGCCTGGTCGAGGCGGATCTTGGTGTAGCTGAGGTCGCCGTCGTTGAGGAGGAGGAGTGCGGGGCGGGGGCCGCCGGCGGAGAGGACCTCGTCGGAGGGGACGTCGAGGGTCAGGGGTTCCCGCGCCTCGAGGGTGCTGTCGGGTTCGCGGTCGTAGAGGCCGACGGTGATGTGGTGGGGGCGGGTGCCGTGGTGGTCGACGGTGAGGGTCCAGCCGCCGCGGCCCTCCTCGATGCGGGGGGTGAGGGTGTCGATGCCGGTGGTGCGCAGCCAGGTGTCGGCCCAGGCGTGGACGTCGCGGTCGCTGTGGGCGGCGAGGGAGTCGACGAAGTCGGCGAGTGAGGCGTTGGCGAACTTGTGGCGGGCGAAGTGGGTGTTGATGCCGGCGAGGAAGTCGTTTTCGCCGATCCAGGCGACGAGTTGGCGCAGGGCCGAGGCGCCCTTGGCGTAGGAGATGCCGTCGAAGTTGAGGAGGGCGGAGTCGGTGTCGGGGACGGCTGCGGCGTCGGGGGCGACGGGGTGGGTGGAGGGCCGCTGGTCGGCGTCGTAGCCCCAGGGCTTGCGTTCCATGCCGAACTCGGTCCAGGTGCCGGTGAAGCGGGTGGCTTCGGTGAGGGTGTGGTAGCCCATGTACTCGGCGAAGGACTCGTTGAGCCAGATGTCGTCCCACCAGCGGAGGGTGACGAGGTCGCCGAACCACATGTGGGCCATTTCGTGGGCGATGACCATGGCGCGGCGCTGGCGTTCGGAGTCGGTGACGGCGGAGCGGAAGACGTACTGGTCGCGGAAGGTGACCAGGCCGGGGTTCTCCATGGCGCCGGCGTTGAACTCGGGGACGAAGGCCTGGTCGTAGGAGTCGAAGGGGTAGGGCTCGGTGAACTTCTCGTGGTAGCGGTCGTAGCAGGCGGTGGTGACGGCGAGGATCTCCTCGGCGTCGGCGTCGAGGTGGGGGGCGAGGGAGCGGCGGCAGTGGATGCCGAAGGGCAGGCCGGCGTGTTCGGTGCGGATGCTGTGCCAGGGGCCTGCGGCGACGGCGGCGAGGTAGGTGGAGATGACGGGGGTGGGGGCGGAGGTCCAGATGCCGGCGCCGTCGGTGTCGCGGTCGCCGGTGCGGCGGGTCGTGCCGTTCGCGAGGACGGTCCAGTGGGCGGGGGCGGTGACGGTGAACTCGAAGACGGCCTTGAGGTCGGGCTGGTCGAAGGCCGGGAAGACGCGCTGGACGTCGTCCAGGAACAGCTGGGTGTAGACGTAGGTCTCGCCGTCGGCGGGGTCGGTGAAGCGGTGCAGGCCCTCGCCGGTGCGGGAGTAGCGCATGCGGGTGTCGAGGCGCAGCTCGTGGGGGCCTTCGGCCAGGCCGGTGAGGGGGAGGCGGTTGCCGCTGAGGGTGGCCGGGTCGAGGGGGTGGCCGTCGAGTTCGGCGGAGCGCAGCTGGTCCGGCTTGAGCTCCACGAAGGTGTCGCCGGCGGTGCGGGCGGTGAAGCGGATGGCGGTGGTGGAGTCGAAGGTGTCCTCGCCGCCGGTGAGGTCGAGGGTGACGGCGTAGTGGTGGACGTCGAGGAGCCGGGCTCGGTCTTGCGCTTCGTTGCGCGTCAGTGCGGACATGGGCCCATGCTGCCCGAAGGGTGGGCCCTGGCCGTCTAGTCTTCGCGCGCAGCGATCGTCTCGTGGTGCCGGATCACTTCGGCGATGATGAAGTTCAGGAGCTTCTCGGCGAAGGCCGGGTCGAGTTTGGCGCTCTCGGCGAGCTGGCGGAGGCGGGCGATCTGGCTGGCCTCGCGCTGGGGGTCGGCGGGGGGCAGGTGGTGGCGGGCCTTGAGGTGGCCGACCTGCTGGGTGCACTTGAAGCGTTCGGCGAGCATGTGGACCACGGCGGCGTCGATGTTGTCGATGCTGTCGCGCAGGCGGGCCAGCTCTGCGATGACGTCGGCGTCGGGCGCGTCGGGGCGGCTGTTGTTCATGGTCACCGAGAATACGGGGCGGCCGGGGGGCGGGGGCCGGCCGGCCGATCGGTGAGACGGTGGCGGTGCAGGTGGCGGGGCGGGCCGAGGTCCGGCGGGCCTGGAGCCCGGCGGGCCCGGGATTCGGCAGGCCCGGGATTCGGCAGGCCCGGGATTCGGCAGGCCCGGGATTCGGCAGGCCCGGGGTCCGGCGGGCCCGGGGCCCGGCGCCGTTGCGGTGAGCTGTGCGGCGGGAAGCCTCTCAACCGGGGCGGCGGGGCCGGCGTCCTTCCTGCGGGAGGCGGACGCTCTGCCGTGGAGTGTTGCGCGCGGACGTACTCGCCGAGGTCGAGGGTGGTGGCGATCAGGATGCGTGGGCTGTCCCGGCGGTACGCGGAGTGCCCGCCCGGGGGGGGGGGGGGGGGGGGGGGGGGGGGGGGGGGGGGGGGGGGGGGGGGGGGGGGGGGGGGGGTGGGGGGGTGTGGGG
>NZ_JBWKDK010000025.1:27248-106526 GCF_056436005.1 Streptomyces sp. NPDC043854
CACTCCGCACGGATACGCGGCCCGCCCCCCCCCCCCCCCCACCCCCCCCCCCCCCCCCCCCCCCCCCCCCCCCCCCCCCCCCCCTCCCCCGCCCCCCCCCCCCCCGGGCCGGTTTCGGTCAGAGGTTCGCGGCTGCCGCCTTGATCTCGGCGGCGAAGGTCGAGACCTCGGTGTAGACGCCGGGGTAGTTGGGCCGGGCGCAGCCCTGGCCCCAGCTGACGATGCCGACCTGGATCCAGTTGTTGCTCTCGTCGCGGCGGAACATGGGGCCGCCGGAGTCGCCCTGGCAGGTGTCGACGCCGCCCTGGGCGTAGCCGGCGCAGATTTCCTCGGCGGGGACGAGGGAGCTGCCGTAGGAGCTCTGGCAGGAGGCGTCGGAGACGAAGGGGACGGTGGCCTTGAGCAGGTAGCGCTGCTGGCCGCCGCCTTCGCGGGCGGCGCCCCAGCCGGCGACGGTGAAGGTGCCGTTGTCGTACTGCTTGGTCTCGGCGATCTTGAGGGTGGGCAGGTTGACGGGCCTGGCGAGCTTGATCAGGGCCCAGTCCTTGCCCTGGCCGTCGTAGCCGGGTGCCTGGAGGACCTTGGTGGACTTGACCTTGATCGCGCTGGGGCTCCTGAGGTCGACGACTCCGGCGGTGGCGGTGATGGAGGTGTTGTTGCCGGAGCCGTCTACGCAGTGGGCGGCCGTCAGGACGATCTGCTGGGTGTAGAGGGCGCCGCCGCAGCCCATGGAGAGGCGGACCATGAAGGGGAACTCGCCCTGGGCGGCGCGGGTGCCGCCGACGACGGGGTTCGGGGAGGCGGTGGCGGTGCCGGGCTGGAGGCTGGCGGCGGCGAGGGCGACGGCGCCGACGGCGAGGGTGCGCTTGAGGAGGGTGCCGAGGGTCTTGGACACGGTCAACACACTGCCTTTCGTGGGGGGTTGGGCGGTGCGCGTCATCGGGGTGAATGACGAGTACATGTCACACCCGCGGCTGTGCGGGCATCAAGGGCCCGTTTTCGGACACCGGCCGTCGGGGGGTGCGGCATGACCGCGTACCGCAGGCGGGGCACCCCCGTCGAGCACGGCTTTCCCCACCTCGCCACCGTCCGCGCGGCGATCACCGCCCTGCTGCGGCGGCTGCCGGATGACGGGATCCGGCCGTACGCCGTGAGCCTCTCCCCCGCCGATGCCGCCTTCACCGACGCCGACGACCTCCATCTCGGGGCGCACCGCGTGGCCTCCGCGGTCGTCGCCGCGCTGGGGCTGCCCGATGCCCGGATGGTGGTCGCGTTCCGGCCGGTGCGGGAGGCGGCCACCGTCGAACTGGCCGCCGGGCCCGAGTACTTCATCGAGGTCAACGACCGCTTCCGCACCCACCGCGGCGACCTGGCGGCGGCCCTGGCGCACGAGGTCACCCACGTCCTGCTGCACCGGCTGGGCCTGCGCTTCCCCGCCACCGCCGACGACGAGATCCTCACCGACACCGCCGCCGCCCTGCTGGGGGTGGGCTGGCTGCTCCTCGACGCCTACCGGGAGGACGCGCTCGGCCACCAGAAGCTGGGCTACCTCACCCCGGAGGAGTTCGGGTACGTCCTCGCCAAGCGGGCCGTGCTGGTGGGCGAGGACCTCTCCGCCCGGTTCACCAGCCCGCAGGCGTACGAGGCCTACGTACGCGGGTGCGCCCTCGCCGACCGGGACCTGCGCCGGGCTCCCCTGGCGGCGGCGGACCCGGTGGAGCGGCGCCGGTACGCGCGTGAGCGCCGCGCCTGGACACAGGCGGACGGACCGGGCGCGGGCGGGGGCGCCTCCGGGGGCGCCGGTGCCGCCGGTACCGGCCCGGCCGCCCGCGGCGCCGCCCCCGAGTACCGCTTCGAGCGGCACGGCGGCGGGCTGCGGGTGACCTTCGGCTGCCCGGTGTGCGGGCAGCGGCTCCGGCTGCCGGTGGCGGGCCGGCTGCGGGCCCGGTGCGGGCTGTGCCGAACGGTCCTGGACTGCGACACGTAGCGGACGGACGGGGGTGCCCGGGCCTGACCGCCCGCGTCCGCCCGGCCCGGGTCCGCCCGGCCCGGGGGCGGTCAGGCCCGGCAGCGGTCAGGCCCGGCCGCCGTCAGGCTTCGGCGCCGTCAGGCCCGGGCGCCGTCAGGCCTCGTCGGCGACGCCGTCGTTGTCGTCCTCTCCCGTGCCGCGGGGCCCGTGGTCGGAGCGGATCTCCGCAACGGCGATCCTGAGGGCGATGTACGCCAGACAGATCCACAGCAGGGCATGCGGCCAGTCCATGCACCCGGCCTGCCCGGCCCGGTCGGCCGGAACACCCGCGTCCGGCGGATGCACCGCACAACTTGTCGCCGCGGACGCGGTTCGGCCAGGGGGTGCAGTGGGTAGTGATACCTCACCGCACGAGTGCCGGACCGGTCCCGACCCCTCGCCAGGGGGCCGGGGCCGATCCGCGACCGGGCCCGGTCGCCCCGAGGCCGCGCCGCCCCGTTGTCACGGCGCCGGCTCCGCCCCGTAGACCGGGTGCGGCAACCGGGCCGCGGCCAGGAGGCCCGCCGCGGCCTCGCCGGCCTCCGCCGGGGTCCAGCGGGCGCCGCGGTCGGCGGTGGGGCCGGGGTGCCAGCCCTCCATCACCGTGATCCGGCCGCCCTCCGCCTCGAAGACGCGGCCCGTGACCCCCGCCGAGGCGTCGCTGCCCAGCCACACCACCAGCGGGGAGACGTTCTCCGGGGCCATCGCGTCGAACTTCCCCTCCCCCGGGTCCGCCATCGTCCGCGCGAAGACCTCCTCCGTCATCCGGGTCCGCGCGGCCGGGGCGATGGCGTTGACCTGCACCCCGTACCGGCCCATCTCCGCCGCCGCGACCAGCGTCAGCCCGAGGACGCCCGCCTTGGCCGCGCTGTAGCAGCCCTGCCCGACCGAGCCGGCCAGACCCGCCCCCGACGAGGTGTTCACCACCCGCGCCGCGACCCGGCGGCCCGCCTTCGCCTCCGCGCGCCAGTACGCCGCCGCGTGCTTCAGCGGCAGGAAGTGCCCCTTGAGGTGCACCCGCACCACCGCGTCCCAGTCGTCCTCCGCCAGGTTGACGAGCATCCGGTCGCGCAGGAAACCCGCGTTGTTGACCAGGGTGTCCAGCCGGCCGAAGGCGTTCCGCGCGCAGTCGACCAGCGAGGCCGCGCCCTGCGCGGTGGCGATGTCCCCGCCGTGCGCCACCGCCTCCCCGCCGCGCGCCCGGATCTCGGCGACGACCTGCGCCGCCGGGCCGCCGGAGCCGTCCGCGCCGTCCCCCTCGGTGCCGGGTTCCCCCTTCCGGCCCACGCCCAGGTCGTTGACGACGACCTTCGCGCCCTCCGCCGCGAACGCCAGCGCATGGGCCCGGCCCAGCCCCCGCCCCGCGCCCGTCACCGCGACGACCCGCCCCCGCGCCATGCCGCCGGCCGAGCCGCCTGCCGTGCCATCCGCCATGTCAGTCCTCCTTGTTGACCGTTGCCGCGTCCAGGAAGGCCGGGCGTTCGCCGCCCCCGTGCACCAGCAGGCTCGCCCCGCTCACGTACCCCGCCCGGCCCGAGGCCAGGAACACCGCCGCCGCGCCGACGTCCGCCGGCTCGGCCAGCCGGCCCAGCGGGACCGTGGCCGCCACCGCCGCCACCCCGGCGGCGTTCCCGTAGTGCAGGTGCGCGAGCTCGGTCCGCACCATGCCCAGGACCAGCGTGTTCACCCGTACCTCGGGCGCCCACTCGACCGCCATGGAGCGCGCCAGGTGCTCCAGGCCCGCCTTGGCGGCCCCGTACGCCGCGGTCCCCGGCGAGGGCCGGGAGCCGCTGACGCTGCCGACCATCAGCACCGAGCCGCGGGCGGCGCGCAGCAGCGGGTAGGCGGCGAGCGAGGCGGCCATGGGGGCGAGCAGGTTCAGCCCGAGCACCCGGGTATGCCGCTCGGCGCCGCCGTCGGCCAGGGGCCGGTACGGGGTGCCGCCGGCGTTGTTGACCAGGCAGTCGAGGCGTCCGCGGGAGCGGGCGAGCATGTCGAAGAAGTCCTGTACGGCGGCGGGTTCGCGCAGGTCGAGCGGGGCGTAGGCGGCCGTGCGGCCGCCCGCGGCGACCGGCCGGTCGGGCGGGCGGCGGGCGCAGACGACGACGTCCGCTCCGGCTTCGAGGAACGACCGGGCGATGCCGGCGCCGACGCCGCGGGTGCCGCCGGTGATGACGGCGACCCTCCCGTCGAGCTCCATGGGCTGCTACCTTCCTCACCTAACAAACGTTTGGTGGAAAGGTAGCTGATGCGCTCATGGGTGTCTCCACCTCACGCGCCGGCAAGGGCATCGCACTGGTCACCGTCGACTACCCGCCCGTCAACGCGCTGCCCGTCCGGGGCTGGTACGAGCTCGCCGACGCCGTGCGCGCGGCCGGCCGCGATCCGGACCACCGGTGCGTGGTACTGGCCGCCGAGGGCCGCGGCTTCAATGCCGGGGTCGACATCAAGGAGATGCAGCAGGACCCGGGGCACGACCGCCTGATCGGGGCCAACCGCGGCTGCTACGAGGCGTTCGCCGCCGTGTACGAGTGCGAGGTGCCGGTGGTGGCGGCCGTGCACGGGTTCTGCCTGGGCGGCGGCATCGGGCTCGTCGGCAACGCGGACGCGATCGTCGCCTCCGACGACGCCACGTTCGGCCTGCCCGAGCTCGACCGGGGGGCGCTCGGCGCCGCGACCCACCTGGCCCGGCTGGTCCCGCAGCACCTGATGCGCGCCCTGTACTACACCTCGCGCACCGCCACCGCGGCAGAGCTGCACGGGCACGGGTCGGTGTGGGAGGTGGTCCCGCGGGAGCGGCTGCGGGAGGCGGCCCTCGGCCTGGCCGCCGAGATCGCCCGCAAGGACGGGTACCTGATCCGGCTGGCCAAGGCGGCGATCAACGGCATCGACCCGGTGGACGTGCGCCGCAGCTACCGCTTCGAGCAGGGGTTCACCTTCGAGGCCGGCCTCAGCGGGGTGGCCGACCGGGTCCGCGGCACCTTCGGAAGGGCGGGCAGCGCATGACGGCCGACGACGGCAAGGTGATGTCCCCCGAGGAGGTCGTGGGGCGGCTGCGCAGCGGGATGACGCTCGGCATCGGGGGCTGGGGGTCGCGGCGCAAGCCCATGGCCCTGGTGCGAGCACTGCTCCGCTCCGACATCACGGATCTCACCGTGGTCTCGTACGGCGGCCCCGACGTCGGCCTGCTCGCGGCCGCCGGCCGGATCCGCCACCTCGTGGCCCCCTTCGCCACCCTCGACTCCATCCCGCTGGAGCCGCACTTCCGCGCCGCCCGCGAGAGCGGCGCCCTCACCCTGACCGAGCTCGACGAGGCCATGTTCATGTGGGGCCTGCACGCCGCCGCCAACCGGCTGCCGTTCCTGCCCGTGCGCGCCGGCCTCGGCTCCGACGTCATGCGGGTCAACCCGCACCTGCGGACCGTGACCTCGCCCTACGCCGACGGCGAGGAACTCGTCGCCGTGCCCGCTCTGCGGATGGACGCGGCGCTCGTCCACCTGAACCGCGCCGACCGGTTCGGCAACGGCCAGTACCTGGGCCCCGACCCGTACTTCGACGACCTGTTCTGCGAGGCGGCCGGCACCGCGTACGTCTCCTGCGAGCAGCTCGTCGAAACCGCCGACCTCGCCAAGGCCGGGCCGCCGCAGTCCCTGCTGGTCGGCCGGCACAGCGTCACCGGCGTCGTGGAGACCCCGAACGGCGCGCACTTCACCTCCTGCGTCCCCGACCACGGGCGCGACGAGGCCTTCCAGAAGCTGTACGCGACCACCCCCTGGCCCGAGTTCGCCGCCCGCTTCCTGTCCGGGCCGGACGAGCAGGCGTACCAGAGCGCGGTCCGGGCCTGGCACGAGGAGCAGCATTGACCACACCCGTACCCCCCTCCCCCTCCCCCGCCCCCGACCTCTCCCCCGCCGCGAGCCGCGCCGAGTACTGCGTGATCGCCTGCGCCGAGGCGTGGCGGGGCGACGGCGAGGTGCTCGCCAGCCCCATGGGCCTGATCCCCTCGCTGGGGGCCCGCCTG
This sequence comes from Streptomyces sp. NPDC043854, assembly GCF_056436005.1. Taxonomy (NCBI): domain Bacteria; kingdom Bacillati; phylum Actinomycetota; class Actinomycetes; order Kitasatosporales; family Streptomycetaceae; genus Streptomyces; species Streptomyces sp. NPDC043854. The sequence continues at coordinate 33,278 of NZ_JBWKDK010000025.1, forward strand.
GCACGGCGGACCTTCTCCCCCGACCTGCTGCTGACCGACGGCGAGGCCCTGCTCGTCGGGCCGGACGGGGAGGTCGAGGGCTGGCTCCCGTACCGCCGCCACCTGACGATGGTCACGGGCGGGCGGCGGCACGTGATGATGGGCGCGAGCCAGCTCGACCGGTTCGGCAACCAGAACATCTCCTGCATCGGCGACTGGGAGCGGCCGGCCCGCCAGCTCCTCGGGGTGCGGGGCGCGCCCGTCAACACCCTCAACAACCCGGTGAGCTACTGGGTGCCCCGGCATTCGCCCCGGGTGTTCGTCGAGCGGGTCGACATGGTCAGCGGCGTCGGGTACGACCGGGCGGCGGCGGCCAGGGTGACCCGCTTCCACCGGATCCGGCGGGTGGTCAGCGACCTCGGGGTCTTCGACTTCGCCACGCCCGACCGGTCGATGCGGCTGGCCTCCCTCCACCCGGGGGTGACCGTCGAGGAGGTCCTGGCGGCCACCGGGTTCGCGCCGGCGGTGCCCGAGGAGGTCCCGTACACGCGGGAGCCGACCGGGGAGGAGCTGCGGCTGATCCGCGCCGTCCTGGACCCGGAGGCCCTGCGCGAGCGCGAAGTGCGGGGCTGAGGGCCGTGGAGACGGCACTGACCAGGCTGGTCGGGGTGCGCCACCCGATCGTGCAGACGGGCATGGGCTGGGTGGCGGGGCCCCGGCTGGTGTCGGCGGCCGCGCGGGCCGGCGCGCTGGGCATCCTGGCGTCGGCAACGATGGCGCCGGAGCAGCTGCGGGCGGCGGTGCGCGAGGTGAGGTCCCGTACGGATGCCCCGTTCGGGGTCAATCTGCGGGCGGACGCGGGGGACGCGGCCGAGCGGGTGCGGCTGATCGTCGAGGAGGGCGTACGGGTCGCGTCGTTCGCGCTCGCGCCGTCCAGGGAGCTCATCGCCCGGCTGAAGGACGCGGGCGTGGTGGTGATCCCGTCGGTCGGGGCCCGCCGGCACGCCGAGAAGGTCGCGGCCTGGGGGGCCGACGCGGTGATCGTGCAGGGCGGCGAGGGCGGCGGCCACACCGGGGACGTGGCCACGACGGTGCTGCTGCCCCAGGTGGCCGATGCCGTGGACATCCCGGTGGTCGCGGCGGGCGGCTTCCACGACGGCCGCGGCCTGGTCGCGGCGCTGTCGTACGGGGCGGCGGGCATCGCGATGGGCACCCGGTTCCTGCTGACCTCCGACTCCACGGTGCCGGACGCCGTCAAGGCCCGCTACCTGGCGGCCGGCGTCAAGGACATCACCGTCACGACGGCCGTCGACGGGCTGCCGCACCGGATGCTGCGCACCGAGCTGGTCGCCGCCTTGGAGCGGTCGGGCCGGGCCGGGGCGCTGCTGCGGGCGGTCCGGCACGCGGCCGGGTTCCGGAAGCTGTCGGGCCTGTCGTGGTCGCGGATGGTGCGCGACGGGCTGGCGATGAAACACGGCAAGGACCTGTCCTGGAGCCAGGTGCTGCTCGCCGCGAACACCCCCATGCTCCTCAAGGCGTCCATGGTCGAGGGCCGTACGGACCTCGGCGTCATGGCATCGGGCCAGGTCGCCGGTGTGATCGAGGACCTGCCGTCGTGTGCGGAGCTCGTCGGCCGGGTCATGGCCGAGGCGGAGTCCGTGCTGGCCCGGCTGGAGCAGCTGCACGTGTCCGGCACCCTGCCGCCGGCAGGGTGATCCCCCTTCTGTGCCACAGGAGTCGACACCGATGAGCCGTGCCCGAACCCGCGCCACGCTGCTGCGCGCCCTGGCGGTGCCCGAGGAGGCCGCGGAGCGGGACTACCTGGCGTCGAACACCTTCCGGGCGGCGTACGACGCCCGGCTGCGGGAGGCGCTCAAGCAGTCGGGGCGGATGCAGAACCCGGACCTGCTGATCCCGCTCCAGGAGGTCCGCGGCGACTACCTGGACGCGGCGAACGCCCAGCTGGAAGCCGACTACGGCGGCCTCTACGGCTATCTGACGGACGGACTGGGCCTGGACCTGCGCACACTGGCGAAACTCCAGTCCCGCCTGGTCCGCTGAGCGGCCTCGGGGCCGCTCAGGCAGCCCCGCCGGCAGACCGGCGGCCGGCGCCGGCACCGCTCGAGCGGGCACCGCCCGAGCGGCCGCCGCCCTGGGGCGCGCCGCTGCGGCCCGCGGTGGTGCGGCCCGCGGCGGTGCGGGTCCGGCGCGGGCGGGCCTCGCCCGTGCCGGTGGCGGCTGCGGCGGGAGCGCCCTGGGCGCCGCCCTGGGCGCCGCTGCGGCTGCGGCCGGAGCGGCGTCGGCCGCCGCCCGAGCCGGAGCCCGAGCCGGAACCGGAGCCGGAGCCGGAACCGGAGCGGCCGCCGCTGCGCGGCTTCGGCGGGGTGGGCTGCGGCACCTCCAGCACGACGGGGATGCCGGAGGGCAGCCGGGCGCCCGTCAGCCGGGCCAGTTCCTCGTCGGAGGACTTGATCTGGGCGGTGCGCGGGGAGATCCCGGCGTCCGACATCAGGCGGGTCATGTCCCGCTTCTGGTCGGGCAGCACCAGCGTCACGACGCTGCCGGACTCGCCGGCGCGCGCGGTGCGGCCGCCGCGGTGCAGGTAATCCTTGTGGTCGGTGGGCGGGTCCACGTTGACGACGAGGTCGAGGTCGTCGATGTGGATGCCGCGGGCGGCCACGTTGGTCGCGATCAGCGCGGTGACCTCGCCGGTCTTGAACCAGTCGAGGGTCCGGTTGCGCTGCGGCTGCGAGCGGCCGCCGTGCAGCCCGGAGGCGCGTACGCCGTCGGCGAGGAGCCGCTTGACCATGCGGTCGACGCCGCGCTTGGTGTCCACGAACATGATCACGCGGCCGTCGCGGGCGGCGATGCGGGTCGCCACGGCCCGCTTGTCGGTCTCGTCCATGACGTACAGGACGTGGTGCTCCATGGTGGTGACCGCGCCCGCCGACGGGTCGACGGAGTGGCCGACCGGGTCGTTCAGGAACATCTTGACGAGCCTGTCGATGTTCTTGTCGAGCGTCGCCGAGAACAGCAGCCGCTGGCCGTCCGGCTCGACGAGCTTCAGCAGGGCCGTGACCTGGGGCATGAAACCCATGTCGGTCATCTGGTCGGCCTCGTCGAGGACGGTGATCGAGACCTGGTCGAGGACGGCGTCGCCGCGGTCTATGAGGTCCTTCAGGCGGCCCGGCGTGGCGACGAGCACCTCGGCGCCGCGGCGCAGGGCGCCCGCCTGCCGGTTGATGGACATGCCGCCGACGACGGTCGCGATGCGCAGGCCGAGGGAGGCTGCGTACGGGGTGAGGGCGTCGGTGACCTGCTGGGCGAGTTCGCGGGTCGGTACGAGGACCAGCGCGAGCGGCGCCTTCGGCTGTGCGCGGCGGCCGGCGGTGCGGGCGAGCAGGGCCAGGCCGAAGGCGAGGGTCTTGCCGGAGCCGGTGCGGCCGCGGCCGAGCAGGTCGCGGCCGGCGAGGGAGTTCGGAAGGGTGGCGGCCTGGATGGGGAAGGGCTCGGTGACGCCCTGGGCCGCGAGGGTCTTCAGCAGTGCCTCGGGCAGGTCCATGTCCTCGAAGGCGGCGGCCGGCGGGAGTGCGGGCACGACCGGCTCGGGCATGGTGAATTCCTGGGGCCTGGGGACGGCGGGCGCAGACTTCTGCCGTCCCGCGCCAGTCTTCGGACGTCCCTGGGCCGCTTCTCGACCCCGGCTGGGGCGGCGGCTGGGTCGTGCGGAGCTGGAGCTGGTCATGCGAGAAAGCCCTTCCTGAAACCGGCAGGTACAACAAAGGTCGAGACAGCACGCACGCCGGGGCCCGCACCTCTCGGTGCGGGCCCCGGCGTGTGGTACGCGTCAGGCAGGCAGGATGTTCTCGGCCTGCGGGCCCTTCTGGCCCTGGGTGACGTCGAAGGACACGCGCTGGCCCTCGGTGAGCTCACGGAAGCCCTGGGTGGCGATGTTCGAGTAGTGGGCGAAGACGTCCGGGCCGCCGCCGTCCTGCTCGATGAAGCCGAAGCCCTTTTCCGAGTTGAACCACTTCACGGTACCGAGTGCCATGTTGAATCTCCCTGATCAGGCGGCAGGGCCCCATCCGGCGATTCCGGCGAGAAAACAGTAAAAGCGCCTGAGGAACATGTCCCGTCAGGCGCACATAAAGTTCATGGGTACCACAACTGCAACGCCCCCTAAGCTAGCACACATCGCCGGAGCCGGACCGGAGCCGCAACGGGAGGCGGAGCCGGGGGGCGCGGACCCCGGCACCGCCCGTCACAGCCGCTCGATGACGGTGACGTTGGCCTGGCCTCCGCCCTCGCACATCGTCTGCAGGCCGTAGCGGCCGCCGGTCCGCTCCAGTTCGTGGAGCAGCGTGGTCATCAGCTTCACGCCGGTCGCTCCCAGCGGGTGGCCGAGGGCGATGGCGCCACCGTTGACGTTGACCCGCTCGGGGTCGGCGCCGGTCTCCTTCAGCCAGGCCAGGACGACCGGGGCGAAGGCCTCGTTGATCTCCACCAGGTCGATGTCGTCGAGCGCCATGCCCGTCTTCTTCAGGGCGTGGGCGGTGGCGGGGATCGGCGCGGACAGCATGCGGATGGGGTCCTCGCCGCGGACCGACAGGTGGTGGATGCGGGCCCGCGGGCGCAGGCCGTGCTCGGCGACGGCCCGCTCGGAGGCGATCAGCAGTGCCGCCGCTCCGTCGGAGACCTGGGAGGAGACCGCCGCGGTGATCGTGCCGCCCTCGAGGACCGGCGGCAGGGCGGCCATCTTCTCCGGGCCGGTGTCCCTGCGGGGGCCCTCGTCGTGCACGACGTCCCCGTACGGGACGGTCTCGCGGTCGAAGCGGCCCTCGTCGATCGCGCGGACCGCCCGCCGGTGGGAGCGGAGGGCGTACTCCTCCATGTCCCGGCGGGAGATCCCCCACTTGCGGGCGATCAGCTCGGCGCCGTGGAACTGGTTGACGGGGGCGTCGCCGTAGCGGGCCCGCCAGCCGCTGCTGCCCGCGTACGGGCCCTCGGTCAGGCCGAGCGGTTCGGCGGCCTGCCGCGAGGCGAAGGCGATCGGGATCATCGACATGTTCTGGGTGCCGCCGGCGACCACCAGGTCCTGGGTGCCCGACAGCACGCCCTGGGCCGCGAAGTGGACGGCCTGCTGCGAGGAGCCGCACTGGCGGTCCACGGTGACGCCCGGCACCTCCTGGGGCAGTCCCGCCGCCAGCCAGGCCGTCCGGGCGATGTCGCCGGCCTGCGGGCCGACCGTGTCGAGGCAGCCGAAGACCACGTCGTCCACGGCGGCCGGGTCGATCCCGGTGCGCTCGACGAGGGCGGTGAGGACGTGGGCGCCCAGATCGGCCGGGTGGACCGCGCTGAGCCCTCCCCCGCGCCGCCCCACGGGGGTGCGTACGGCGTCGACGATGTAGGCCTCGGGCATGGCGGCTCCTCCGGTCGTGGCCCGCGCGGGTCGCGGGTCAGCTGCGCAGGGAGATCCCGTACAGGACCATCGAGAGGTACTGGCGGGCGATCTCCTCGGGGCTGTGCTGTCCTCCCGGCCGGTACCAGGACGCCGCCACCCACACCGTGTCGCGGACGAAGCGGTAGGTGAGGCGGATGTCGAGGTCGGCCCGGAAGACCCGGGCGGCGACCCCGCGTTCCAGCGTACCCAGCCAGGCCTTCTCGAACTTGGCCTGCGATGCGGCGAGGTAGTGGAAGCGGGGCTGGTCGGTGAGGTGGCGTGCCTCCTTCTGGTAGATCGCGACGGCGGCGCGGTGCCGGTCGATCTCGCGGAAGGACTCGGTGACGAGGGCTTCGATGGTCTCCCGGGGGCCGAGCCCGGCGGCGAGGACGGCGTCGTAGCCCTCCCACAGCTCGTTCAGGAAGGTGGAGAGGATCTCGTCGAGCATCGATTCCTTGGAATCGAAGTGGTAGTAGAGGCTGCCGGCGAGCATGCCGGCCGCGTCGGCGATCTTGCGGACGGTGGTGGCGTTGTAGCCCTGGGCGGCGAACACCTCGGCGGCGGTGTCGAGGAGCTCGCGGCGGCGTTCGGGGGTGGCCGCCGCCTGGGCCTTCTTCTTGTCCGCCGGCTTGCCCGTCGGCCGGTTCGTCGTCTTGTTCGTCGTCTTGTTCGTTGGCACGCGCCCATTCTCGGGGCCGCTCAGGCCCGCTGGCTGCTGACCGACACGGTCTCGCCGGTCATGTACGAGGAGTAGCCGCTGGCCAGGAAGACGATGACGTTGGCGACCTCCCAGGGCTCGGCGTACCGGCCGAAGGCCTCGCGGGCCGTCAGCTCGCGCAGCAGTTCCCCGCTCGTGACCTTCGCCAGGTGCGGGTGCATGGCCAGGCTGGGGGCAACCGCGTTGACCCGTACGCCGAACGCGGCCGCTTCCAGCGCCGCGCAGCGGGTCAGGGCCATCACCCCGGCCTTGGCAGCGGCGTAGTGGGCCTGGCCGGCCTGGGCGCGCCAGCCGATGACGGAGGCGTTGTTGACGATGGCCCCGCCGCCGTGCGGGGGCGGGGCGGACCGGGTTTCGGCGGCGGCTTTGAAGGAGCGCAGGGCCGCGCGGGTGCAGCGGAAGGTGCCGTTCAGGGTGACGTCGAGGACCTTGCCCCACTGCTCGTCGGTCATGTCGACGAGGGCGGCGGTGCCGCCGAGGCCGGCGTTGTTGACGACGATGTCGAGGCGGCCGTGGGTGTGTTCGGCGTGCGCGAAGAGGGCCCGGACCTGGGCCTCGTCGGTGACGTCGCAGGGCAGGGAGGTGACGCGGTCCGGTCCGAACTCGGCGGCGAGTGCCTCCTCGGTCTCCTTCAGGCGGCGGGCGTGGGCGTCGCCGAGGACGATGCGGGCGCCTTCCTGGAGGAAGCGGCGGGCCGTGGCCCCGCCGATGCCGGCTCCGGCGGCGGCGGTGACGACGGCGCTGCGGCCGTCGAGCAGCCCGTGTCCGAGGACGGGAACGGGGACGGGGGGTGCGGGAGGCCCGGGGGGTGCGGGCGGTGTTGGCGGTGCGGGGGTGCTCACGTCGGTGCCTCCTCGACGCCTGCGCCTGCTCCCGGTCCGCGTCCGTACGGCCGGCCGCGGTTCCGGTGGCGGCGCCCTCGACTCCGGTCACGCCCGCACGTTAACCTACCAAACACTTGTTAGGGAAGCGCGGGAGGCGAGCACCTGATGGACCTGACCCATCCGCCGGAGGTGGAGGCCTTCCGGGCCGAGGCCCGGGACTGGCTCGCCCGCCGCGTCCCCGCCTCCCCGCTGCCCTCCCTGGAGACCGAGGAGGGCTTCGCCGCCCACCGCGCCTGGGAGGCGGAGCTGCACGCAGACCGCTGGTCGGCGGTGGCCTGGCCCGAGGAGTACGGGGGCCGGGGCGCGGACATCGAGCGGTGGCTGGTCTTCGAGGAGGAGTACTGGGCCGCGGGCGCGCCCGGCCGGGTCTCGCAGAACGGCATCGGCCTGCTCGCGCCCACCCTGTTCGACCACGGGACGCAGGAGCAGCGGGCCCGGGTGCTGCCGTCCATGGCGAGCGGGGAGGTGGTCTGGGCGCAGGCGTGGTCCGAGCCGGAGGCCGGCTCCGACTTGGCCTCGCTGACCTCCAGGGCGGTCCGCACGGACGGCGGCTGGCTGCTGTCCGGCCGGAAGACCTGGTCCTCGCGGGCCGCGTTCGCCGACCGGGCTTTCGGGATCTTCCGCACCGACCCGGGGGCGGCCCGGCCGCACCACGGGCTGACCTGCCTGATGTTCGGCCTGCGGGCGCCGGGTGTGGCGGTCCGGCCGATCGGGCGCCTCGACGGCAAGCCCGCCTTCGCCGAACTCTTCCTCGACCGGGTCTTCGTGCCGGACGAGGACGTCATCGGGGAGCCGGGGCAGGGCTGGCGGATCGCGATGTCCACCACCGGGAACGAGCGGGGGCTGACCCTGCGCTCCCCCGGACGGTTCCTGGCCGCGGCGGACCGGCTGGCCGCGCTGTGGCGGGCCGGGGGCGGGCCGGGGGGCACCGCGCTGCGGGACCGGGTGGCGGACGCACTGGCCGGGGCCCGCGCCTACGAGCTGTTCACCTGGGCGAGCGCCTCGCGGTTCGCGGCGGGCGGCGGGGGCACCCCCGCTCGAGCGGAGCCGGGAGTCCGGGAGATCGACGCCGAGTCCAGCCTCAACAAGGTGTTCTGGAGCGAGTACGACATCGCCCTGCACGAGACGGCGCTGGACCTGCTCGGCCCGGACGGCGAACTGGCCGACGGGGAGTGGGCCGAGCCGTGGGTGTTCTCCCTGGCGGGCCCCATCTACGCGGGCACGAACGAGATCCAGCGCGACATCATCGCCGAGCGGCTGCTCGGCCTCCCGAAGGGCCGCCGCTGATGCGATTCCTGCCGACCGGCGAGCAGTCGGAGTTCGCCCGTACGCTGCGCCGGCTGCTCGGCGCCTCGGACCTGCCGGGGGCGGTCCGCGCCTGGCAGGCCGGCGACACCGGGCCGGGCCTGGGGGTGTGGCGGAAGCTGGCCGGCACCGGGCTGTTCGCGCTGCCCGTCCCCGAGGCGCACGGCGGGCTGGGCCCGCTGCCGGTGGAACTGGCCATGGGCTTCGTGGAACTGGGCCGGGCCGCAATGCCCGGGCCGGCGGTGGAGACGGCGACGGCGTCCGTACTGCTCGCGGCACTGGCCGGGGAGGACGGCGCGCCGGGAGCGGAGGGGGCGGAGGGCGCGGCCGAGTCGGCGAAACGCTTCCTCCCGGCCCTGGCCGCGGGCGAGGCCCGGGCCGCGGTCGTGCTGCCGGGCGGCGGACCGTACGCGCTGGACGCGGACACCGCGGACCACCGCTTCACGGTGTCGGCCGGCGGGGAGCTCCGGCTGGCCGCGGCGCCGGACGCCGGGGCGGTACGGGTCTCCACGGACCCCGCGCGACGGCTGGCCGCGCTGCCGCCGGGCGGCGAACTGCTGGCCTCCGGGCCGGCGGTGCTAACGGCGGCGGCCACCGCGCTGCGCTGGGCGCGGCTGCTGACGGCCGCGCAGTGCGTGGGGCTGGGCGAGGCGCTGCTGGCCCGGACGGTGGAGTACACGCAACAGCGCACCCAGTTCGGCGCCCCCATCGGCAGCTTCCAGGCGGTGAAGCACCGCCTGGCGGACGTACTGCTCCGCCTGGAGTTCGCCAAGCCGGTGCTCTGGGCGGGCGCACTGGCCCTGACGGACGGCGCGGCGGGCGCAGGCGGCGCCGGCGCCGGCGCCGGCCGGACCGTGGTCGATGACGTGGCCGCGGCAAAGCTCATGGCCGGGGAGGCGGCGTACGCCGCGGCCCGGGCCGCGCTCCAGCTGCACGGCGCCATCGGCTACACCGAGGAACTGGACCTGTCCCTGTGGCTGCGCAAGGCCCGCCCCCTGCGGGACGCCTGGGGCACCCCGCAGGACTGCCGGGCGGCGCTCGCGGCGCAGGCGCCCGGTCAGGCGGGCAGGTTCAGCTGCCAGGAGACGCCGAAGCGGTCGTTGACCCAGCCGAAGCGGGCGCTGAAGCCGTAGTCGCCGACGGGCATCAGCTCGGCGCCCTGCTCGGCGAGGGCCGCGTAGAGGCGGTCGAGTTCGGCCTCGGAGTCGCACCGGACGAAGAGCGAGACCGCCGGCGTGAAGCCGAACTCGTGCTTGACATGGCTGTCGATGCACATGAACTGCTGCCCGGCGAGCGAGAACGTGGCGTGCTGCACGCTGCCCTCCGGGCCGGGCCCCTCGGCGCCGTAGCGGGTGATGTCGATGACCTCGGCGTCGTCGAACAGCGAGGTGTAGAAGGTCATCGCCTCCTCCGCCCTGCCCTCGAACATCAGGAACGTGGTGATCTTCTGGGGTGCCGGGGCCATCGTCGCGCCTGCCTTCCCGGGGGGGGGTGGGAGCCTTCCGGGGCCGAGGTTAGGGCACGCCGGTGACACCGGCCCGGCGGCTCACGGCCCCGCCCGCCCTCCGGGTCAGAGTCGGGCGCAGGGCGGCAGCGGCTCCGGCGGCGCGCCCGGGGGCTCGTTCATCCGTACGCGCCAGCCGTCCTCGCCGCCGTTGCCGTCGAGGCGGACGTGGAGGACCTTGCTCCGGCCCGTGCCGGGGAAGTGCAGCACCACCGTCTGGCGGGCGTCGCCGGGGTCGCAGAAGACCGCCGTGGCCTTCCCCTCGGCCGCCTTGCGGAACTCGGCGACCCAGCGCCGCGCCGTGGAAGCCCGCTCCTGCGGCGTGGCGTCGCTGCTGGAGAGGTCCGCCAGCCGGTCCGGGGCGCCGTCCGCGATCCGCCAGACGACCTGCTGGACGAGGCGCAGCGATCCGGCGGACGGGTAGCCCTGCACCCGCAGCGGCTCGTGGCGGTCGAAGTCCTCGCTGTAGCGGACGTCCGCCTCGGCGGCGCCGAACGGCAGGCACGCGGCCAGGCCCGCGCAGCACAGCACCGGCAGGGCGGCGGCCCGCACGGCGCGGGCGAGCAGCGGTGCCCGTCTCATACGACCGCCACCCCGACGGTGGTGACGTAGCACTCCTCGACCGTGCCGTCGGGGAAGAGCGGGCCCAGCAGGGCCCGTTCGGCGTCCAGGAACTCCCGGGTGCGGTCGGGGCCGAGGACGAGGAACGGGGAGTGGCTGGCGTGGCTGGCGAGGTGCGCTTCGAGGGGGATCCGGCGCGACCACCGCACGGCGCGGGTGGTGAACGGGAGCTCGGCGGGCAGCACATGGGGCACGGTCACGTCGGCGTGGAAGAAGTCGCGGATCCGGGCCTCCTGCCCGGCGATCCAGTCGACGGCGGTGTCCGGGGTGTTCCACCAGAGCGCGAGGGCGCCGCCGGGCCGCAGCACGCGCCGGGCCTCGGGGACGGCTCGGGCGGGGTCGGTCCAGTGCCAGGCCTGGGCGTAGGTGAGCAGGTCGAAGGCGGAGTCGGCGAGCGGCAGGCGGTTGCCGTCGCCGCGTACGAGGGGGATGCGGGGGTGGGCGCGCCGGAACTCGGCGGCCATGCCGTCGCCCGGCTCGACGGCGAGGACGCGGGCTCCGCGGGCGTGGAGCAGGGCGGTGGAGATGCCGGTTCCGGCGCCGATGTCGGCGACCCTGGCCCCGCGCAGCGGGCGCCCGGCGAGTTCCTCGACGGCGCCGAAGAGCCCGTCCGGGTAGCCGGGCCGGTGCGCGGCGTACAGCGGGGCACCGCGGTCGAAGGACCGGGCCCGCTCCCGGGGGTTCAGCTCCGGGACGGCCCCGGCGCCGGCCTGAGGCGCGGACGCGTCCCCGGGCGCGGGCTCGGGTACGGGCGTGGGCTCGGGCTCGGATGCGGGCGTCATGCCGGCATTCTTTTCGATCTCCCGGGCCCTCAGCCAGGGCCGCCGGGCCGGGGCGGCCTCAGGCGCGGCGCCGCCGCCGGCGCGGCCGCCGCGCGTACCGGGCCACGGTGGCCGTCTGGACGACGAGCAGCACCCCGGCCCCCATCCCGGCCGCCATCGCCGGCGGGTCCGGCAGCCCCCAGGCCCGGACGGTGAGTTCGGCGACGCCGACGGCGGCGAGCGCGACCGCGAAGCGCGGGGTGAACTCGGCGTCGGTGCCGTGCAGTACGCCCGAGCCGACGACGAAGACGGCCAGCAGGACCGGGATCCACGGCACGGGTCCGCGCAACAGCAGCACAGCGCCGCACTCCACCGCCAGCAGGAGCAGGGTGCGCGACAGCAACCACATCGGCATGCACACATCATGCCCACCGCGTTCCCGTGTCCGGGACCCGGGCACGGGAACGGGGCGGCCGGGCACCGGTTCCGGCACCGCCGCGCCCGCGCCCTGCCGTACCCTCGCCCCATGACGGGCAGCGCGATCGACCTCCGCAAGATCGAACAGACCGCTCCGGCCCTCGTGAGCCTCTACAAGAGCGCCGGGACCGCACTGCGCGAGCGGGGCCTGGAGGGCGGCCGCGCCTCGGTCTACCTGGTCCTCGACCATTCGGGATCGATGCGCCCGTACTACCGGGACGGCACCGTGCAGGCGCTCGCGGACCGGGTCCTCGGCCTCTCCGCGCACCTGGACGAGGACGGCCGCGTCCCGGTGGTGTTCTTCTCCACCGACGTCGACGCGGTCGAGGAGATCCCGATCGCCGGGCCCGCCGGGCGCGTCGCCGAGATCGCCTCCCGCCTCGGCCACATGGGCAAGACCTCGTACCACGCGGCCATGGACGCGGTCATCGACCACTACCTGGACTCGGGATCGGACGCCCCCGCCCTGGTCGTCTTCCAGACCGACGGCGGCCCGGTCAGCCGGCTCGCCGCGGAGAAGTACCTCTGCAAGGCGGCCAGGCTGCCGCTGTTCTGGCAGTTCGTCGGCTTCGGCAACACCCACAGCAAGCAGTTCGACTTCCTGCGCCGCCTCGACGAACTGCCCGTGCCGTCCCGGCGGGTGGTCGACAACGCGGGCTACTTCCACGCGGGCCCCGACCCCCGCGCGGTGCCGGACCGGGAGCTGTACGACCGGCTGGTCGGGGAGTTCCCGGCCTGGCTGGCGGCGGCCCGGGCGGCGGGCATCGTGCGCGCCTGACCGGCGGCCGCCGGTGCCGCGCGCTTTGATGGAGGTATGACGACGAACAACTGGGCAGCGTTCGAAAAGCAGGAACCGGAATTCGCGGCCACCGTCCGGGCCCGCTTCGCGCAGTACCCCCACCACGTCCTCGGCACCCTCCGCAAGGACGGCTCCCCGCGGCTGACCGGGCTGAACGTCGACATCCGCGGCGGGGAACTGTGGCTCGGCATGATGCAGGGCTCCATGAAGGCCCGCGACCTCCAGCGCGACCCGCGCTTCGCCCTGCACAGCAACCCGGGCGAGGGCGAGACGATGCCCGACGGGGACGCGCGGATCTCCGGGCGTGCGATCGAACAGGTGGACCCGCCCGAGCTGCACCGGTACGCGGAGGAGACGCAGACCCCGCACCCGTTCCACCTGTTCCACGCGGACCTGACGGAGGTCGTCCACGTCAGCGTCGACGGAGACGAGCTGGTGATCCGCACCTGGACCCCGCAGCGCGGGCTCCACACCCTCCGCCGGGGCGACGACGAGCCGCCCCACGAGGACCCGGCGTAGAACGCCCGGGGCGGGGCGGGTGGTGCGCACCCCCGCGGCGCACCCGGCGAAGTCGACCGAGGTCCACTTCAGCGAGGTCGCGCCGCTCCGGAGGCTGACCTGGAGCGGGAAGCCGCCGGTACGTAGCGATCCGTCGCGGTCCCCGCCCCGGACGGCGGCCGGACGCCGACGAAGAGGAGCGCGTAGCGATCTCGGGCGCCTGCCGCGCCCCGATGGGCTTCTGGTCGACATTTCCCGCAGGTTGGGGCTGCATCGCCGCCGAACCGGTCCTCACATGGGACTTTGGGGGCGGCTTTTCGTGCCCGCGCCCCCGGCGCCGGGCAGGCCTGTGGTGGTCCTGGGGCAGCGGCAGGTTGCGGGGCGGAGCCGGGGCCCTGCTGCTCAGGCGGGGGCCGTCCCTCGACCCGTCCCCCTGGCCATCCTTCGGGGGCTTCCCGGCAGCTCTTTGGCATTCCGGGGCGGGTCGGTCCGTCAAGGGTGGAGCGCAGCGACATCGCGCAGCGACGCGACGACGAAGGAGGAGCGCCCTTTACGGGCCGGCCCGCACCGGAAGGACAATCGGCTGCCGGGAAACCCCGGGCACTCCCCCGACCCCGGCCGGCCGCCCGCGGCCTGATGCCGCACGCGCCACGGCGCCCGCCATCCCTTGGTCGAGGACGGTGGCGGGCGCCGTGTCGAGTTCCGTACGCCGTTGTACGGACCGTATGAGGGGCCCCCGGCCGAAGCCGGAGGGTTACTTGTCCGGCGTCCGGAGGATCAGACCGCCAGCGCGCGGTCCGTCGGCTTGACCGGGTACGGGAGGGTGCTGCTGCCGGTCAGGTAGCGGTCGACGCCGCGGGCCGCGGAGCGGCCCTCCGCGATGGCCCAGACGATGAGGGACTGGCCGCGGCCGGCGTCGCCGGCGACGTAGACGCCGTCGACGTTGGTGGCGTAGGAGGCGTCGCGGGCGATGTTGCCCCGCTCGTCCAGCTCGAGGCCGAACTGCTCGACGAGGCCGTTGGACCGGTCGGTGCCGGTGAAGCCCATGGCGAGGGTGACCAGCTGGGCCGGGATGCGGCGCTCGGTGCCCGCGCGCTGGACCAGCTTGCCGTCGACGAAGTCGACCTCGACCAGGTGGAGGGCCTGGACGTTGCCGTCCTCGTCGCCCTCGAAGTGGGTGGTGGAGACGGAGTAGACCCGCTCGCCGCCCTCCTCGTGGGCCGAGGTGACCTTGTAGAGCATGGGGAAGGTCGGCCACGGCTGGGCGACCGGGTTCCGCTCCTCGTTGGGGCGGGGCATGATCTCCAGCTGGGTGACCGAGAGGGCGCCCTGGCGGTGGGCGGTGCCCACGCAGTCGGCGCCGGTGTCGCCGCCGCCGATGACGACGACGTGCTTGCCCTCGGCGGTGATGGGCGGGGCGACGAAGTCGCCTTCCTGGACCTTGTTGGCGAGCGGCAGGTACTCCATGGCGAAGTGGATGCCGTTCAGGTCGCGGCCGGGGACGGGCAGGTCGCGGGAGACCGTGGCGCCGGCGGCGATGACGACGGCGTCGAACCGCTTGCGCAGGTCGGTGGCGGTGATGTCGCGGCCGACCTCGATGCCGGTGCGGAACTTGGTGCCCTCCGCGCGCATCTGCTCGATGCGGCGGTTGATGTGCACCTTCTCCATCTTGAACTCGGGGATGCCGTAGCGCAGCAGGCCGCCGATGCGGTCGGCGCGCTCGTACACGACGACGGTGTGGCCGGCGCGGGTCAGCTGCTGGGCGGCGGCGAGGCCGGCCGGGCCGGAGCCGATGACGGCTGCCGTCTTGCCGGAGAGGCGTTCGGGGGCCTGCGGTGCGACGCCGCCGTTGTCCCACGCCTTGTCGATGATGGAGACCTCGACGTTCTTGATGGTGACGGCCGGCTGGTTGATGCCGAGCACGCACGCCGACTCGCACGGGGCGGGGCACAGGCGGCCCGTGAACTCCGGGAAGTTGTTCGTGGCGTGCAGGCGCTCGGACGCGGCCGCCCAGTCCTCGCGGTAGGCGTAGTCGTTCCACTCGGGGATCAGGTTTCCCAGCGGGCAGCCGTTGTGGCAGAACGGGATGCCGCAGTCCATGCAGCGGCCGGCCTGCTTGCTGATGACGGGGAGCAGGGAGCCGCGGACGTAGACCTCGTTCCAGTCCCTCAGCCGCTCCTCGACGGGGCGGGAGCAGGCGGTCTGGCGGGTGGTGGTGAGGAAGCCCTTCGGGTCAGCCATGGGTCGCCGCCTCCATCATCTTCTCGGTGGTCTCGGACTCGGAGAGTCCGGCCCGCTCAGCGGCGTCCTTGGCGGCGAGCACTGCCTTGTACGTGGTCGGGATGATCTTGCTGAAGCGGGCCGCCGAGGCGGGCCAGTCAGCGAGGAGCTTGGCGGCCACGGTCGAGCCGGTCTCCTCCTCGTGGCGGCGCACCACATCGTGCAGCCACTGCTTGTCCTCTGCGGAGGGGGCCTCGACGGCCCCGACGTTGCCGGCGTTGACGTTGTTGCGGTCGAGGTCGATGACGTAGGCGACGCCGCCGGACATGCCGGCCGCGAAGTTGCGGCCGGTCTCGCCGAGGATGACGGCGGTGCCGCCGGTCATGTACTCGCAGCCGTGGTCGCCCACGCCCTCCGAGACGACCAGGGCGCCGGAGTTGCGGACGCAGAACCGCTCGCCGGTGCGGCCGCGCAGGAACATCTCGCCGCCGGTGGCGCCGTAGCCGATGGTGTTGCCGGCGATGGTGCTGTATTCGGCGAGGTGGTCGGCGGCGCGGTCCGGGCGGACCACGATGCGGCCGCCGGAGAGGCCCTTGCCGACGTAGTCGTTGGCGTCGCCCTCGAGGCGGAGGGTGACGCCGCTCGGCAGGAAGGCGCCGAAGGACTGGCCGGCGGAACCGGTGAAGGTGAGGTCGATGGTGTCGGCGGGCAGGCCCGCGCCGCCGAACTTCCTGGTGACCTCGTGGCCGAGCATGGTGCCGACGGTCCGGTTGATGTTGCGGATGGCGACCTGGGCGCGGACGGGCCGGGCCTCCTCCGCGGTGGCCGCGCCGAGGGCGTCGGCGGCGAGCTCGATCAGCTCGTTGTCGAGGGCCTTCTCCAGGCCGTGGTCCTGCGGGACCAGGGCGTGGCGGACGGCGCCGTCGGGCAGGTCCGGCACGTGGAAGAGCGGCGCCAGGTCCAGGCCCTGGGCCTTCCAGTGGGTGACGGCCTTGGTGGTGTCGAGCAGCTCGGCGTGGCCGACGGCCTCCTCGAGGGTGCGGAAGCCCAGCTCGGCGAGGAGCTCGCGGACCTCCTCGGCGATGAACTCGAAGAAGTTGACGACGAATTCGGGCTTGCCGGAGAAGCGGTCGCGCAGGACCGGGTTCTGGGTGGCGATGCCGACCGGGCAGGTGTCGAGGTGGCAGACGCGCATCATGACGCAGCCGGAGACGACGAGCGGGGCGGTGGCGAAGCCGAACTCCTCGGCGCCGAGCAGCGCGGCGATGACGACGTCGCGGCCGGTCTTGAGCTGGCCGTCGGTCTGCACGACGATCCGGTCGCGCAGCCCGTTGAGCAGCAGGGTCTGCTGGGTTTCGGCGAGGCCGAGCTCCCAGGGGCCGCCCGCGTGCTTGAGCGAGGTGAGCGGGGAGGCGCCGGTGCCGCCGTCGTGGCCGGAGATCAGGACGACGTCGGCGTGGGCCTTGGAGACGCCTGCCGCGACCGTGCCGACGCCGACTTCGGACACCAGCTTCACGTGGATGCGGGCGGCCGGGTTGGCGTTCTTGAGGTCGTGGATGAGCTGGGCCAGGTCCTCGATGGAGTAGATGTCGTGGTGCGGCGGCGGGGAGATGAGGCCGACGCCCGGGGTGGAGTGCCGGGTCTTGGCGACCCACGGGTAGACCTTGTGGCCGGGCAGCTGGCCGCCCTCGCCGGGCTTGGCGCCCTGGGCCATCTTGATCTGGATGTCGTCCGCGTTGACCAGGTACTCGCTGGTGACGCCGAAGCGGCCGGAGGCGACCTGCTTGATGGAGGAGCGGCGCGCCGGGTCGTACAGGCGCTCCGGGTCCTCGCCGCCCTCGCCGGTGTTCGACTTGCCGCCCAGCTGGTTCATGGCGATGGCGAGGGTCTCGTGCGCCTCCCGGGAGATGGAGCCGTACGACATGGCGCCGGTGGAGAAGCGCTTGACGATCTCGGAGACCGGCTCGACCTCGTCCACGGAGACGGCCGGGCGGTCGCTCTTGAAACCGAACAGGCCGCGGAGCGTCATCAGGCGCTCGGACTGCTCGTTCACCCGGTCCGTGTACTTCTTGAAGATGTCGTACCGGCGGTTACGGGTGGCGTGCTGGAGGCGGAAGACGGTCTCCGGGTCGAACAGGTGCGGCTCGCCCTCGCGGCGCCACTGGTACTCGCCGCCGATCTCCAGCGCGCGGTGCGCGGAGGCGATCCCGGAGGCGGGGTAGGCCTTGGCGTGGCGGGCGGCGACCTCCTTGGCGATGACGTCGAGGCCGGCGCCGCCGATCTTGGTGGCGGTGCCCTGGAAGTACGTCTCGACGAACTGCTCGTCGAGGCCGACGGCCTCGAAGACCTGGGCGCCGCGGTAGGACGCGACAGTGGAGATGCCCATCTTGGACATGACCTTCAGGACGCCCTTGCCGAGGGCGTAGATCAGGTTCCGGATGGCCTTCTCGGGCTCGATGCCGTCGATGAACGTCCCGGCGCGCAGCAGGTCCTCGACGGACTCCATGGCGAGGTACGGGTTGACGGCGGCGGCGCCGTAGCCGATGAGCAGGGCGACGTGGTGGACCTCGCGGACGTCGCCGGCCTCGACCAGCAGGCCCACCTGGGTGCGCTGCTTGGTGGCGATGAGGTGGTGGTGCACGGCGGCGGTGAGCAGCAGCGACGGGATCGGCGCGTGCTCGGCGTCGGAGTGGCGGTCCGAGAGGACGATGAGGCGGGCGCCGCCCGCGATGGCGGCGTCGGCCTCGGCGCGGATCTCGGCGATCCGGGCGGCGAGGGCGTCGGCGCCGCCGGAGACCCGGTAGAGGCCCGAGAGGGTGGCGGCCTTCATGCCGGGCATGTCGCCGTCGGCGTTGATGTGGATGAGCTTGGCCAGCTCGTCGTTGTCGATCACCGGGAAGGGGAGCGTGACGCTGCGGCAGGACGCGGCGGTCGGCTCCAGCAGGTTGCCCTGCGGTCCGAGGGAGGACACGAGCGAGGTGACGAGCTCCTCGCGGATGGCGTCCAGCGGCGGGTTGGTGACCTGTGCGAAGAGCTGGGTGAAGTAGTCGAAGAGGAGCCGGGGCCGCTCGGAGAGCGCCGCGATCGGGGAGTCGGTGCCCATGGAGCCGATCGGCTCGGCTCCGGTGCGGGCCATCGGCGCGAGGATGACGCGCAGTTCTTCCTCGGTGTAGCCGAAGGTCTGCTGGCGGCGGGTGACCGAGGCGTGGGTGTGCACGACGTGCTCGCGCTCGGGCAGGTCCGTCAGCTCGATCTCGCCGGAGTCGAGCCATTCGGCGTACGGGGCGGCGGCGGCCAGCTCGGCCTTGATCTCGTCGTCCTCGATGATCCGGTTCTGGGCGGTGTCGACGAGGAACATCCTGCCGGGCTGGAGGCGGCCCTTGCGGACGACCTTGGCGGGGTCGATGTCGAGGACGCCGACCTCGGAGGAGAGCACGACGAGGCCCTCGTCGGTGACCCAGTAGCGGCCGGGGCGCAGGCCGTTGCGGTCGAGGACCGCGCCGACCTGGGTGCCGTCGGTGAAGGTGACGCAGGCCGGGCCGTCCCAGGGCTCCATCATCGTGGAGTGGTACTGGTAGAAGGCGCGGCGGGCCGGGTCCATGGAGGTGTGGTTCTCCCAGGCCTCCGGGATCATCATCAGCACGGCGTGGGGCAGCGAGCGGCCGCCCAGGTGCAGGAGCTCCAGGACCTCGTCGAAGGAGGCGGAGTCGGAGGCGTCCGGGGTGCAGATCGGGAAGATCCGGTCG
Source organism: Streptomyces sp. NPDC043854 (assembly GCF_056436005.1). Taxonomy (NCBI): domain Bacteria; kingdom Bacillati; phylum Actinomycetota; class Actinomycetes; order Kitasatosporales; family Streptomycetaceae; genus Streptomyces; species Streptomyces sp. NPDC043854. The sequence continues at coordinate 52,230 of NZ_JBWKDK010000025.1, forward strand.
AGGGCGCCCTGCCCGAAGGTGTCGGTGGCGAGCTGGGACTCGCGGGCCCGCATCCAGTTCCGGTTGCCCTTGACCGTGTTGATCTCGCCGTTGTGGGCGACGAACCGGTACGGGTGGGCGAGCGGCCAGGACGGGAAGGTGTTGGTGGAGAAACGGGAGTGGACCAGGGCGAGCGCCGAGGCGAAGCGGCGGTCGGAGAGGTCCGGGAAGAAGGGCTCCAGCTGGCCGGTGGTCAGCATGCCCTTGTAGACGATGGTGCGGGCGGACAGCGAGGGGAAGTAGACCCCGGCCTCGCGTTCGGCCCGCTTGCGCAGCACGAACGCCTTGCGGTCGAGGGCGATCCCGGTGTTCTCGCCGTCGGCGACGAACAGCTGCGAGAAGGCCGGCATGGTGGCGCGGGCGCCGTTGCCGAGCAGGTCCGGGGTGACCGGGACCTCGCGCCAGCCGAGGACGGTGAGGTTCTCCTCGGCGGCGATGGCCTCGATCTGCTCCACGGCGGCGGCCTGTGCGGTGCCGTCGCCGGGGAGGAAGGCGATGCCGACGGCGTACGCGCCGGCTTCGGGGAGCTCGAATCCGGCGACCTCGCGGAGGAAGGCGTCCGGGACCTGGCAGAGGATGCCGGCTCCGTCGCCGGAGTCCGGCTCGGAGCCGGTGGCGCCGCGGTGCTCGAGGTTCCGCAGTACGGTCAGCGCTTGCTCGACCAGCGCGTGGCCGGCCTCGCCGCTGAGGTTGGCCACAAAGCCGACGCCGCAGGCGTCGTGCTCGTTGCGCGGGTCGTACATGCCCTGTCGGGCGGGGCGACCGTCCATGGGCGACCAGGCGGTGCTGCTGAGGCCGGTCGCGGAGTGCGTGGATGCGGAACGCATCGGCTCTCCCGTCGTCGTCGTGGCATTGGTGCATAGCCGAGGGACGACGTTGGCCCTCTGCGAAATTTCGTGCAGGTTACATGATGGCCGCTATCCCGGGAACCGGATATCGGCGTTTCACCATGCGGACACCGCACGGGGCAGAGAAGGAGCGTTCGAGGGGGTGGCCTAGCAGGTCAGGGTGGGTCGCGGCGCGTGCGGGACACGACGCCGGGCTGGGGTCCTGGCGCAAGAAATGTGGGCATCGTTGCCCGGCGCGCCCTGCTGTGATGCCCGGCGGACACGGGATCGAAACCGCCGGGTAACGGACTACTTATGTTGCGCTCTGCATAGTGTCTCATTCGATGTGCGGTCAGCCTATGGCTGTGCCGATCCAGGTTCCCAGGATGTACGTCACACCGGCGGCCGCGCCACCCAGCAGCAGCTGTCGCAGGCCGCTGTACCACCAGGACCGGGCGGTGACCTTGGAGACGACCGCCCCGCAGGCGAAGAGTCCGGCCAGGGCGAGCAGCACCGCGGGCCACAGGGCCGTGGCGCCGAGCAGGTAGGGCAGTACGGGCAGCAGCGCGCCCAGCGCGAAGGAGCCGAACGAGGAGACCGCGGCGACCAGCGGCGACGGCAGGTCGTCGGGGTCGATCCCGAGCTCCTCGCGGGCGTGGATCTCCAGCGCCCGGTCGGGGTCTCGGGACAGCTGCATGGCGACCTCGCGGGCGAGGGCCGGGGCGACGCCGCGGGAGACGTACAGCTCGGCCAGCTCCTCCATCTCGTCGACCGGGTGCTTGCGCAACTGCTGCCGTTCGACGTCGAGTTCGGCGAGGACCAGCTCGCGCTGCGAGGCGACGGAGGTGTACTCGCCCGCGGCCATCGAGAAGGCGCCGGCCGCGAGGCCGGCCAGCCCGGTGATGACGACGGCGTGCGGGGCGACGGCGCCGCCGGCCACGCCGGTCATCAGGGCGAGGTTGGAGACGAGCCCGTCCATGGCACCGAACACGGCCGGCCGCAGCCAGCCGCCGTTGACGTCCCGGTGGGTGTGGTTGTCCCGGTGGGCCGTGTGCAGCGGTGCTTCGATGTCGATGATGGACATGCGGCGTATCTCCCCCTGTGCGCGTACGGGGGCACACGGGAGCCCTGAAACGCTCCGCTCCCCCTCAACACCTCGAAACTACGCACGATTTCTGTCGCCCGCCAGCAAGGAAGGCCGTACTTACCTGGGCATTTGCAGGTCGGCGACCGGGTGACGACGGTGCGGGCGGGGTGTTTCGCGACGACCCGCAAACCGTATGTCATGGCACAAATCCCCCTAGGGGTCGTGATGGCCCCGCCAAGCCCCCTCGGATGGAGAGGCGCGCGCCATGGAGCTGACCGCTGCATGCACTCCGGGCAGTCCCTGCCCCCCGCAGGTCCTCCTCGAACGGTCCAGGGGCGCCCTCCTGGGCCTCGCGGTCGGAGACGCGCTGGGCGCGCCCGCGGAGAACATGAAACCGTCGGAGATCCGTGCGACATGGGGCCGGATCGAGGGTTTCGTCACCGAGGACCCGACGGGCACGGACGACACCGAGTACGCGATCTTCTCGGGGCTGCTGCTGGCCCGCCACGGGTCGGCGCTCACCGTCGCGCACGTGGAGCGTGCCTGGCACCACTGGATCGCAGACCTGGACGAGGGGCCGTTCCGCGGGGCGGGGTTCTCCGAGCGGGGCACGCTGGAGAACCTGCGGCGGGGCCTCGCGGCGCCCATCTCCGCGCAGCACCGGCACGCCTGGTCGGACGGCCTGGCGATGCGGGCGGCGCCGTTCGGGGTGTTCGCGGCGGGCCGGCCGGCGGAGGCCGCCCGGCTCGTCGCGATCGACGGCACCGTCAGTCACGACGGGGAGGGCATCTACGGCGGCCAGGCCGTCGCGGCGGGCGTCGCGGCGGCGATGGCCGGCGCCGGGCCCGCATCGGTGGTCTCCGCCGCCCTCTCGGTCATCCCGTCGGACTCCTGGACCGCCCGGTCCCTGCGCCGGGCCGTCACCGCCGCCCCGCGCGGCGAACGGGCGGTCCGCTCGGCGGTGGTCATCGGCGGCTACCCGTGGACGGACCTGGCCCCGGAGGCCGTCGGACTGGCCTTCGGGGCGTTCGCCGCCTGCCGGGGGGATTTCGCCGACTCGGTCCTGACCGCGGTGAACATGGGCCGCGACGCGGACACCACGGCGGCCGTGGCGGGCGCCCTCGCCGGGGCGCTGGGCGGCGTCGGCGCGATCCCCGAAGCGTGGGCTTCGGCGATCGGGCCGGTACGTGGCCGGTGCCTGCCCTCGATGCGCGGCTACCACGTCCTGGACGTCGCCGACCTCCTCACCCCGGAATACGAGACCCCCCGATGACCCCGCCCCCCGACCCCGACCCCGACCCTGCCCCTGCCCCGTCGCCGGCTCCGGCTCCCGGCGGCGGGCCCGGGGCCGTGCCCGGCAGCGGGCCGGGGACCGTGCGCGGCAGCGGGCCGGGGGCCGGGGCGAGCAGCGGGACCGGGGGCGTACCCCGCGGCGTGGTCGACGGCGTGCCGCACGGCGGGGCCGGGGGTGGGTCCGGGGGCGGGGGGCGGCGGATCGAGGGGCGACGGATCGAGGGGTTGCTGCTCGGGCTGGCCGCCGGGGATGCCGCCGGGTGGCCCGCCGCCCGGCACCGGGCCAGCCGGATGCCCGAATGGACCCGCCGTCTCACCCGCGAGCTCGACACCTTCGCCGAGCAGAACGCCACGACCACCCTCCCCGTGCCCATCGCCCTGAACCAGCCCCCGGAGCCGCTGCTCCTCGGCCCGTCCGACGACGCCGAGTGGGCCGCCTTCGCCGCCGAGTCGGTGCTCACCGCCGCCGAGGGCCTGCTCAGCGACCTCAGCCGACCCCGCCGGATGCGGGCCGCGATCGACCTCGCCTGGAACGCCCTGGCCAGCGAGATCGCCGCCGCCGCGGAGCGCGCCCCCGAGGTGGAGTCGGCCGTGCTGCCGCTGCGCGCGCGGATCTCCGTCCGGGCGGGGCTCGGCAACCTCGCCGCCGGGCTGCGCCCGCCCGCCACCGGCCACGACAACCCGCACTACTTCGACGACGCCGCCTGCGTCCGCGCCTGCGTCCTCGCCGTCGCCCACCCCGGCGACCCGGCCGCGGCCGCCGACCTCGCCGAGTTCGACGCCCGCTACACCCAGGACGGCGACGGCGTCCACGGTGCCCGCGCCATGGCCGCCGCCGTCGCCGCCGCACTCGCCGGCGCGGACACCGACACCGCCGTCGAGGCCGCCCTCGCCCAGCTCCCCGGGGCCACCGAGATCGGCCGGAACGCCCGCCACGCCGTCAAGCTCGCCCGTACCCACACGGAGGGCGGCGGCGCCTTCGCCATCGTCCCCACCCTCGAACACGAGATCGTCGACCACGTCTACAGCTACGGCATCGCCGCCGCCGAGACCGTCCCGGTCGCCCTCGCCCTGGCCACCGCCGCCCGCGGCCGGGCGGTCGACGCCGTCCCGGCCGCGGCCTGCCTGTCCCGGGTGGCGGACTCCGCGCCCGCGCTCGCCGGGGCGCTCACCGGCGCCCTCGGCGGCGGCGACTCGGTCCCCGCCGCCTGGCGCGAGGCCTGCCGCGTCCTGTCGGGCTGCGCCCTGCCCCGCCTCGCCGGCACCGACCTCGTCGAACTCGCCGCGCTGCTCGCTCGCACGGAACTCACCTCACCCAAGGGATGATTCGGACATGACGCTCACTCTGGAAGACCGGGCGGCCGGCTGCCTCGTCGGGGCCGCCGTCGGCGACGCCCTCGGCGGCCCGGTGGAGGGCTGGTCCCCGGACCAGATCGCGCAGCGCCACGGCGGCCGCGTCCACGGCATCGTCGGCCCCTGGTACGAGGACTGGCGCACCGCCCGGCCCATCGCCCCGTACCACAAGGGCGACGGCCACGTCACCGACGACACCCTCATGACGCACGCCCTGGTCCGGGTCTACGAGGCCGTACGGGACCACCTGGACGCGTACGCGGTCGCCGAGCACCTCGTCCCCGACCTGATGGCCACCCCCCGCTGGATCCCCGAGCTGGAGGCCGAGGCCCTCCCCCTCCAGCGGGTCTTCCTCGCCGAGAAGTGGATCGTGGCCCGCCTGCACTACGGGCACGCGGACCCGCGCGAGGCGGGCAGCGGGAACATCGTCAACTGCGGGGCGGCGATGTACATGGCACCGGTCGGCATCGTCAACGCGGGCAATCCGGCGGGCGCGTACGCGGAGGCCCTGGACATCGCCGGAGCCCACCAGTCCTCGTACGGGCGGGAGGCCGCGGGCGTCCTCGCGGCGGCGGTGGCGGCGGCGTGCACGCCGGGGGCGACGGTGTCGTCGGTGGTGGACGCCGCGCTCGCCCTGGCCAAGGACGGCACGCGGACCGCGATCGAGGCGGTCTGCGAAGCGGCCGGACGCCACCGGGACTTCGAGTCGGCGCTGGGCCCGCTGCGGGCGGCGGTGGCCCCGTACGACTCGGTCGGCCCCGACTACCGCACGCCGTCGCTCGGCGCCCGCAGGCCGTCCCGGCTGCACTCGGTCGAGGAGCTGCCGGTCGCGCTCGGCATGCTGGTCGTCTCCGGCGGCGCATACGAGGAAGCCGTGCTCGGAGCGGTCAACTACGGCCGGGACTGCGACTCCATCGCCACCATGGCGGGGGCGGTCGCCGGGGCGCTGGCGGGCGAGGCCGCGGTCCCGGCGGGCTGGGCCAAGCAGGTCGCCGAGGCCAGCCGGCTCGACCTGCACGCGCCGGCGGCGGCGCTGGCCGCGGTGGCCCGGGAGGTCTTCGCCCTGGACCGGTCCCGCCGCCGCGCCCACGAGGCGGCCTTCGCGACGATCGCCGCCCTGTGACGGGCGAACCGGGCGAACCGGGCGGACCGGGCGGACTGCGGCTGACCTGGGTGCAGCCGGAGGACCTCGTCGGCCACGAACTGCGGCAGGCCGCCGAGGACGGGCGGGACGCGGAGCCGCTGCTGCGCCGCTGGCTGGCGGCGGGCGGCCGCCCGGCCCCCGCCCGGGCCGGCGCCTCCGCCGACCCGGCCCTGCCGCAGCTGCGGGACCTGGCCGGCCGGCTGCTGGACGGGCTGGCCGCGCTCCCCTGCCCGACAGCCGCCGCCGAACCGTCCGCCTGGCCGGCCATCACCGCCGCCTGCGCCGTCGGCCGCACCGCATCCGGGCCCACCGGGTCCGGAACCGAGCCCGCCCCGACCGGCCCCACCGACCCCACCGACCCCGGAACCGTGCGCACCGCCGCCGGGCCCACCGAGACCGTGCCCCGGACCACCGCCGACAAGCCGGCCACGGCCCGGCCCCCCGGGGCCGGGCCCACGACCGCCGGGGCCAGGACCGCCGGACCCGCCGGACCTGTCGAAACCAGGGCCACCACGCCGGGACACAACGCGGTCCGGCCCGGCGCGGCCGGGCGCGCCGCGGCACCGGCTGCCGGGGGCGGCGGCGGGCTGCCGGGGCGGCTGGAGGCGGCCTGGGTGGGGCGGGCCGCGGGCTGCGTGCTCGGCAAGCCGGTGGAGAAGCTGCCGCTGGAGGGGATCCGGGCGCTGGCCCGGGCGGCCGGGAACTGGCCGCTGGACGACTGGTTCACCGCCCGCGGCGTGCCGCCCGCCCTGCTGTCCGCGTACTCGTGGAACCGCCGCTCCGCCGCCACCTCCCTCGCCGAGAACATCGACGGCGCGCCCGAGGACGACGACCTCGACTACCCGCTGCTGAACCTGCTGCTCCTGCGCCGCCACGGCCGCCGCTTCACCACCGCCGACGTCGGCCGGCTCTGGCTCGACGAGCTCCCCGCCGGCCGGTCCTTCACCGCCGAGCGCATCGCGTACCGGAACCTGCTGCTCGGGCTGGAGCCGCCGGAGACCGCCACCCGCCACAACCCCTTCCGCGAGTGGATCGGCGCCCTCATCCGCGCCGACGTGCACGGCTGGACCAACCCCGGCGACCCGCGGGCCGCCGCCGAGCAGGCCTACCGGGACGCCGCGCTCAGCCACACCGGCAACGGCCTGTACGCCGCCCTGTTCGCCGCGGCGGCCATCGCGGAGGCGGCCTCCGGCCGGGCCGACGTCCACACCGCGCTGCGGGCCGGGCTGGCCGCCGTACCACCGGGCGCGCGCCTCGCCGAGGCCGTCCGCCACGCGATCCGGGCGGCGCGCGAGGAACGGGACTTCGACCGCGTCGTGGACCGGCTGCACGCCCGCTACGGTCACTACCACTGGGTCCACTCCGTCCCCAACACCGCCCTCGTCGCCGCCGCCCTGACCCACGCCGACGGCGACTTCACCCGCTCGATCTGCCGTGCCGTCTCCGGCGGCTGGGACACCGATTCCAACGGGGCGACCGCCGGCTCGATCGCCGCCCTGGTGGCCGGCCGGGTCCCGGACCGCTGGGCCGCGCCCCTGAAGAACCGCCTGGCCAGCACCATCGCCGGGTTCGACGGCATCGGCTTCGACACCCTCGCCCAGCTCACCGCACAGGAGGCAGCACGCTCATGACGGCCATCGCCGTGCTCGGCAGTACGAACATGGACCTCGTCGCCTACGTACCCAAGGCCCCCCGCCTCGGGGAGACCGTCACCGGCCGCGCGTTCCGTACCGTCCCCGGCGGCAAGGGCGCCAACCAGGCCGTCGCCGTCGCCCGGTGCGGGGCGGAGGTGGTGATGATCGGCGCGGTCGGCGCCGACGAGTTCGGCGTACGGCTGCGCTCCGCGCTCGCCGCGGCCGGGGTCGACACGGCGGGCCTGCGCACCGTGGAGGGCGCCAGCGGCACCGCGCACATCACCGTGGACGACGAGGGCGGCAACAGCATCATCGTCATCCCCGGCGCCAACGCCCGGGTGACCGGCCTCGAGGAGGGCGACGAGGCGCGGATCGCCGCCGCCGGGGCACTGCTGCTCCAGCTGGAGGTGCCGCTGTCCGCGGTGCAGGCGGCCGCCCGCGCGGCCCGCGCGCACGGCGTACGGACGGTGCTGACGCCCGCGCCGGCGCAGCCGCTGCCCGCGGAGCTGCTGGCCTCGGTGGACCTGCTGGTCCCCAACGAGCACGAGGCGGCGGCGCTGACCGGCCTGACGGACCCCCGCCAGGCGGCCGCGGCGCTGCTGGAGCGGGTCCCGGAGGTGGTGGTCACGCTGGGCGCGGCGGGCGCGCTGTACGCGGCGCGCGGGCGGGAGCCGTACGCGGTGCCCGCGCCGCGGGTGCGGGCGGTGGACTCCACGGCGGCCGGGGACACGTTCGTCGGGGCGCTGGCGGTGGCGCTGGGCGAAGGCCGGCCGGTGCGGGAGGCGCTGGCGTGGGCGGCGACGGCGGCGTCCCTGTCCGTGCAGCGGCCGGGGGCCCAGGACTCGATGCCGGCACGGGCCGAGACCGACGCGGCGTTCGCCGCCGGCGGCGGGTCGTGACCCCGCCCCGGGGCCGGACCGCCTCCCCGGGCGCCGGCCGGACCGCGCCCTCCGGGGCCGACCGGGCGGCGGGCTCCCGGCCGACGGCCGAGGCCGCGCCCGACACCGAACCACCCGCCCCGGGCCCAAGCCCCGACCCGGGCACCGGCCCCGGCACCAACCCCCGGCCGCGGACCGAAGCCGCGCCCGACACCCAGCCACCCGCCCCGGGCCCAAGCCCCGACCCCGGCACCGGCCCCGGCCCCCGCCCGGGCCCCAGAGCCGGGGCCTCCCCCAGGCCCGACCCCGCCCCGGGCCCCGCCCCGGGCCCCGCCCCGGGCCCCGCAGCCGAGGCCGGGTCCGGGCCTGCGGTCGGGGCCGGGCCGCTTGCCGGGCTGCGGGTGCTCGACCTCGCCACGCTGTTCGCCGGTCCCCTCGCCGCCACCCTGCTCGGCGACTTCGGCGCCGAGGTGGTCAAGGTCGAGCACCCCGGCCGCCCCGACCCCTCCCGCGGGCACGGTCCCGCCAAGGACGGGATCGGCCTGTGGTGGAAGCTGCTGGGCCGGAACAAGCGGACGATGACCCTCGACCTGTCCACGCCCGGTGGCCGGGACACCCTGCTGCGGCTGGCCGCCACCGCCGACGTGGTCGTCGAGAACTTCCGCCCCGGCACGCTGGAGCGGTGGGGCCTGGGCTGGAGCGAGCTGTCCGCCGCCAACCCGCGGCTGGTCCTGGCCCGTGTCACGGCCTTCGGCCAGCAGGGCCCGTACGCCCGCCGGCCCGGGTTCGGCACCCTCGCCGAGGCGATGAGCGGCTTCGCCGCGATCACCGGGGAGCCGGACGGCCCGCCGACCCTGCCGCCGTTCGGGCTCGCCGATTCGATTGCCGCGCTGACCTGCGCGTACGCCGTGATGACGGCACTGGCCGGCCGCGACCGCACCGGCCGCGGGCAGGTCGTGGACCTGGCGATCATCGAGCCGATCCTGACCGTGCTGGGCCCGCATCCGCTCTGGTACGACCAGCTCGGCTACGTCCAGCCGCGCACGGGCAACCGCTCCGTCAACAACGCCCCCCGCAACACCTACCGCAGTGCCGACGGCCGCTGGCTGGCGGTCTCCACCTCGGCGCAGTCCGTGGCGGAGCGGGTGCTGCGCCTGGTCGGCCGACCCGAGCTGGCCGCGGAGCCGTGGTTCGCGACCGGCTCCGGCCGGGCCGCCCACGCGCCCGTGCTCGACGAGGCGGTCGGCAGCTGGATCGCCCGCCACAAGGCCGACGACGTGGTCGCCGCCTTCGAGGAGGCCGAGGCGGCGATCGCCCGGGTGTACGACGTACGGGACGTCCTGGCCGATCCGCAGTTCGCGGCCCTGGACACCGTCACCGAGGTCGAGGACCCGGAGCTCGGCCCGCTCCGGATGCAGAACATCCTGTTCCGCCTGTCCGAGACGCCGGGAGCGATCCGCTGGGCGGGCCGCCCGCACGGCGCGGACACCGACGCCGTCCTCACCGAGCTCGGCCTGACCGAGGCCGAGATCAGCGCACTCCGGATGGAGGGGGCCTTGTGATCCTGACCTGGCTCTACGTACCCGGCGACCGCCCGGAGGTGGTCGCCAAGGCCCTGCGCTCGGGCGCCGACGCCGTCATCGTCGACCTGGAGGACGCGGTGTCGGCCTCCCGCAAGGAGTACGCCCGGGCGGCCACCGCCGAGCTGCTCGCCGACCGGCCCCCGGTCCCCGTCCACGTCCGCGTCAACGCCCGCGACTCCCCCTGGGGCGGCGCCGACCTGGCCGCGCTGACCGGGCTGCGGGGGCTGGCCGGGCTGCGGCTGCCGAAGATCACCGCCCCGGAGCAGATCGTCCAGGCCGCGGACCGCACCGGCGGGGTGGCGCTGCACGCCCTGCTGGAGTCGGCGCTGGCCGTGGAGCGGGCGTACGAGATCGCCCGCGCGCACCCCGCCCTGCGCGGGCTGTCCCTCGGGGAGGCCGACCTCCGCGCCGACCTGGGCATCAGCGCGGAGGCGGGGCTGGACTGGCCGCGCTCACGGGTGGTGGTCGCCGCCCGGGCCGCCGGGCTGGCGCCGCCCGCCCAGTCGGTGTTCCCGGACATCCGGGACATGGAGGCGCTCGCCGCCTCCTGCGCCCGGGGCCGGGCGCTGGGCTTCCTCGGCCGGGCGGCGATCCACCCGCGGCAGCTGCCGGTGATCGAGCGGGCCTACCTGCCCGCCCCGGAGGAGGTCAGAGCCGCCGAGGAGATCGTTGCGGCGGCGCGGCGCAGCCCGGGTGCGGTGGCCCTGCCCGACGGCCGGTTCGTCGACCCGGCGGTGCTGGCGGGCGCGGAGCGCATCGTCGCCCTATCCCGCCGGGAGTCGCCGGCCTTCTCCTGAGCCGCGCCGGCCGACCGTGTCCCGGGGGCTCAGCTGTTGAGGGGCGACCAGAGCCACTGGCCGCCGACGCGGACGTACAGCCGCGTGTTCGCCGAGTCGACGGCCATGGTGCCGTCCACGGGCTGGCGGGTGAACGAGGCGTCGGTGACCGGGCCGGGGACCAGGCGCAGCGGCGGGTTGGCGGCGTTCGTGACGGGGACGGTGCCGCCGGACTGGCCGCCCCTGGTGCCGTAACTGTTCTCCACCCGGAAGTCGCCGGTGCTCGAGTGCTCGTAATAGATGTGCGGGCCGACGGGTGCGGTCTCGTAGAGGCCGACGACGTTGCGGAGCACGGCGGTGGAGCCTGGTCCGGAGTAGAGGGCGACGCCGGCGTTGACGGTGGGCTTGCCGCCGTTGGCGATGACCACGTTCTCCAGGGCGCCGGCGGCGGCCGCCCAGGCGATGATGTTCTGCGCGGTGGCGGGGGATCCGGCCGCGAAGTCGCCGGCGTAGCAGTAGATGTTCGTGGCGTAGACGTGCCGGCAGCCGGCGTCGGTCTTCAGGTGGGGGCCGCCCTGCATGCGGGAGGTCTCGAACTTGCAGTCCGTGAGGTATATCCCGTTGGGGTTGTTGGTGGTGACGGCGCCCTGGCCGATCCACAGTGCGCCGGTGCCGAAGGCCTCCAGGCGGCAGCCGATGAAGTGGATCTGGTTGATGTTGTCCTCGCTGTGGCCCCAGGAGCCCTTGGTGGCGGAGGAGGCGTTGCGCAGCCAGATGTTGGGCTGCTTGGTGCTGCCGGCCGGGCCGGTGCACTCCTCGATGACGAGGTTGTAGAAGCGGGAGTCCCAGAATTCCACGGCGTCGATGCACATGTCGTTGTTGGCGGACATGAAGAGGTCGCGGAAGTACGAGTTGTTGTTGTAGTAGAGCTCCAGCAGCAGGCCGGTCTTGCGGTTGCCGTTGAAGCCGAGGTTCTCGATGGAGCAGTAGCGGCGGTGGGTCGCGCCGGTGGAGTAGGCGGGGCCGGTGCCGGACATCTTCAGCAGGGTGCAGTCGGCGCCCTTGATCAGGGTGGAGGTCTTGGCGCCGGAGCCGGTCAGGCGGATTCCGTCGCCGTCCACGCTGAGTGCCGCGGTCTTCCCGGCGGCGGGCCGGACCAGATACTTGCCGGCCGGGAAGTGGACGGTGCCGCCGCCGGCGGCCCGGGCGGCGTCCAGGGCCCGCTGGATGGCGGGCGCGTCGTCGGTGGAGCCGTCGCCGACGGCCCCGTGCGCCTTGACGTCGAACCAGTCCGGAGCCGACGCCGCGGCGGCGGGTGCCGCGGCGGTCATGGAGGCCGCCCCGGCCAGTCCGGCGATGGCTCCGGCCCCGGTGAGCAGCACCCTGCGGCGCTCGGTCATGTCGTCCCGCCCCTCATGTTGTGGATCTTGGGGGTGATCATGCCAAACGGGGGACGGCGAGAGGGGCGCCACGCTGCGGCGTGGCGCCCCTCTCGGCGGTGAGCTGTCCGGCGGCCTGGCCGGGCCGGATCGGGTCAGAGCTTCTTGGCCCCGGGCTGGGCGTCCCCGGTGTTCGCGGCCGGGGCCGGAGCCTCGGCGGGCTCGGCTCCCCCGGCCTCGGGCTGCGCGGCCTTCGCGGCGACGTCCTTCGCGTCCGCGCTCTTCGCGTCCGCGTCCTTCGCGTCCGCCCCGGCGGCCCCGGTCTTCGCGGCGGCGTCCCCGGAGGGGCCGCGGTCGGGCTCGACGACCGTCTCGCGGCCCGGCCGCAGCTTTGCGGAGAGCACGAAGTAGGTCACGGCCAGCAGGAAGACGACGATCGAGGTCCAGACGTTGAGCCGCACGCCAAGGATGTGGTGGGCCTCGTCGACCCGCATGTACTCGATCCAGCTGCGGCCTACGCAGTACGCGGCGACGTACAGGGCGAAGGCGCGGCCGTGGCCGAGCTTGAACCGCTTGTCGGCCCACAGCACCAGCCCGGCGACGCCGAGGCACCACAGCGACTCGTACAGGAAGGTCGGGTGGTAGGTGCCGGCGACCCGGTTGGCACCGTCGCTGATCTTCACCGCCCACGGGAGGTCGGTGGCGCGCCCGTAGAGCTCCTGGTTGAACCAGTTGCCCCACCGGCCGATGGCCTGGGCCAGGGCGATGCCGGGGGCCAGGGCGTCGGCCCAGGCCGGCAGCGGGATGCCGCGCAGGCGGCAGCCGATCCAGGCGCCGAGCGCGCCCAGGGCGATCGCACCCCAGATGCCGAGGCCGCCCTCCCAGATTTTGAAGGCGTCGACCCAGTTGCGGCCCTCGCCGAAGTACAGCTGGTAGTCGGTGATCACGTGGTACAGGCGGCCGCCGACCAGGCCGAACGGAACCGCCCACACGGCGATGTCCGCGACCGTGCCCGGCTTTCCGCCGCGTGCGATCCAGCGCTTGCTGCCGAGCCAGACGGCGACGAAGACACCGATGATGATGCAGAACGCGTAGCCGCGCAGCGGGATCGGTCCGAGGTGGACCACGCCGGTCGACGGGCTGGGGATGTAGGCAAGTTCCATGGCAGGACCGACGCTACCCTGCCGGGCGGTGCGGATCGCAACCCGCCCGGCAAGCTGCCATCAAATCGACACCTGGCGCGCACGGCGCTCCCGGAGCGGAGCGCCTCCTTCCACCGGCCTGCCGTCAGCCCGGCCCTGCCGTGCCCGGCGCCGCCGCGGGCGGGCTGCCGGCCCGTGAGCCGCTGCTGCCGGTGCCGGAGGTCTTCGCCCGCGACCCCGGCGAGGCCGAAGCGGAGGCAGAGGCAGAGGCGGGGGAGGCAGAGGCAGAGGCGGAGGCGGACGCCCCGGAGGCCGGGCCCGACGGGGACGCGGACGCCTTCCCGCCGCTCGTGGTGCCCTTCGCCGCGGCCTCCACCTGCTCCTTCAGCTTCTGCGGGGTGGGCGGGTCGGCCTGGTCGGCGAAGATGTCCTTGCCGTTCAGCAGGACGGTCGGGGTGCCGCGGAACTTCCCCGCCCGGAACGCCTCGTGCGACGCGGCCACCCAGCTGTTGTGCGTCCCGTCCTCGACGCAGCGGCGGAAGGCGGGGGTGTCCAGCCCCTCGACCTTGCCGGCCAGCTCGATCAGCCTCGCGTTGTTGCCGTAGGCGTCGTCGGTCTCCTCCGGCTGGTTCTGGAACAGCACGTCGTGGTACGCGGTGAACTTCCCGGCGTCCTGCGCGCACGCGGCGGCGTTGGCGGCCTTGAGGGAGCCGCTGCCGCCCATGTTCCCGTCGATCAGGGTGACGAGGTGGTACTCGCCCTTGAGCAGGCCCTTGGCCTCCAGTTCGTGGATGGTGTCCTTGTAGCTGACCTCGAAGGACTTGCAGGCGGGGCAGCGGAAGTCCTCCCACACGGTCAGCGTGGACTTGGCCTCGCCGCTGCCGGTCGGGACGGCGAGGGCGTCCTTGCCGGCGGCCCCGGAGGGGACGGTCACCGGGCCCGCCGTGTCCTTGCCGCCCTTGCCGGCGTTGGCCGCGATCAGGCCGACGACGGCCGCCAGGCCCAGTACGCCGACGATCGCCGTCGCCACGACGAGCGTCCGCCGGCGCTTGTCCCTCTTCTTCTCCCGCTCGCGCTCCGCTTGGAGCCGCTCCCGGGCCGATCGTTTCGCTTGGCGGTTCGCACCGTCGTTCATCTCGCTCACGGTCGGCCAAACGAAGCAGGGAGGCACTCCCGTGCCCCCCTGCTCCCAGATCCACCCGATCGGGCTAGAGAACCTCTGTGAGGCCCGCGCCCGCGGCCGCGTCAGCCCCTGCGTACGCCTTCCGCGAGCTCGCCCGCCAGCGCCCGTACGGCCGCCAGCCCGGCCGGCAGGTCCGGCGCGTCCAGCAGCAGCTTCACGAACGCCGAGCCGACGATCACCCCGTCGGCGAAGCCGGCGACCTCCTTGGCCTGTGCGGCGTTGGAGACACCGAGGCCCACGCACACGGGGAGCCCACGGCGGGCACCAGCGGTGCTGCGGGTGCGGCGGACCAGCTCCTGCGCCTCGTGGCCGACCGACTCACGGGTGCCGGTGACGCCCATCAGGGAGGCGGCGTAGACGAAACCGGAACCGGCGGCCGTGATGGTCGCCAGGCGCTCGTCCTTGCTGCTGGGGGCGACCACGAAGACGGTGGCCAGGCCGTTGCGGTCGGCGTGCTCGCGCCACAGCGCGGACTCCTGGACCGGCAGGTCCGGCAGGATGCAGCCGGCGCCGCCCGCCTCGGCGAGCTCGGTGGCGAACCGCTCCACGCCGTACCGGTCGATCGGGTTCCAGTACGTCATCACCAGGACCGGGGCCCCGGTCGCCTCGTGCGCCTCGCGCACGGTGCGCAGCACGTCGGCGATCTTCACGCCGCCGCGCAGGGCGATGTCGTCGGCGGTCTGGATGACCGCGCCGTCGAGGACGGGGTCGCTGTGCGGGAGACCCACCTCGACGATGTCGGCGCCGCCTTCGACGACGGCCTTGACGGCCTCGATGCCGCCGTCGACGGTCGGGAAGCCCGCCGGGAGGTAGGCGACGAGGGCGGCGCGGTCCTCGGCCTTCGCCTTGGCGAGGGTGTCGCTGAGCAGCTGGATGCGCCCGGTCTTCTCGTTGCTCACTTCGACTCCCCCTCGGTGTTGTCGTACAGCCCGAAGTAGCGGGCGGCGGTGTCCATGTCCTTGTCCCCGCGGCCGGACAGGTTGACCACGATCAGGCCGTCCTTCCCCAGCTCGCGGCCGAGGTCGAGGGCGCCGGCGAGGGCGTGCGCGGACTCGATGGCCGGGATGATGCCCTCGGTGCGCGAGAGCAGGCGCAGGGCCTGCATCGCGGCGTCGTCGGTGATCGCGCGGTACTCGCCGCGGCCGGTGTCCTTGAGGAAGGAGTGCTCCGGGCCGATGCCGGGGTAGTCCAGGCCGGCCGAGATGGAGTACGGCTCGGTGATCTGGCCCTCCTCGTCCTGGAGGACGTAGGAGCGGGAGCCGTGCAGGATGCCGGGCTCGCCGGCGGTCAGGGTGGCCGCGTGCTCGCCGGTCTCGACGCCGTGCCCGGCGGGCTCGAAGCCGACCAGGCGGACCTCGGTGTCCGGGATGAAGGCGTGGAAGAGGCCGATGGCGTTGGAGCCGCCGCCGACGCAGGCGGCGACGGCGTCGGGCAGCCGGCCGGTGCGCTCGAGGATCTGGCGGCGGGCCTCGACGCCGATGACGCGGTGGAAGTCGCGGACCATGGCCGGGAAGGGGTGCGGGCCGGCGACGGTGCCGAAGAGGTAGTGGGTGCGGTCGACGTTGGCGACCCAGTCGCGGAAGGCCTCGTTGATGGCGTCCTTGAGGGTGCGCGAGCCGGACTTCACGGCGATGACCTCGGCGCCGAGCATGCGCATGCGGGCCACGTTCAGGGCCTGGCGCCGGGTGTCGACCTCGCCCATGTAGATGGTGCAGTCGAGGCCGAAGAGGGCGCAGGCGGTGGCGGTGGCCACGCCGTGCTGGCCGGCGCCGGTCTCGGCGATGACGCGGGTCTTGCCCATGCGCTTGGTGAGCAGCGCCTGGCCCAGCACGTTGTTGATCTTGTGCGAGCCGGTGTGGTTGAGGTCCTCGCGCTTGA
This sequence comes from Streptomyces sp. NPDC043854, assembly GCF_056436005.1. Taxonomy (NCBI): domain Bacteria; kingdom Bacillati; phylum Actinomycetota; class Actinomycetes; order Kitasatosporales; family Streptomycetaceae; genus Streptomyces; species Streptomyces sp. NPDC043854. The sequence goes on from NZ_JBWKDK010000025.1 coordinate 68,426, forward strand.
GGAAGATCCGGGCGCCGCCGGCGTGCTCGGCGAAGCGCGGCACTTCGGTCAGGGCGCTGGGGCGGCCGGTGTAGTTGACCATGAGGTCGTTCAGCTCGGCCGCGAAGGCCGGGTCGTCCTTGGCCTTCCGGTACTCGACGGCCACCTCGTCCACGGCGGCGACGAGCGCCTCCGGGATGAACTTGCCGCCGAAGTCGCCGAAGTAGCCTTCGGCGTTCGGGACGTGACCCTCCGGGTCCGGGATGAAGAACTCGCTGGCGCTGGACATGCCCAGTCACTCCTACGGATGCGTGGTGCGGCGGGTGGTGGTCACCGTAGTGCGCCGCCCGCCCGTGACACGCACACCGCACGCCCGCGGGGGTGTGGTGGGTACGGTGCGGGGGCCCGTGCCCCGGGGCGGCCGGCGGGCCGGCCCGTACGGGGCCGAGGGCCGTGCGGAACCGGGCCCGCGGCAGGTGTGCCTGCCGGGCGGGTCGGGTCCGCTACAGCGCGTCTCCGCGACGCCATCGCATGCCGTTGACCTGGCCGGGTTCGGAGCCGATCACGTACCGCACCCGCCGCCCGTGGACGCGCCGGGCCGGTGCGCGGCAGCCGCGGGGGCGGCAGCCGCGCGCCAGGGGCGCGTGGGCCGTCGGCACGTCGGCGGCCGGGCCGTGGCCCGGGCGCGTGCGGACGGAGGGGCGGGGGGTGGGCATGGGGCGGGTCAGCTCCGGCCGTGGCGCAGGGCGGGGTGGGCGCCGGCGGCGACGAGGTCGGCCACGGCCGCCTTCGGGTCGCGGCCGGTCACCAGGGACTCGCCGACGAGGACGGCGTCCGCGCCCTCGTTGGCGTAGGCGATCAGGTCGTGCGGGCCGCGGATGCCGGACTCGGCGACCTTGACGATGTGGGCCGGGATCTCGCCGACGACGCGCTCGAAGGTGGAGCGGTCGACGGTGAGGTCCTTGAGGTTGCGGGCGTTCACGCCGATGATCTTCGCGCCGGCGGCGACCGCGCGCTCGATCTCCTCCTCGTCGTGGACCTCGACGAGCGGGGTGAGGCCGATGGACTCGGCCCGCTCGATGAGGGAGACGAGGGCCTCCTGCTCCAGGGCCGCGACGATCAGCAGCACGAGGTCGGCGCCGTAGGCGCGGGCCTCCCACAGCTGGTACGCCGTGACGATGAAGTCCTTGCGGAGGATCGGGATGTCCACGCGTGCGCGGACGGCCTCCAGGTCGGCCAGCGAGCCGCCGAACCGGCGCTGCTCGGTGAGGACGGAGATGACCGCCGCACCGCCCGCCTCGTAGTCGGCGGCGAGTCCGGCAGGGTCGGCGATCGCTGCCAGCGCACCTTTGGAGGGGCTGGATCGCTTGACCTCGCAGATCACCTTGACGCCGTCGCCGCGCAGGGCTGCGACGCCGTCCTTGGCCTGGGGCGCCTTGGCGGCACGCTCCTTGAGCTCGTCGAGGCTCACGCGGGCCTGCCGTTCGGCAAGGTCTTCGCGGACCCCTTCGATGATCTCGTCGAGCACACTCACGCGAGCGGCCCCCTTCCGGGTCGATGACGGTCGGCCGCCTTGCAGACACGTACAACTGCAAGGTCAGCAATCAAATGGTATCCGCCCCGGGCGTTGCTCTCCGCACGCAGTTGACGGCGTCCCATTAAATGGACATTCGGAATCTCGGCTTCATATAGGCCTCACGGGGCCAGTGCGGATCCGAACGGCAGGTTCCGGACGATCGAGAAGACCAGCGCAACCCCGCCGAGGGCCCACCAATACGGTGCGGGCAGGGCAAAACGCGGGGTCGGAGCGCCACGCCAGGCCCGGACCAGCCACCCGGCCATGACGCCGGCGAAGATGAAGTAGCCGATCACGGCCAAGGCATTTGCCCCGAAAGCCGTGATCAGATCGCCGTGGGCGAACGCATGGGCGCTGCGCAGTCCGCCACATCCGGGGCACAGGATTCCGGTGACGCGGAAAAGCGGGCAGACGGGATAGTGGCCGGGTTCGTTGGGATCCACGGCGCCTACGTACGCAAATGCCGCGGCGGCCGGGAACAGCCAGAGGGCCGGGGGGGCCAGCCTGCGGAGCCGGGAGACGGGCTCGGCGGGTGCCGCGGGCGCCGCGGGGGCCGGCGGTACGGGCGGCCCGGCGAAGGGCGCGGGCGGGGTGCGGGGGGCGTCCACGCGCTGATTCTCCTCGGTGACGGCAAAAGGCGCAGCCCGACCGGGCCGCGCCTTTGCGTGTCCGCTGCGGGACTCAGGCCGCCTTGGAGGCGGCGACGACCTTGGCGAGGTCGTCGTGGGCGGGCTTCGGAGCACCCATGCCCGCGGCGCGCATGGCCAGGCCCACGACACCGCCCAGCGCGACGACGGCCAGGCCGGCCCAGAACCCGATCGGGTTCGCCAGCACCATGAAGGCGCCGGCGACGCAGAAACCGATGAAGGCGATGACGACACCGGTCCAGGCGGCCGGGGTGTGTCCGTGGTTGCTGCCCGCCATGAGTTGCTCCTCGTTTTGCTCTGTCGCACGTGCTGTTGTCGCACGCTCGGTGCTCATTGTCCCGCACCGGGTGCGGTGGGTGGTCAGCGGGTGGGGTCCTCGCCGCGGTCCAGGGCCTTCCACAGGTCCTCGGGCCGGTCCGGGTCCACCGCCGCGGGCCGGGGGGTCCGGGCGACGCCGCCGTCGCGCTCGTACCGCCCGCCCATCGCGGGCCAGGCGCGGCCGTGGCGCAGGGCGAGCAGGCCGGCGGCCAGGATCAGGACGCCGCCGACCGCCGTGACGTACGGCCAGGTGGTGTGTGCCAGGGCGCCCACCTGCGCCGCGGTGTCCGCGCTGGCCTTGGCGGCCTGCGCGTCCAGCGCCTGCCGGTCGTCGGCGGCGAGGACGGCGGCGAGGGCCGCGCCCAGGCCGCTCAGTGCCAGCAGGACGGACACCAGCAGCCGGCCGGTGCCGCGTACGGCGAACACCGCGACCAGGGCGGCGAGGCCCACGATGGCCAGGGCGGCGGGCAGACCGGTGACGGCCTGCCCGTCGGCGGTCACCGGGAGCGAGCCGCCGCCGACGGCGGCGGTGCCCCGGGCCCACACGCGGCCGGAGCCGAGCAGGACGACGGTGGCGCCGAGCGCGCCGAGCAGCAGGGCGGCGGCCACGCTGCGGCGGCCTCCGCGGCCCGCGGGGGCCGCGGGCGCCTCATGCGCCTCGGGCCCCTCGGCGGGGGTCCCGGGGGCTTCGGGGCCCTCGGGGGCGCCGGTGTCGTTTCGGGGTGGGGGTACGGCACTCACGTACCCACTATCCCCTACGGCCTCAGGAGCCGTGGAGGCGGTTCGCCGCTGCCACCGCGCGCAGCACGGCGGCCGCCTTGTTGCGGCACTCGTTGTCCTCCAGCTCCGGCACCGAGTCGGCGACCACGCCCGCGCCGGCCTGCACGTACGCGGTGCCGTCGCGCAGCAGGGCGGTGCGGATGGCGATGGCGGTGTCGGAGTCCCCGGCGAAGTCGAGGTAGCCGACGCAGCCGCCGTACAGGCCGCGGCGCGAGGGCTCCAGCTCCTCGATGATCTGCATGGCGCGGGGCTTGGGCGCGCCGGACAGGGTGCCGGCCGGGAAGCAGGCGGTGAGCACGTCGAAGGCGGTCTTGCCCTCGGCGACGCGCCCGGTGACCGTGGAGACGATGTGCATGACGTGCGAGTACCGCTCGATGCCCATGAAGTCGACGACCTCGACGGAACCCGGCTCGCAGACCCGGCCGAGGTCGTTGCGGCCCAGGTCGACGAGCATCAGGTGCTCGGCCCGCTCCTTGGGGTCGGCCAGCAGCTCCTCGGCGAGCTCGTGGTCCTCCTGCGGGGTGGCCCCGCGGTGGCGGGTGCCCGCGATGGGGTGCACCATGGCCCGGCCGTCCTCGACCTTGACCAGGGCCTCGGGGCTGGAGCCGACGACGTCGAAGCCGTTCTCGAAGCGGAAGAGGTACATGTACGGGGACGGGTTGGTGGCCCGCAGGATCCGGTACACGTCCAGCGCGGCGGCGTGGCAGGGGGTCTCGAACCGCTGCGAGGGCACCACCTGGAAGGCCTCGCCGGCCCGGATCCGCTCCTTGATGTCCTCGACGGCGGCCTGGTACTTCTCGCCGCCCCACAGAGCGGTGAACTCGGGCAGCTCGGAGGCGGGCAGCGGCGCGGGCGTGTACGGGGCGGGCCGGGCGAGGTCGGCCTCCATGGCGTCGAGGCGGGCGACGGCGTCGGCGTACGCCTCGTCCACGCCCGTGTCGAGGTCGTTGTGGTTGATCGCGTTGGCGATGAGCTGGACGGTGCCGTCCCAGTGGTCGAGGACCGCCAGGTCGGAGGTGAGCAGCATGGTCAGCTCGGGCAGCTTCAGGTCGTCGGCGCCGTGGTCGCCGATGCGCTCCAGGCGGCGCACGATGTCGTAGCCGAGGTAGCCGACCATGCCGCCGGTGAAGGGCGGCATCCCGGCGGCGAGGTCGCGGGGGGTGTGCAGGGCCTGGACGGTGGCGCGCAGGGCGTCCAGCGGGTCGCCGTCGGTGGGGACGCCGACGGGCGGGCTGCCGATCCAGTGGGCGCGGCCGTCGCGGACGGTGAGCGTGGCGTCGCTGCGGACGCCGACGAAGGAGTAGCGCGACCAGGAGCGGCCGTTCTCGGCGGACTCCAGCAGGAAGGTGCCGGGGCGGTCGGCGGCCAGCTTGCGGTAGAGGGCGACGGGGGTGTCCCCGTCGGCCAGCAGCTTGCGGCTGACGGGGATCACCCGGCGGTCGGCGGCGAGCTTGCGGAACTGTTCGAGATCCATGGGATGGGTCACCTGTCTGCCTGGTCGGCGGCCAGCGGAAGGACATCGGCGTCGAAGCACGTGCGGGCGCCGGTGTGGCAGGCGGCGCCGACCTGGTCGACCTTGACGAGCACGGTGTCGGCGTCGCAGTCGAGGGCGACGGACTTCACGTGCTGGACGTGGCCGGACGTGTCCCCCTTGACCCAGTACTCCTGCCGGCTGCGCGACCAGTAGGTGCAGCGGCCGGTGGTCAGGGTGCGGTGCAGCGCCTCGTCGTCCATCCACCCGAGCATGAGCACCTCACCGGTGTCGTACTGCTGGGCGATGGCCGGGACCAGGCCGTCGGCGGAGCGCTTGAGCCGGGCGGCGATGGCGGGATCGAGGGAGGAGGTGCTCATGCGGGCCATTGTGCCGCGCCGGACGGGCGGTTATGGATCACTGTCCGTCTGATGGGAAGGCGGACGGACGGGTTCCGGCCGTAGGCTTGCCCACATGTCGATGCATGCGAAGCGTGAACGCCTGCTGCTGGCGGACCTGTTGGAGGCGGCGGGGCCGACGGCGCCCACGCTGTGCGAGGGCTGGCTGACCCGGGACCTGGCCGCGCACGTGGTGGTACGGGAGCGCCGGCCGGACGCGGCGGGCGGCCTGCTGCTGAACGTGCTCAAGGAGCGGCTGGACAAGGCGATGGCCGAGTACGCGGCCAAGCCGTACGAGGAGCTGATCCAGCTGATCCGGACCGGCCCGCCGAAGCTGTCCCCGTACGCGCTGAAGCAGATCGACGAGGCGGCGAACGCCGTGGAGTTCTACGTGCACGCCGAGGACGTCCGGCGGGCCCAGCCCGACTGGTCGCCGCGCGAGCCGGACCCGGTCTTCTCGGACGCGCTGTGGTCCCGGCTGGAGAAGCTGGCGCGGCTGACGGGCCGCCGCTCGCCGGTGGGGCTGGTGCTGCGCCGCCCGAACGGGCAGACGGCCGTGGCCCACAAGGGCACGCCGGTGGTGACGGTGACGGGCGAGCCGGGTGAGCTGACGCTGTTCTGCTTCGGGCGGCAGGCCGCGGCCTCGGTGGAGCTGGACGGCCCGAAGGAGGCCGTTGCCCGCCTCACGACGGCCCAACTGGGCATCTAGCCCCTGCCCGGGCCGCCTGCCGCCTGCCTGCCGCCTGCCGCTGCGCGGAGCCCTCTCCCCACCCCGCCCCTTCCCGAAACCGTGGGCTCCGCCCCCGGACCCCGCGCATCAAACGCCGGCGGGGCTGGAAAATCCAGCCCGCGCGGCGTTTGAGCGCACCGGGTCAGCGGACCGGGTGGCCGGCCTCGCGGAGGGCGGCCTTCACCTCGGAGATGCGGAGGTCGCCGAAGTGGAAGACGGACGCGGCGAGGACCGCGTCGGCACCGGCCTCGACGGCCGGCGGGAAGTGCTCCAGCCTGCCGGCGCCGCCCGAGGCGATCACCGGGACGCTGACGTGCCTGCGCACGGCCGCGATCATCTCGGTGTCGTAGCCGTCCTTGGTGCCGTCGGCGTCCATCGAGTTCAGCAGGATCTCGCCGGCGCCCAGTTCGGCCGCCCGGTGGGCCCACTCGACGGCGTCCATGCCGGTGCCCCGGCGGCCGCCGTGCGTGGTCACCTCGAAGGAGCCGGACTCCGTGCGCCGGGCGTCGACGGACAGGACGAGGACCTGCCGGCCGAAGCGCTCGGCGATCTCCTGGATCAGCTCGGGCCGGGCGATGGCGGCGGTGTTGACGCCGACCTTGTCCGCGCCCGCCCGCAGCAGCTTGTCCACGTCGTCCGCGGTGCGGACGCCGCCGCCCACGGTCAGCGGGATGAAGACCTGCTCGGCGGTCCGCCGCACCACGTCGTAGGTGGTCTCGCGGTTCCCGGACGAGGCGGTGATGTCGAGGAAGGTCAGCTCGTCGGCGCCCTCGGCGTCGTACAGCCTGGCCATCTCGACGGGGTCGCCCGCGTCGCGCAGGTTCTGGAAGTTGACGCCCTTGACGACGCGGCCGTTGTCCACGTCCAGGCAGGGGATCACCCGTACGGCGAGTGACATCAGGACTCCCCTCGGAAGGCTTCGACCTCGACTTCGACGACCAGGCCGGGGTCGATGAAGCCGGACACGATGATCATGGAGGCGGCGGGGCGGACGTCGTCGAAGAGCTCCTTGTGGGCCCGTCCGACCTCGTCCACGTCCCGCGCGTGGGTGAGGTACATGCGGGTGCGGACGACGTGCTCGGCGCCCAGTCCCGCCTGCTCCAGCGCGTCGATCGCGACGCGGAAGGAGTTGACCGCCTGCTCGTACGGTCCGCCGGCGACGACCTTGCCGTCGACGACCGAGGTGCAGCCGGAGACGAGCACCAGCCCGTTCGGCAGCTCGACCGCGCGGGCGTAGCCCACGGCGTCCTCCCAGGGACCGCCGGAGGAGTACCGGCGGATTCCGTCGGCTCCGCTCATGCGCCGCCCACCGCCCGCAGCGCCTCCTGGAGGGTGAAGGCCTCCGCGTACAGGGCCTTGCCGACGATGGCGCCCTCGACGCCCAGCGGCACCAGCTCGGCCAGCGCCCGCAGGTCGTCCAGCGAGGAGATCCCGCCGGAGGCCACGACGGGCCGGTCGGTGGCCGCGCAGACGCCCCGCAGCAGTTCCAGGTTGGGGCCGGTGAGGGTGCCGTCGCGGCCGATGTCGGTGACGACGTAGCGGGCGCAGCCCTCGGAGTCCAGGCGGGCGAGGGTTTCGTACAGGTCGCCGCCCTCGCTGGTCCAGCCGCGGCCCTTGAGGGTGGTGCCGCGGACGTCGAGGCCGACCGCGATCCGGTCCCCGTACTCGGCGATGGCCTTGGCGGCCCACTCGGGGGTCTCCAGGGCGGCGGTGCCGAGGTTGACGCGGGTGCAGCCGGTGGCGAGGGCCGCGGCGAGCGTGGCGTCGTCGCGGATGCCGCCGGACAGCTCGACCTTGATGTCCATCGCGCGGGTGATCTCGGCGACCAGGGCCCGGTTGTCGCCGGTGCCGAAGGCGGCGTCGAGGTCGACCAGGTGCAGCCATTCGGCGCCGGCGCGCTGCCAGGCGAGGGCCGCCTCCAGCGGGGAGCCGTAGGAGGTCTCGCTGCCGGACACGCCGTGCACGAGGCGGACGGCCTGGCCGTCACGGACGTCGACCGCGGGGAGGAGTTCCAGCTGCTTCGCTGCGGGCTCGGTCATCACAGGGTCTCGATCCAGTTGGAGAGGAGCTGGGCTCCGGCGTCGCCGGACTTCTCGGGGTGGAACTGGGTGGCCCACAGGGCCCCGTTCTCCACCGCCGCGACGAAGCGCTCGCCGTGGGTGGCCCAGGTGATCTTGGGCCCGGCGATCCGCGGGTTGGTGACCTCCAGGGTCCAGTCGTGGGCCGCGTAGGAGTGCACGAAGTAGAACCGGGCGTCGGCGTCCAGGCCGGCGAAGGCCTGGCTGTCGGCGGGGGCCTCGACGGTGTTCCAGCCCATGTGGGGCACGACGGGGGCCTTGAGCGGGCCGACGGTGCCGGGCCACTCGTCGAGGCCCTCGGTCTCGACGCCGTGCTCGATGCCGCGCTCGAAGAGGATCTGCATGCCGACGCAGATGCCCATGACGGGGCGGCCGCCGGAGAGCCGGCGGCCGATGATCCAGTCGCCGCGGACGGACTTCAGGCCCTGCATGCAGGCGGAGAAGGCGCCGACGCCGGGCACGAGGAGGCCGTCGGCGTCCATGGCCTTGTCGTAGTCGCGGGTGATCTCGACGTCCGCGCCGACGCGCGCGAGGGCGCGCTCGGCGGAGCGGACGTTTCCGAAGCCGTAGTCGAGGACGACGACCGTCTTGGTGGGTCGGGATGCGCTCATGACCAGATTCCCTGGATCCGCAGGACTCCGGCGGCAAGACACATCGCGGAGCCGATGGCGAGCAGCACGACGACCGACCTGGGCATCTGCTGCTTCTGGAAGGAGTAGACGCCGCCGGCCAGGAACAGGCCGACGACGATGAGGACGGTGCTGAGGCCGTTCACGGCTAGAGGGCGCCCTTCGTCGAGGGGAGGATGCCTGCCGCGGCCGCGCGCGGGTCGAGCTCCGCGGCGTAGCGCAGGGCCCGGGCCAGCGCCTTGAACTGGCACTCCACGATGTGGTGGGCGTTGCGGCCGTACGGGACGTGGACGTGGAGGGCGATCTGCGCCTGGGCGACGAAGGACTCCAGGATGTGCCGGGTCATCGTCGTGTCGTAGCTGCCGATCATCGGCGCCATGTTCTCGGGCTCGGTGTGCACGAGGTAGGGGCGGCCCGACAGGTCCACGGTCACCTGGGCGAGGGACTCGTCCAGCGGGACGGTGCAGTTGCCGAACCGGTAGATGCCGACCTTGTCGCCGAGGGCCTGCTTGAAGGCGGCGCCGAGGGCGAGGGCGGTGTCCTCGATGGTGTGGTGGCTGTCGATGTGCAGGTCGCCGTCGGTCTTGACGGTGAGGTCGAACATGCCGTGGCGGCCGAGCTGGTCGAGCATGTGGTCGTAGAAGCCGACGCCGGTGGAGACGTCGACCTGCCCGGTGCCGTCGAGGTTTATCTCGACGAGGACGGAGGTCTCCTTCGTGGTCCGTTCGACCCGTCCGATGCGGCTCATGCGTGCTGCTCCTTCTTCAGTGCGCGAACCGCTTCCAGGAACGCGTCGTTCTCGGCCGGGGTGCCCGCGGTGACCCGCAGCCAGCCCGGTACGCCGTTGTCCCGGACCAGGACGCCCCGGTCGAGGATCTGCTGCCAGGCGGTGTGGGAGTCCTCGAACCTCCCGAACTGGATGAAGTTCGCGTCGGACTCGGTGACCTCGTAGCCGATCGCCCGGAGTTCGGCGACGAGGCGGTCCCGCTCGGCCTTGAGCTGCTCGACGTAGCCCAGCAGGGTGTCGGTGTGCTCCAGGGCCGCGAGGGCGGTCGCCTGGGTGACGGCCGACAGGTGGTACGGCAGGCGCACCAGCTGGACGGCGTCGACGACGGCCGGGTGCGCGGCGAGGTAGCCCAGGCGCAGTCCGGCGGCGCCGAAGGCCTTGGACATGGTCCGGGAGACCACCAGGTTCGGGCGGCCCTCGATCAGGGGCAGCAGGGAGTCGCGGTGGCTGAACTCGACGTAGGCCTCGTCCACGATCACCAGGGACGGTTTGGCCGCCTGCGCGGCCTCGTAGAGGGCGAGGACGGTCTCCGCCTCGACCGCGGTGCCCGTGGGGTTGTTGGGCGAGGTGATGAAGACGACGTCGGGCGCGTTCTCGGTGATGGCCTGCTCGGCGGCCGCCACGTCGATGGTGAAATCCTCGCGGCGCGGGCCGGAGATCCAGCCGGTTCCCGTGCCGCGGGCGATCAGCGCGTGCATCGAGTACGAGGGCTCGAAGCCGATCGCGGTGCGGCCGGGCCCGCCGAAGGTCTGCAGCAGCTGCTGGATGACCTCGTTGGAGCCGTTGGCGGCCCACACGTTCTCCCGGGCGACCGGGTGCTTGCCGGTACGGGTGAGATAGGCGGCCAGCGCGGTCCGCAGCTCGACGGCGTCCCGGTCGGGGTACCGGTTGAGGGTGCGGGCCGCCTCGGCGACACGCTCGGCGATCCGCCGCACCAGCTCTTCGGGGAGCTCGTACGGGTTCTCGTTGGTGTTCAGCTGGACGGGCACGTCGAGCTGCGGGGCGCCGTACGGGCTCTTACCGCGCAGCTCGTCGCGGATGGGCAGGTCGTCGATGCCGATGCCGCCCGTCCCGTGAGTTCTGTCGTACGTGTTCACCGGCCCGGCACCTTCCAGCCGAAGCGCGCCTTGAGGGCGGCGCCGTGCGCCGGCAGGTCCTCGGCCTCGGCCAGGGTCACCACGTGGTGGGTGGCCTCGGCGAGCGCGTCGCGCGTGTAGTCGACGATGTGGATGCCGCGCAGGAAGGACTGCACGGACAGGCCGGAGGAGTGGCAGGCGCAGCCGCCGGTGGGCAGGACGTGGTTCGACCCGGCGCAGTAGTCGCCGAGGGAGACCGGGGCCCACGGGCCGACGAAGATCGCACCGGCGTTGCGGACGCGGGCGGCCCGGGCCGCGGCGTCGGCGGTCTGGATCTCCAGGTGCTCGGCGCCGTACGCGTCGACGACCTTCAGGCCGTCCTCCAGGCTGTCGACCAGCACGATCGCGGACTGCTTGCCGGCGAGCGCCGGGCGGATCCGGTCCTCGACGTGCTTGGTGGCCGCGACCTGCGGTTCGAGCTCCTTCTCGACGGCGGCCGCGAGGTCCTCGGAGTCGGTGACCAGGACGGCGGCGGCCAGCGGGTCGTGCTCGGCCTGGCTGATCAGGTCGGCGGCCACGTGCACCGGGTCGGCGGTGGAGTCCGCGAGGACGGCGATCTCGGTCGGACCGGCCTCGGTGTCGATGCCGATCTTCCCGGTGAAGTAGCGCTTGGCGGCGGCGACCCAGATGTTGCCGGGGCCGGTGACCATGTTGACCGGCAGGCAGTCCTCGGTGCCGTACGCGAACATCGCGACGGCGACGGCGCCGCCCACCGCGTACACCTCGTCCACGCCGAGCAGGGCGCAGGCGGCGAGGATCGTCGGGTGCGGCAGGCCGTCGAATGCGGCCTGCGGCGGGGAGGCCAGGGCGATGGACTCCACGCCCGCCTCCTGGGCCGGCACGACGTTCATGACGACGGAGGACGGGTACACGGAGCGGCCGCCGGGCGCGTACAGGCCGACGCGCTCGACCGGCACCCACTTCTCGGTCACGGTGCCGCCGGGGACCACCTGGGTGGTGTGCTCGGTGCGGCGCTGCGCGCGGTGGACGGTCCGGGCGCGGCGGATCGACTCCTCCAGGGCGGCGCGGACAGCCGGGTCGAGCTCGTCGAGGGCCTTGGCGAGGGCCTCGGCGGGCACCCTGACCTGTTCCAGCCGTACGCCGTCGAACTTCTCCGCGTACTCGATCAGCGCCGCGGTGCCACGATGATGGACGTCCTCGCAGATGGGCCGCACCTTCTCCAGGGCGGCTTCCACGTCGAACTCGGCACGGGGGAGCAGGTCGCGCAGGGCCGCGCCCTCGGGGAGGGCACCGCCGCGCAGATCGATACGAGAGATCACCTCCCAATTCTCTCAGACCGGCTCCCACAGCCGTCCGCCCGTATCACTGGCTGATACACGCCCCGGCTGTCACCGCCTCCGCCTAACGTTCCCCCTACACGTATGCACAGCGGAGGGGGACCGCCATGGCCGAGGCACCGCGCGCGGACGAGGAGCCGGCGGACCTCGGCGACGCCGAGCGCCTGATGTGGCGGGCGTTCCGCACGGGGAGCGTGTGCGACCTGAGTGCCCGGGCCGCCGAGGTGGACGACCCGCACGGCGACCGGACCTGGGACGCCCGGCGCAGCGTCCGCGCCGACGTGGTGTCGCTGCTGCTGCTCCACGGGCCGCCGCCGGTGCCGGGCCGGGTGGCGTCGCTGAAGCTGCGCGGGGTGCAGATCACCGGCCGCCTGGACCTGTCGGGCGGCACCGTCGAGCCGTACGTCGAACTCCAGTCCTGCCGCTTCGACAGCGAGGTCCAGCTGTCCGAGACCCGGTTCGGCACGCTGCGGCTGATCGACTGCGCGATCCCCCGGCTGGACGCCTCCCGCCTGCACACTGAGGGCGACCTGCACCTGCCGCGCTGCCGGGTGGCGCGCGGGATACGGCTGACCGACGCGCAGATCGGCACGGACCTGCTGATCAGCCAGGCCGTGGTGCAGCGGGACAGCCGGGGCCGGGCCATCGCCGCGGACGGCATGTCGGTCGCGCAGGACTTCCAGGGCGAGCTGCTGGAGACGTACGGGGAGGTGAGCCTGCGCGGCGCGAAGGTCGGCGGGTCGATGAACCTGCGCGGGGCCCGGCTGCGCAACCCGCACGGGCGGCGGGCCCTGAACGCCCCGCAGCTGACCGTCGAGCGGACCCTGTACCTGACGTCGATCGCGCTGGACTACGTGCCCGGCGACTCCGGTTCCTCCACTCCCCCGTACGGCTTGGGCCAGACGCCGGTGCGCGGGCAGCGGGCCCGGCGCTTCGAGTGCCGGGGCGGGCTGCGCCTGGACGACGGCCGCTTCGGCGACGCCGTGGACCTGTACGGGGCCCGGTTCGCCCTGGCCGCGGAGCAGGAGGTGTCGCTGCGCCGGATCCAGACCCCGGAGCTGCGGTTCGTCGGCGAGCGGCCGGAGCGGGGCCGGGTGGTGCTGTCGGGGGCCAAGGTGGTCAAGCTGGTGGACGCCTCCACGAGCTGGCCCGGCCCGGGCGGGGTGTCGATCGAGGGCTTCGTCTACGAGAACCTCGCGCCCCGCGGCCACTTCCCGCTGGTGCGCCGGCTGGAGTGGGTGGCGGCGGCCACCCCGGAGTTCTCGCCGGAGCCCTACGAGCGGCTGGCGTCCGTCCTGCGCGCCAGCGGCGAGGACGCCGACGCCCGCGAGGTGCTGCTGGCCAAGCAGCGCCGGCGGCGGGCGACGCTGCCGCCGGCGGCCAAGGCGTGGGGGTACCTGCAGGACTGGACGGTGGCCTACGGGTACCGGCCGGGCCGGGCGGCGCTGTGGATGGTGCTGCTGTGGGCGGCGGGCGCGCTGCTGTTCGCCCGGCTCACCCCGGCGGCCATCAAGCCGGACGAGCACCCCGCGTGGAATCCGCTGCTCTACGCCTTGGACCTGCTGCTTCCGGTCATCGACCTGGGCCAGCAGGGCCAGTGGATGATGAAGGGCTACTGGCAGTGGGGCTCGGCGGTGCTGATCCTGCTGGGCTGGATCCTGGCGACGACGGTGGCGGCGGGGGCCTCGCGGATGCTGCGCCGCGGCTGACGGACCAGCGGGAACCGAGGTGACAGGGCCCGCCCCACGGCCACTACCCTGTGCCTCGTGACCACCGTTCGCCTGCCCCTCTTCCCGCTGAACTCGGTGCTTTTCCCCGGACTCGTGCTGCCGCTGAACGTCTTCGAGGAGCGTTATCGCGCCATGATGCGGGAGCTGCTGAAGACGGGCGACGACGAGCCGCGCCGCTTCGCGGTCGTCGCGATCCGCGACGGCCGCGAGGTCGCGCCGACCGCCCCCGGCATGCCGGACCAGACGGCCCTGCCCGAGCGGGGCCCGGCCGCGGGCTTCGGCCCGGACCCGGTCCAGGCGTTCCACCGGGTGGGCTGCATCGCGGACGCGGCGACGATCCGGGAGCGGCAGGACGGCAGCTTCGAGGTCCTGGCGACGGGTACGACGCGGGTCCGCCTGCTGTCGGTGGACGCCTCGGGCGCGTTCCTCGTCGCGGAGCTGGAGGAGCTGCCGGAGGAGGCGGGCGAAGGCGCCGGGGCCCTGGCGGAGGGGGTGCTGCGGGCGTTCCGGACGTACCAGAAGCGGCTGGCCGCGGCCCGCGAGCGGTCGCTGGCCTCGGCGGCGGAGCTGCCCGACGAGCCGTCGGTGGTGTCGTACCTGGTGGCGGCGGCGGCGGTGCTGGACACCCCGGCCAGGCAGCGGCTGCTCCAGGCCCCGGACACGGCGACGCGGCTGGCGGAGGAGCTGAAGCTGCTGCGCGCGGAGACGGCGCTGATCCGCCACCTGCCGTCGCTGCCCGCGGTGGACCTGACCCGGATGCCGACCAGCCCGAACTGACCACCGAACCGATCGGGAGCCCTGACTGATGGCGAAGAAGAAGGCCGCGTCCGCGGCGACCCCGGCGATCGCGGCGCTCACCGCGGCCGGAGCGGACTTCACCACCCACTCCTACGAGCACGACCCCGCGCACCCCTCGTACGGGCAGGAGGCGGCGGAGGCCATGGGGGTGAGCCCGGACCAGGTCTTCAAGACGCTCGTCACGGACACGGACGGGGTCCTCACGGTGGCGGTGGTCCCGGTCTCCGGCAGCCTCGACCTGAAGGCCCTGGCCTCCGCCGTCGGCGCGAAGAAGGCGGTGATGGCGGATCCGTCGCTGGCCGAGCGCACCACCGGCTACGTGGTGGGCGGCATCTCCCCGCTGGGGCAGCGCAAGCGGCTGCGGACGGTCGTGGACTCCTCCGCCGAGGCGCACCCCACCATCTGCGTGTCGGCCGGCCGGCGCGGGCTGGAGGTCGAGCTGGCGCCTGCCGCCCTGGCCGCGCTGACGGCGGCGACCCTGGCCCCGATCGCCCGCGCCTGAGCGGCCTCGGGGGCCGCGGCGCCCCCGTACGGCCGTCAGGGCCGCGGGGGCTCCTGGGCCGCCGGGTCGGCGTGCACGTGGGGCGGCGGGTAGACGGCGCCGGGGCCCGGGCGGGCGGCGTCGGCCGGGTCGTGGCCGGGCTCCGGGTCGTACGGGGTCCACAGGGCCGTCAGACCGAGGTGGACGAGGAGCGCGGTCATCGGCCAGGCCAGCAGCACCCCGTACGCGAGCAGCTCCAGCGGTGCTTCGAACGGCACGCCCTTGCCCGCCGCTGCCGCGGCGGCGGCCACGTCGCCGGAGCCGCCCAGCCACTCGCCGGTGCGCCATCCGAGCCAGGAGGCGGCGCAGGAGCCGATGCCCAGCCCGATCACCTGGGGGGCGCCGCCGCGGCGGCGCCACAGGAAGAGGAGGACGGCGGCGAGCACGCCCATCCCGATCGAGAGCAGCAGGAACGTGCTGTCGGCCCCTATCCGGGCCTCGCTCTCGGTGTTGCGCAGGAAGACCGCCTGCCCGTTCGACACGTACTCGGCGCGCGGCGCCAGCCACGCCCACAGCAGCCCGAGGAGCGCCCCGGACGCCCCGACGACGAGCGTGGCGGCGGCCCCGTCGCGGACGTCCCCGGCGGTGACGCCGGATGCGGCCGGTCTGCCGGGCGGCGGCGGTTCGACGGGGGGCGGCGTGGTCACGGGTTCGGTCACCCCCACATCGTGCCAGGTGTGCCGGGCCGGGGCGGAACCGGAGTCAGCGGACGGCGGCCCGCCGGTAGGCCCAGGTGGCGGCGGACAGCGACAGCACGCCCACGGCCCCGCACACGGCGAGGTCGGCGGCGACGGCCGCCCAGTCGGGGTGCGGTGCGAAGGTCCGCGCGAAGGCCTCCACCCCGTACGTCGACGGCAGCAGGTCCCGCGCCCACACGATCACGCCGGGCATCCGCTCGGCCGGCAGCACGCCCAGCAGCAGCGCCGCCGACATGCCCAGCTGCCCGGCCAGCGTGGCCAGCTCCTGCCGCGGCGCGAGCAGGCCGAGGGCCGCGCCCAGCCCGGCCAGCGCCGCCCCGGCCAGCGGCACCACCGCGGCCAGGATCCACAGCCCGCCCATCGGCAGCCCGAACAGCAGGCACCCGAACACCGCGGTGACCAGGGTGCCCGGCAGGGTGAAGGAGGCGTACGCGGCGGCCGCGCCCAGCACCACCGAGGCGGGCGGGACGGGCAGCGTGGCGTAGTGGTCCAGGCCGCCGCCGGCCCGCAGCTGGCCGAAGTACTGGGCGAGCAGGTTCAGCGCCACGAACGCGACGACCAGCACCGAGGAACCGGCCACGACGGCCTGCGCCTCGGTACCGCCGTCCACCACGCCCCGCATCAGGATCATGATCCCGACGGACTGGAAGGTGGCGACGAACAGCAGCGGGATCCGCGCCACCCGGGCCCGGGACAGCTGCGCCCGGTACACGGCGGCGAGCGAGGGGAGGAAGCGGGCCCGGGGGGCCAGCGCGCCCGCGTCGGCGGCAGCGGGGGCGGCTGCGGTTGCGTCGGCAGTGCTCACGACTTCACCAGGCCCTTCGTGGTGCGCCCGCCCAGCGCGAGGTAGACGTCCTCCAGGCTCGGGGTCGCCAGCTTGAAGTCGTCGAGGGCGGCGAAGGCCGGGCCGCCGGTCACCGCGGCCACGGCGGCCCGCGCCTCGTCCGGCGGCAGCCGCAGCACCCAGCGGCGCCCGGACTCGGCTGCCGTCGCGGCGAGCGCGGCGACCTCGGGCACGTCCAGCGGCGGCGCGGTCCGCCACACGAGTTCGAGGCGGACCTCGTCGCAGATCCGGGCCTTCAGCGCGGCGGGCGTGTCGCAGGCGATGACCTTGCCCTGGTCGATGACGGCGACCCGGTCGAGGACGGTCTCGGCCTCGATGACGTTGTGGGTGACGAGCAGGACGGTGGTGCCGTGCCGGGCGCGCCGCCGGTCCACGGCCGACCACACCGCCCGCCGGGCGACGGGGTCCATGCCGGTGGTGGGCTCGTCGAGGACCAGCACCTGCCGCTCCCCCACCAGGGCGGCGGCGAAGCAGGCCAGCCGCCGCTGCCCGCCGGACAGCATCTTCAGGGGCCGCCCGGCGATCGCGGTCAGCCCGAGCTCCTCCAGGACGGCGTCCCGGGCGTCCCGGGCGGCGCGGGCGCCGAGGCCGCGCAGCCGTCCGGTGGTCTCGGCGGCGAGGGCCACGGTGAGCTCGTCGAGGGCGGTGGACTCCTGGCCGAGGTAGGCGAGGAGCCGGGCCGCCCGTTCGGGGTGGCGTACGAGGTCGTGGCCGAGCAGGGCCACGGAGCCGGAGTCGGGCCGCAGCAGCCCGGTGAGCTGCCGGACGAGGGTGGACTTGCCGGCGCCGTTGGGGCCGAGCAGGCCGAAGACCTCGCCGCGCCGGACGTCCAGGGAGATCCCGTCGTTGGCGCGGGTCTCGGGCAGGGCGGGGGTCCCGCGCCGGCCGCGTACGGCGGGGTAGGTCTTGACCAGGTCACGCACGGTGCAGACCACGCCGTCGGCCGCCGGCGCCGCCGCGGCCGCCGTCGTGCTGCGGCTGCCCTGCGGTCTCGCTGGTGCTGTGCCCGTACTCACGAGGGAGCAGCCTACGCGGCCCCGGCCCCTACTCGGGCGCCGGGGTCGCGGGGACTCCCGGCGCGGCGGTCGGTGGGGCGGGTACCCGCTCGGCCGCGGCGCGGACGTCGATCTCCCGCCAGAAGCCGGCGCGGATGGCGTACCGGTCGTGTTCGTCGATCTGGTCGTCCTTGTGGGCGAGGAGGCCGAACCGGGCGGCGTAGCGCAGCAGCTCCCCGTCGATGCGGTGCGGGATCCGCGGGTACATGGTGGCGAGTTTCTGCAGGTGGACGGCTTCCGGGAGGCGTTCCATCCAGCGCCGGGCGAAGACCTGGCCGACCTCGAACGGGTCGCCGCCGACGGTGGTGATGTCCTCCTCGCGGTCCGCCCAGCGCTGCTCGGCGCTGGTGAGCTGGGCGAGGGTGGGCAGGGAGGCGGTCTCGGCGGGTTCGCCGAGCGGGCCGGGCCGGTCGATCCAGCCCTTGTCGGAGGACCAGCGCAGGGCGCTGGCCGGGGAGGGGGAGGGGGTGACGCCGTGGCCGTGCGCGGGACCGGGCTGGTTGCCGGGGGAACGCAGGGAGCCGGCGAGGTCCTTCGGGGTGGGTACGGTCCTGCCGCCGACGGCGGGGGCGGGCACGGGCGCTGCGCCGGCCTCGGGGGCGGCCGGGGCCGGGTCCGCGGCCGGGGCGCCCGCGGCGGCGCTGCGGGCGGCCTCGGCGAGGGCCGCCTCGGGCAGCGGGGCGGAGAGGATCGCGGCGATCTCGGGGCGGGGCGCGGGCGGGGGCGAGCACAGGCCGGTGAGGTCCTTGGCGCGGACGGCGCGGGTGATCCAGGCCCGGTCCAGGACGCGGCGCTCGTCGGCCTCGGCGACGAGGTCCTCGGACTGGTTGTAGTCGCCGTCGGCGGCCTGGACGGCCCACAGGTGGACGGCGACGCCGTGCTCCTTGGCGGACATCAGGCCGGGCAGGAGGTCCCCGTCACCCGTGACGAGCACGATGTCGGAGCAGGCGCGGTTGCGGGCCAGCTCGGTGAGCTCGGCGTGCATGGCGGCGTCCACGCCCTTCTGCGCCCAGCGGCCGTCGCTGCGGGTCAGGGCGCCGAGCCGGACGGTGACCCGGGGCATGACGCGCAGCCGGCGGTGTTCGGGCTGGGGCACCCGGTCGGGTGCACCGTCGAACCAGTAGATGCGCAGCAGGGGCTGCTGGGTGTCGGCCTCGGCCCGTTCGCGCAGGCCGTGGATGAGGGCGGCGTGGTCGACGGTGATGCGGGAGCGGGAGGGCTCACCCGCGAGAAGGCTTGCGGCGGCGCCCAGCAGATAGCCGGCGTCCACCAGGACGACGCAGCGGTCCACGCGTTCCACCTCTTCCGTGGGGGGATCCTCTGGTTTTCCCCGAGTCTGCCCGACCACACGGGTGTTGACGGCCGGAACTGGATCATCGGCGTGGCGTATCTCACGGTTTTCGGGACGCGGGCGGTCGGCGGCACGCGGGAAAGATCCAAAATGCGCGGTTTGTGATGCTGTGTGAGTGTGAAGGCGGTCCTGGCCCCTAGACCCTCACGGAGGCTCCACCATGGCCAAGAACAAGAACCAGAAGCAGCCGAAGCAGCAGCGCTCCTCGGCGCAGGAACCGTCGAAGGGCTCGCAGGAGACGTCGTCCGAGTCGTCCTCCTCGTCGTCGCCGAGTCCGATGGATATGGCGCGCAAGGGCAAGCAGAAGCGCTTCGGCCACAACTGACGCCGCCGCCCGGCGCCGCCGGCGCCGTGGGGCAGATGCGCGAGGGCGCGCCCGGAGGCGTTCCGGGCGCGCCCTCTGCTGCGGTGCCGGTGCGCCGGCGGTGACGGGTCGGGCGGTCAGCCGGCCAGGCAGGACGGTCCGAGGAGCACCTTGAGGTCGCCGAAGAGGGCCGGGTCGGGCTGGACCCGGTGCCGGTCGAGGCGCAGCACGGTGGTGGACCGGGGCCCCTGGAGCTTGATCCGGACCTCGGTGTTGCCCTTGTGGTGGCGGAGGATCTCGCCCAGCCGGGTGACCATCGGAGGGGTGACCTTGACGGTGGGGATGGTGAGGACGACGGGGGCGTTCGTCCCGGCCGCGGAAAGGTCGGGGACCATCAGCTCCATGGCGACGAGCCGGGGCACGTCCTCGCGCTTGTCGAGGCGGCCCTTGACGAAGACGACCGCGTCCTCGACCAGCTGGGTGGAGACGAGCTGGTAGGTGGCGGGGAAGAACATGCACTCGATGGAGCCGGCGAGGTCCTCGACGGTGGCGATGGCCCAGGCGTTGCCCTGCTTGGTCATCTTCCGCTGGAGGCCCGAGATGATGCCGCCGATGGTGACGACGGCCCCGTCGGCGTGCTCGCCGCCGGTGAGCTGGGAGATGCCCGCGTCCGTCTTGTCGGACAGGACGTGCTCCAGGCCGAAGAGCGGGTGGTCGGAGACGTACAGGCCGAGCATCTCGCGCTCCTGGGCGAGCAGGTAGGACTTCTCCCACTCCACGTCGGAGAACTCGACGTCGAGGCCGAAGCCGGGCTCGTCGCCGCCCTCGTCGCCCATGGCGCCGAAGAGGTCGAACTGGCCCTCGGCCTCCTTGCGCTTGACCGCGACCACGGTGTCGATCATCGGCTCGTGCTGGGCGACGAGGCCCTTGCGGGTGTGCCCCATCTCGTCGAAGGCGCCGGCCTTGATCAGCGATTCGATGGTGCGCTTGTTGCAGACCACGGCCTCGACCTTGTCGAGGAAGTCCGGGAAGGAGGAGTACTTCCCCTTGGCCTTGCGGGTCTTGATGATCGAGTCCACCACGTTCTGGCCGACGTTGCGGACGGCGGTGAGGCCGAAGAGGATCACGTCGTCGCCCTGGGCGGCGAAGTTCGACTCGGATTCGTTGACGTTCGGCGGGAGCACCTTGATGCCCATGCGGCGGCACTCGTTCAGGTAGACGGCGGACTTGTCCTTGTCGTCCTTGACCGAGGTGAGCAGGCCGGCCATGTACTCGGCCGGGTGGTTGGCCTTGAGGTAGGCGGTCCAGTACGAGACCAGGCCGTACGCGGCGGAGTGGGCCTTGTTGAAGGCGTAGCCGGCGAAGGGGACCAGCACGTCCCACAGCGCCTGGATGGCCTCGTCCGAGTAGCCGTTCTTGCGGGCGCCCTCCTGGAAGATCGTGAAGTTCTTGGCCAGCTCCTCGGGCTTCTTCTTGCCCATGACGCGGCGGAGGATGTCGGCCTCGCCGAGCGAGTAGCCGGCGATGATCTGGGCGGCCTTCTGCACCTGCTCCTGGTAGACGATCAGGCCGTAGGTGACCGCGAGGACCTCTTCGAGCGGCTTCTCCAGCTCGGGGTGGATCGGGGTGATCTCCTGCTGCTTGTTCTTGCGCAGGGCGTAGTTCGTGTGCGAGTTCATGCCCATCGGGCCCGGCCGGTACAGGGCGGACACGGCGGAGATGTCTTCGAAGTTGTCGGGCTTCATCAGCCGCAGCAGGGACCGCATGGGCCCGCCGTCGAACTGGAAGACGCCGAGGGTGTCGCCGCGCTGGAGCAGCTCGAAGGTCTTGGGGTCGTCGAGCGGGAGGGCCAGGAGGTCGATGTCGATCCCCTTGTTGGCCTTCACCATCTTGACGGCGTCGTCCATGATCGTGAGGTTGCGCAGGCCGAGGAAGTCCATCTTCAGCAGGCCGAGCGACTCGCAGCTCGGGTAGTCCCACTGGGTGATGGTGACGCCGTCGGTGTGCCGCACCCAGACGGGCACGTGGTCGGTGATCTTCTCGCTGGACATGATCACGCCGGCGGCGTGCACGCCCATCTGGCGGACCAGGCCCTCCACACCGCGGGCGGTGTCGATGACCTTCTTCACGTCCGGCTCGTTCTCGTACATCCCGCGGATCTCGCCGGCCTCGCCGTAGCGGGGGTGCGAGGGGTCGAGGATGCCGGAGAGCGGGATGCCCTTGCCGAGGACGTCGGCAGGCATGGCCTTGGTGAGCCGGTCGCCCATGGCGTACGGGTAGCCCAGCACGCGAGCCGAGTCCTTGATCGCGTTCTTGGCCTTGATCGTGCCGTACGTGCCGATCATGGCGACCTTGTCGGCGCCGTACTTCTCGGTCACGTACCTGATCACCTCGACGCGCCGGCGCTCGTCGAAGTCGATGTCGACGTCGGGCATGGAGACGCGCTCGGGGTTGAGGAACCGCTCGAAGATCAGGCCGTGCGGGATCGGGTCGAGGTCGGTGATGCCCATGGCGTACGCGACGATCGAGCCGGCCGCGGAGCCACGGCCGGGGCCCACCGCGATGCCCTGGTTCTTGGCCCACATGATGAAGTCGGCGACCACGAGGAAGTAGCCCGGGAAGCCCATCGAGATGATCGTGTCCATCTCGTACTCGACCTGCTTCATGCGGTCCTCGGGGATGCCGCCCGGGAAGCGGCGGTGCATCCCCCTCATGGTCTCCTCGCGGAACCAGGTGACCTCGGTGTAGCCCTCCGGGATGTCGAACTTCGGCATCAGGTTCCGGAACTTGAACATGCCCTCGGTGTCGATCTGCTCCGCCACCCGCTGGGTGTTCGCGCAGCCCTCCTGCCAGGCGTCCGAGGAGTCGATGGCGTACATCTCCTCCGTGGACTTCAGGTAGTAGCCGGAGCCGTCGAAGCGGAAGCGGTCCGGGTCGGAGAGGTTCTTGCCGGTCTGGATGCAGAGCAGGGCGTCGTGCGCGCCGGCCTCGTGCGCGTACGTGTAGTGGGAGTCGTTGGTGACCAGCGGCGGGATGCCGAGCTTCTTGCCGATCTCCAGCAGGCCGTCGCGGACCCGGCGCTCGATCTCGATGCCGTGGTCCATCAGCTCCAGGAAGTAGCGGCCCTCGCCGAAGATGTCCTTGTAGTCCGAGGCCGCCTTGACCGCCTCGTCGAACTGGCCGAGGCGCAGGCGGGTCTGCACCTCGCCCGAGGGGCAGCCGGTGGAGGCGATCAGGCCCTCCGACCACTGGGCGATGGTCTCCTTGTCCATGCGGGGCCACTTCGTGAGCCAGCCCTCGGCGTAGGCGTCGGAGGACAGCCGGAAGAGGTTGTGCAGGCCGGTGTCGTTCGCCGCCCAGATCGTCTTGTGCGTGTAGCCGCCGGAGCCGGAGACGTCGTCCCGCTTCTGGTGCGGCTGGCCCCAGGTGATCCTCCGCTTGTTGCGGCGGGACTCGGGCGCCACGTACGCCTCGATGCCGATGATCGGCGTGATCCCGGCCTTCTGCGCGGTGTGGAAGAAGTCATACGCGCCGTGCAGGTTGCCGTGGTCGGACATGGCGATGTGCGACATGCCCATCTCGTTGCACGCCGCGAACATGTCCTTCAGCCGCGCGGCACCGTCCAGCAGCGAGTACTGGGTGTGGACGTGCAGGTGCGTGAACGGCGTCTTGGCCACGGCGCGGGACCTCCGGGGGCGGGGTAGGGGGCAGCTTCGAATCCTACGTCCCACGGGTGACACATTCCGGGCACCTGGGGGTACGGTCGGGCGTTGCAGAACCAGGTGGTCCCGCACGGCGTCCAGTCGGTCGGAACCAGTCCAGCCCGTGCACCAGGAGGAACCCGCCATGGCGGTCCCCGAGACGGCGAACGAACAGCGCGCCGAACAGATACTGGATGTCTTCGACACCGCCTTCGGTGAGCTGCTCGCCGCCGACCCCGCCGCCTTCCAGGTCAAGTTCCGGAAGATGGCCGCCTCCGCTTTCGCCTTCTACCGGGGCACCGCCTGCCTCTTCTACGCCGACCTGGAGCGCGAGCGCCACGGCGGGCCCTACCTGGACGACCGGACCGGCCGGGTGTGGATCCACGGTGATCTGCACGCCGAGAACTTCGGCACGTACATGGACTCCACCGGCCGCCTCGTCTTCAACGTCAACGACTTCGACGAGGCCTACGTCGGCCCCTTCACCTGGGACCTCAAGCGCTTCGCGGCCTCCGTGGCCCTGATCGGCCACGCCAAGGCGCTCAGCGACGATCAGATCGGCGAGCTGGTGCGGATCTACGCCGCCGCCTACCGCGAGCGGATCCACGCCCTGGCCGCCGGCGCCAAGCACGAGGAGGTCCCCTCCTTCACCCTGGACACCTCCCAGGGGCCCCTGCTGGCCGCCCTGCGCTCGGCCCGCTCCCGCACCCGCTTCGCCCTCCTGGACTCCATGACCGAGATCCGGGACTACGAGCGCCGCTTCACCTCCGGCGGCGGCTCCATCGAGCTCGACGCGGCGACCCGCTACAAGGTCCTGGCCGCCTTCGACGAGTACCTGGAGACCCTGCCCGACGAATCCCTGGTGCGCCCGGACTCCTACCGGGTCAAGGACGTGGTGGGCCGCCGCGGCGTCGGCATCGGCTCGGCGGGGCTGCCCTCGTACAACATCCTGCTGGAGGGCCACAGCGACGCCCTGGAGAACGACGTCGTGATCTACCTCAAGCAGGCGCAGACCCCGGCCGTGTCCCGGCACATCACCGACCGGGCGGTGCGGGAGTACTTCCGGCACGAGGGGCACCGCACGGTGATCTCCCAGCGCGCCCTCCAGGCGCACGCCGACCCCTGGCTGGGCTGGACGGAGATCGAAGAGGGGGGACGCCGGGTCGGCCAGCTGGTGGCCGAGGTCTCCCCGTACGCGGTGGACCTGGACTGGTCGGACCTGGACGACCCGGAGGAGATCGCGGCCGTGGTCGCGGACCTGGGCCGGGCGACCGCGACCATGCACGCCTCGGCCGACGAGGCGGAGAGCGGCCACAGCCTCGTCCCCTTCTCCACGGAGCGCGCCATCGACGCCGCGATCGCCACCGACGAGGAGGGCTTCGCCGAGCTCCTGGTGGACTTCGCGCACGCCTACGGGGCCCGCGCCCGCGCCGACCACCAGCTCTTCGTGGACCTGTTCCGCAACGGCCGGATCCGGCCGTAGCCGGGCCCGCCCCCGGACCCGGAGCCATGCGTTCACAGAAAGCCATGGCACACTCACGGCGATGGACATATCAAGAGCAGGACTGAGAGGGCTGCGGGCCGCGCTGTTCAGCGCGGTCGTCGTGCTGCTGTCGGCCGGCTCGCACGTCCTGATCGCGGGGGTGCCGCTGCCGCCGGCGCCGGCCGCCGGGGCCTTCGCCTCCGTGTTCCTCATAGCCTGGGCGCTGGCGGGCCGCGAGCGGGGCTTCGGCCCGATCGCCGGGCTGCTGGTGCCGCTGGAGCTGGCCGCCGACACCGTCTTCACCGCCGGCCAGCACGTCTGCTACGGGCCCTCCGGCGGCCCGGTGTCCGGCCCGCTGCGGGCGCTGGGGCTGCACGAGCTGTGCGCCGGAACGCCGCTGGGCGGCCCGCTGGCCGGGATGTCCGGCCCCGCCGGGCATCCCGCGGCCCTGCCCGGCCCGGCCGGGGCGTGGACGCCGTGGCTGCTGCTCGGCGCGCACGTCTCCGTCGGACTGCTGGCCGCGGTCTGGCTGCGGTACGGCGAGCGGGCGCTGGGGCAGCTGCTGCGCGCGGTGGCCGGCCTCGCGTTCCGGCCGCTGCGGCTGGCGGCGGCCTCGGCGCGGGCGGGCGCCGGCCGCCGGCCGGGCCGGGGCCCGCGCCCGGCCCACGCCGGCCCGGCCGGCCGGACCCGCTTGCCCGACCACTCCGTGGGGCTGCGGGGGCCTCCCGTACGCGGCGCGCTCGTGCGCGCCTGAACCCGTACGGCACACCCCCTCATCCATGTCACACCCCACGGAGACCACCATGAGTGCACGCAACAGCCAGGCCAACAAGGCGGCGGCCCGCGAGCGGCTGCGCGCCGAGCGCGAGAAGCAGGCGAAGAAGGACAAGGCCCGCCGGCAGATCGCCGTGGCCGGCGCGGTCGTCGGCATCCTCGCCCTCGCCGGCGGCGTCGGCTACGCCGTCGTCCAGGCCAACCAGCCCGACGAGTGGGAGAAGGCGGCGACGGCCGAGCTGGTCGCCCCGAAGAACACCACGGGCGAGAACGGCACGACCGTCGTCATCGGCAAGCCCGACGCCAAGAAGACGCTGGAGCTGTACGAGGACGCCCGCTGCCCGGTCTGCTCCCAGTTCGAGCAGAAGGTCGGCCCGCAGATCAAGAAGGACGTCGAGGCGGGCAAGTACAAGCTCCAGTTCGTCGGCGCCACCTTCCTCGACAAGGGCCTCGGCGGCAGCGGCTCGAAGAACGCCCTGAGCGCGCTGGGCGCGGCCCTGAACGTCGGCCCCGAGGCGTTCGCCGAGTACAAGGCGGCCCTGTACGCGCAGGAGAACCACCCCGACGAGCGGGACGACAAGTTCGGCAAGGACGAGTTCCTGCTGAAGGTCGCCGACCAGGTCCCGGCGCTCAAGGGCAACGCCGAGTTCAAGAAGGCCGTCGAGGACGGCACGTACAACCGGTGGGCGATCGAGATGTCGAAGGTCTTCGACAAGGCGGGCCTGGAGGGCACCCCGTCGCTGAAGATGGACGGCAAGAAGATCGAGATCAAGATGAACCCGGACGAGTTCACGGCGGCGGTCGACAAGGCCATCGCGGGCTGAGTGCCCAGCGCCGGGGGCCCGGCGCCACAACGAGCGGGCGAACTCCCAGAGTTCGTCCGCTCGTTGCTTTCCCAGGGGTGTACCGGCGGTTATACCCGTCAGTAATATGACCACCCGTGACCAGTCAACTCACCTCCCACACCGCGGCAACCCCCCGCCGCCGTACGGTCGTCAAGGCCGCTGCCGCCACCGCGGCGCTCACCCCCTTCGCGACGGCCGCCCTGGGCATATCCCCCGCCTCCGCAGCCGCGGGCGGACCCGCCTTCCTGCACGGCGTCGCCTCCGGCGACCCGCTCCCCGACGGGATCCTGCTGTGGACCCGTGTCACGCCCGTCCCCGAGGCCGTACCCGGCTCCGGCGCCGGCCCGGCCACCCCGGTGGGCTGGGAAGTGGCCGAGGACCGGGGGTTCTCCCGGATCGTCGCGAGCGGCACGGTCACCGCCACCGCCGCCTCCGACCACACGGTCAAGGCGGACGTCCGCGGACTGAAGCCGGGAGCCCCGTACTTCTACCGGTTCACCGCCGGCACCGCCACCTCCCCGGTCGGGCGCACCCTGACCGCCCCCCGCCACGACGCGGCGACCCCCTCCGTCCGCTTCGGCGTGGTCTCCTGCGCCAACTGGGAGGCCGGGTACTTCTCCGCGTACCGCCACCTGGCCGCGCGCAGCGACCTGCACGCGATCCTGCACCTCGGCGACTACATCTACGAGTACCCGAGCGGGGGCTACCCGGAGGAGAAGTACGCCGTCCGCCGGCACGAGCCGCTGCACGAGATCACCACCCTCGCCGACTACCGGGCCCGGCACGGCAAGTACAAGACGGACGCCGACCTCCAGGCCCTGCACGCGGCGCACGCCGTCGTCGCCATCTGGGACGACCACGAGTTCGCCAACGACGCCTGGTCGGGTGGCGCCGAGAACCACACCCCGGGGGCCGAGGGCGACTGGGCGGCCCGGGCGGCCGCCGCGAAGGCCGCCTACTTCGAGTGGATGCCCGTGCGCACCTCCACCGCCGGCACGGTCTACCGCCGGCTGCGCTTCGGCTCCCTCGCCGACCTGCACCTGCTCGACCTGCGCAGCTTCCGCTCCCAGCAGGTCAAGGTGGGCAGCGGAGGGGTGGACGACCCGGAGCGCACCATCACCGGGCGCGCCCAGCTGGACTGGCTCAAGTCGGGCCTGTCGGGCTCGGACGCCACCTGGAAGCTGGTCGGAACCTCGGTCATGATCTCCCCGGTCGCGTTCGGGTCCCTGCCCGCGCACCTGCTGGCGCCGCTCGCGAAGCTCCTCGGCCTGCCCGAGGGCGGAATCGCCATCAGCACGGACCAGTGGGACGGCTACACCGACGACCGCAAGGAGCTGCTCGGCCACCTGAGGGACCGGAACATCAAGAACACGGTGTTCCTGACCGGTGACATCCACATGGCCTGGGCCAACGAGGTCCCGGTGAACATGGCGACGTACCCGGGCTCGGGGACGGCCGCGACGGAGTTCGTGGTGACGTCGGTGACCAGCGACAACATCGACGACCTCCTGCACGTTCCGGCGAACACCGCGTCACTGGCGGCGGAGGCCGCCATCAAGGCCGCGAACTGGCACGTGAAGTGGCTCGACATGGACGCGCACGGGTACGGCGTGCTGGACGTGACGGCCGAGCGCTCGCAGATGGACTACTACGTCCTGTCCGACAAGCGGAGGCAGGACGCCACGTCGGCGTGGTCCCGCTCGTACCGCACGCTGAACGGCACTCAGAAGGTGGAACGGGTCTGGGCGCCCGTCCGCTGAGCGGACGATCTTACTGACGGTTCGTCACATCATTGGCGCAAGGGGGTGCTTGGTGCAGACCAAGTGCCCCCTCAACCTCAGAAGCAACAAATCTTTTACTTACAGGTCTTGCTAGGTGCATGACATGGACACATAAGCTTCGCGCCAGCGTGAGGAAATCCCTCACCCCCCACCACGCTTGCGAGGAGTTCCACGTGCGCGCTTCCGCCCGCATATCCCCCATGCTCCGCCGCCGCCTCATGGCCCCCGCCGTCCTGGCCGGCGCCCTGGCGTTCACCCCCGTCTCCGCCCCGGCCACCCTGGCCGCCGCGGCGCCGACCGGCGCCGAGCAGTGCGCCGAGGAGACCTCCGGCGCCTCGGCCGACGCCCGCGTCGCCCGCCCGCAGGACAAGCACGCCGCCGAGCCCAACGAGGTGACGGAGGCCCAGGTCAAGGCCATGGACGCCGACCTGGCCAAGAAGCTCGCCCAGCTCGGCCCGCAGCGCCAGATGCGCGCCGCCGAGGCCACCGCCGCGACGACCATCCCGGTGTACTTCCACGTCATCCACAACGGCACCCAGGGCAAGCTGTCCGCCACGGACATCAACAACCAGCTCGCCGTCCTCAACTCCGCCTACAGCGGCCAGGGCACCGGCAACGTCAACTCCGGCTACCAGTTCCAGCTGGTCTCCACCGACTACACCGACAACGCCTCCTGGTACGGCGTGTCCCACGGCTCCCAGGCCGAGAAGGACATGAAGAACGCCCTGCGCCAGGGCGGTTCCGACGCGCTGAACGTCTACACGGCCAACCTCGGCGGCGGCCTGCTCGGCTGGGCGACCTTCCCGAGCTCCTACGCCTCCCAGCCGCAGATGGACGGCGTGGTCCTGCTCAACACCTCGCTGCCGGGCGGCTCCGCCGCCAACTACAACGAGGGCGACACCGCCACCCACGAGGTCGGCCACTGGATGGGCCTGTACCACACCTTCCAGGGCGGCTGCAACGGCAGCGGTGACTCCGTCGCCGACACCCCGGCCGAGAAGAGCGCCGCGTACGAGTGCCCGACCGGCCGCGACAGCTGCGCCAGCAAGGCCGGCGCCGACCCGATCCACAACTTCATGGACTACACCTACGACTCCTGCATGTACCAGTTCACCGCCGGCCAGGTGGCCCGCATGCAGAGCATGTGGAGCGCCTACCGCGCCTGACCGGCCTGACCGGGCCTCACCGGGGGGCCTGACCCGGCCTGGCCACGGCTGACGCACGAGGGGCGGGGCACACGGTGTGCCCCGCCCCTCGTGGCGTGTTCCGGCTCCCGGCCCCGCTGCCGCCGAACGGCGGCGGCTACAGGCTGTCGAGGAAGGCGAGCGCCGCCTTCCAGGCCTGCTCCGCGGCCTCCGCGTCGTAGTCGTCGAGGTCCGGGTCGGTGAACAGGTGCCCGGCCCCCGGGTATCGGTGGATCTCGACGTCCGCGCCCGCCCGCTGCATCCGCAGGTACCAGGCCGTCAGCCAGTCGTGGGGCTCGAACGGGTCCGGGTCGGCGACGTGCAGCTGCACCGGCAGGTCGTCGACCGCGGCGTCCTCCTCCAGGTCGGCCGTGCCGTGCAGGAGCAGCAGCCCGCGCGCCTTCTCGTCGGCCAGCGCCAAGTGCTGGGCGAGGGAGCCGCCGAAGGAGAAGCCCGCGTACACGAGCCCCTGGTCGGAGTGGGGCGCGGCGGCGAGCACCGCGCGCCGGAGCAGCTCGTCCCGGCCGGTCTCGTCCCGGAAGGCCATGCCCTCCTCGACGGTCTCGAAGGTGCGCCCCTCGAAGAGATCGGGCACCTGGACCTGGTGCCCGGCGGCGCGCAGCCGGTCGGCCGCCGCGTGCACCGCGGGCCGCAGCCCGTACGTCGAATGGAAGAGCACGATGTTCATGCACACCATCGTGCCAGTTTCCGCGCGCCCGTTGCGGTTAGGTTCACGTCCATGGACACGGACACCGTTCTGCGCCCGGCCCTGGTCGTCGGCGGGGTGCTGGCCGTCACCCTCGTCGCCGGCTGGCTGCTGGACCTGCTGCTGCGCCGCGCCGACGCCCGCCACGGGGAGACCCCGCTGTGGGGGCTGCTGCGCCGCTGCCGCACCCCGTTCCGGCTCACGCTGGCCACCGCCCTGCTCTACGGCGCGCACCGCCAGGCCCGGATCCTGCCCGAGCACACCGCAGCCGTGGGCCGCGCCCTCACCCTCGTACTGATCGCCTCGACGGCCTGGCTGCTGGTGCGCATCGCGACGGCGGTCGTGGACTCCGTGTACGCCCGCTACGCCGACCGGACCGCGGACGAGGCGCGGGTGCGCCGGGTGCGCACCCAGGTGACGCTGATCCAGCGGGTGGTCACGGCGGCGGTGGCGGTGATCGCGGTCGCGGCCATGCTGCTCACCTTCCCGGCGATGCGGACGGTCGGCGCCTCCCTGCTGGCCTCGGCGGGCATCATCGGCATCGTCGCCGGCATCGCCGCCCAGTCCACGCTCGGCAACCTCTTCGCCGGCCTCCAGATCGCCTTCGGCGACACCGTGCGCATCGGCGACACCGTCGTCGTGGACGGGGAGTGGGGCACCGTCGAGGAGATCACCCTCACCTTCCTGGTGGTCCGCACCTGGGACGAGCGCCGGATCACCATGCCTGTGTCGTATTTCACGAGCAAGCCGTACGAGAACTGGTCGCGCGGCGGCGCCGAGATGACCGGCACCGTCTTCTGGCACCTCGACCACAGCGCCCCGCTGGAGCCGATGCGCGATCAGCTCCAGCAGATCCTGAAGGAGGTGCCGGAATGGGACGGCCGGACCGGCAGCCTGGCCGTGACGGACACCACCCCGCACACCATCCAGGTCCGCGCGGTGGTCACCGCCAAGAACGCCTCCGACATCTGGACCGTCCGCTGCGCGGTCCGCGAGCGCATGATCGCCTGGCTGGTGCACCGGCACCCGCACGCCCTCCCCCGGATCGCCACGTCCCCGGCCCCGCCCCGGCCGGGCACCGCCGGGGACACCGGGGCCCCGGACCCGGCGGACGGCAGCGGCCCGGGCGGGCCCGGCTGAGCAGCCGCGGGCCGGGTCGGGGGCGGCGAGCGCGCCCGGCGCGACCGCGGCGGCCGTGGACCCGCGCGCTACGGCAGGGTGCGGCGCATCGAGCGGTGCGGGATGCCCGCCTCCTCGAACTCGGGCCCGTAGGCCTCGTATCCGAGCCGCTCGTAGAAGCCGAGGGCGTGCGTCTGGGCCCCCAGGTCGACCGCGCGGAGGCCGAGCTGCGCCGCCTCCGCCTCGATCGCCCGGACCAGCGCGGCCCCGACGCCGAGACCGCGGGCGGCGGCGGTCACCGCGAGTCGGCCGAGCGAGCCGACCGCCGGGTCGCCGGTCTTGCCGAGGGCGGCCGGCCCGTGGAGCAGCCGGCCGGTGCCGAGCGGGCTCCCGTCAGGTGCCACGGCCAGCACGTGGACCGCGCCGGCGTCGTACGCGTCGTACTCGATCGCCTCCGGGACGGACTGCTCGACGACGAACACCTCCGTCCGCACCGCGAAGCAGGCCTTCAGGTCCTCGGGCGAGACGGCCCGCCGTACCGTGAAGGGCAGGGTCATTCGCTCTCCGCGCGGATGACGTCCAGCGCGTGCTGGAGGTCATCGGGGTACTTGCTCTCGAACTCCACCCACTGCCCGTCCGCCGGGTGCTCGAAGCCGAGGCGCACCGCGTGCAGCCACTGGCGGGTCAGCCTCAGGCGCTTGGCGATGGTCGGGTCGGCGCCGTAGGTGAGGTCGCCGACGCAGGGGTGCCGGTGGGCGGACATGTGGACGCGGATCTGGTGGGTGCGTCCCGTCTCCAGCTTGATGTCCAGCAGCGACGCGGCGCGGAAGGCCTCGATCAGGTCGTAGTGGGTGACCGAGGGCTTGCCCTCCTGGGTCACGGCCCACTTGTAGTCCGCGCTGGGGTGCCGGCCGATGGGGGCGTCGATGGTGCCGCTCATCGGGTCCGGGTGGCCCTGGACAAGGGCGTGGTAGCGCTTGTCCACGACGCGCTCGCGGAACTGGTTCTTCAGCGAGGTGTAGGCGCGCTCCGACTTGGCGACGGCCATCAGGCCGGACGTGCCGACGTCGAGGCGGTGCACGATGCCCTGGCGCTCGGCGGCGCCGGAGGTGGAGATCCGGTAGCCGGCGGCGGCGAGGCCGCCGATGACGGTGGTGCCGGTCCAGCCGGGGCTCGGGTGGGCGGCGACGCCGACGGGCTTCATGATGACCACGACGTCGTCGTCGTCGTGGATGATCTCCATGCCGGGCACCGGCTCGGCGACGACCTCGACCGCGCGGGGCGGGGCGGGCATCTCCACTTCGAGCCAGGCGCCGCCGTGCACGCGCTCGGACTTCCCGACGACGCTGCCGTCGACCGAGACCTTCCCCGCGGCGGCGAGCTCGGCGGCCTTGGTCCGGGAGAACCCGAACATGCGGGAGATGGCGGCGTCGACGCGCTCGCCTTCGAGGCCGTCGGGTACGGGCAGGGTGCGGATCTCGGGAATCGTGCTCACCCGTCGAGTATGCCGGACGCGGCGAGGGGCACGGTCCGGCCTGCTGCCGTCTTCAGTCCTTGTGGACCGTGCCGTCCGGGTCCAGGCCCTTGAACGAGAGCAGCACGATCAGGATGCCGCCGCACACGATGGCGGTGTCGGCGAGGTTGAAGACGGCGAAGTGCGCGGGCGCGATGAAGTCGACCACGGCCCCCCGGAACACGCCCGGTGAGCGGAAGATCCGGTCGGTCAGGTTGCCCAGCGCGCCGCCGAGCAGCAGGCCCAGCGCGATCGCCCAGGGCAGGCTGTACAGCTTGCGGGCGAGCCGGACGATCACGACGATCACGGTGGCCGCGATCAGGGTGAAGATGATCGTGAAGGCCTCGCCGAAGCCGAAGGCCGCTCCGGGGTTGCGGATCGCCTCGAACTTCAGCAGGTCGCCGATGATCCGGATCGGCGGCTGGTGCTCCAGCTCCGCCACGACGACCATCTTGGTGCCGAGGTCCACCAGGTAGGCGAGCAGCGCCACGACCAGCAGCGCCGTGATCCGCCGGCGCCCCTTGGGTGCCGCGGGCCCGGGCTGGGCGTCGTCCCCGACCTCCGGCGTACCGATGATGCGCTCCGCCTCTGCCACGTGAGTCCCTCGAACTAGCGCGAACCGGGTTGCGATGACACAGCCCTGTCAGGTTCCTGGACCCTGACCAGACACGAGGGTACGTCAGGGTCCCCCCGACCGCGCCCCCCGGCCCGAGGCCGCTCAGTGCCGCCGCTCCTGCTTCTGCTTGCAGTCCACGCAGAGGGTGGCCCGCGGGAAGGCCTGCATGCGGGCCTTGCCGATGGGCTGCCCGCAGCTCTCGCAGAGCCCGTACGTGCCCGCGTCCAGCCGCTCCAGGGCCCGCTCGGTCTGCTCCAGCATCTCGCGGGCGTTGGCGGCGAGGGCCATCTCGGACTCGCGGGTGATGTTCTTGGTCCCGGTGTCGGCCTGGTCGTCGCCCGCGCCGTCGCCGGAATCCCGCATCAGGCCCGTGATCGCCTCCTCGGAGGCCAGCAGCTCGTCGCGCAGCCGCTCCGCCTCGGTCTCCAGCTCGGTCCGCGCCGCGGCGACCTCCGCCGGGGTCCACGGTTCCTCGCCGGGCCGTACGGCGAGCTCGCCGGGGGCGGCCGGGGCCCCGGTGGCCCTCGCCTTCGGCAGCCCGCTGGTGGCGGCCTCGGCCGTCTTCCTGGCCGTGCCGGTGCTCTTCCTGGCAACCACTCTCCGGGCTCCCGTCTGTTGCGCGGCCTGCGCCGCCCCCTCGGCCGCGGCCTTCCTCGCGGTCGTCGCGGTCGTCTTCGTGGCCTTCTTGGCGACCGCCGCGGTCTTCCGGGCGGTGGTGCTGCCGGCGGTGGTCTTCACGGCGGTGGTCTGCGCGGCCGCCTTGGCGGCCCCTTTCGCGGCCGTCTTCGCCGGAGCCTTCGCGGCCGTCTTCGCCGCCGCGGCCCTCGCCGGAGCCTTCGCGGTCGTCCCGGCCGCCGCGGTCGTCACGGCCGCCGTCTTCACGGCGGTCTTCACAGCGGTCTTCACCGGCGCCTTGCCGGCCGCCTTCGCGGTCGCCCCGTCGGCCTTC
The DNA here is from genome assembly GCF_056436005.1 of Streptomyces sp. NPDC043854. Lineage (NCBI taxonomy): Bacteria > Bacillati > Actinomycetota > Actinomycetes > Kitasatosporales > Streptomycetaceae > Streptomyces > Streptomyces sp. NPDC043854. The sequence continues at coordinate 102,245 of NZ_JBWKDK010000025.1, forward strand.
TTCACCGCAGCGGCCGGCTTTCGGGCCGAAGCCGCACCCTTGGCCGCCGAGGCCTGTGCGGCGGCCTTTCCGACAGCCTTCTCGGGAGTCCTCCCGGCGGTCTTTCTCGCCACCATGGCCGCGGCCCCTTCACATACTGTGACCTTGCTCGCGAATCCTGCCGGAACGATAAATCGCCTCCTGTCCCTCGGCAACGGGGCACGCGTCCGCCCCGGCCAACCTGCATCCGTTGTGCCCAGCCCACGGCCGGGTAATCCGCCCCGACGTGCCGCCGCGCGGTGCGGCCGGGGCATCGGACCGTTCGGGTCACGCCCTCGCCCCGGCCGCAGCCCGGCCGCGCGCCGCGCCGCAACCCGCCGAAAACCGGTCTGCCGCGGACGCCCCCGCCCCGTACACTGGGCCCAGCGAAAGGCATGGACGGGGACGAGTAGCGTCGGACGCAGCCGTGAGCGACCCGGGGACGGTGAGAGCCCGGGGGCGAGCGCGACGTGAAGGATCACCCCTGAGCCGCCGGAAGAAAGCCGCCACAGGCCCACGCGGAGCCCGTACGGCAAGTAGAACCGGCTTCGCACCCCAATGAGGGGGCCGCCGGACCCGTCCGGTGGCCAAGGAGGGTGGTACCGCGGGAGCGCGTCCTCGACGAAGGAGGCGGCGGCTCTCGTCCCTCCGGACGGAAGCGCCACACCGCCGGAGGAAGAGTTCAGCCTCATGACCACACCGCCGCAGTACCGCCCGGTACCCGCCCAGGTCGACCTGCCCGCCCTCGAACACGCCGTTCTCGACTTCTGGCGCGAGAGCAAGACCTTCGCCAAGACCCTCGAGCAGTCCGAGGGCCGCCCCGAGTGGGTCTTCTACGAGGGCCCGCCCACCGCGAACGGCATGCCCGGCGCGCACCACATCGAGGCCCGCGTCTTCAAGGACGTCTTCCCCCGCTTCCGCACCATGCGCGGCTACCACGTGGCCCGCAAGGCCGGCTGGGACTGCCACGGCCTGCCCGTCGAGCTCGCCGTCGAGAAGGAGCTCGGCTTCAACGGCAAGCAGGACATCGAGGCCTACGGCATCGCCGAGTTCAACGCCAAGTGCCGCGAGTCCGTGACCCGCCACACCGACGCGTTCACCGAGCTCACCACCCGCATGGGCTACTGGGTCGACCTCGACGACGCGTACCGGACCATGGACCCGGAGTACGTCGAGTCGGTCTGGTGGTCGCTGAAGGAGATCTTCGGCAAGGGCCTGCTGGTCCAGGACCACCGTGTCGCCCCCTGGTGCCCGCGCTGCGGCACCGGCCTGTCCGACCACGAGCTGGCCCAGGGCTACGAGACCGTGATCGACCCCTCGGTCTACGTGCGCTTCCCGCTGACCTCCGGCCCGCTCGCCGGCGAGGCCGCCCTCGTCGTGTGGACCACCACCCCGTGGACCCTGGTCTCCAACACCGCCGTGGCCGCCCACCCCGAGGTGACGTACGCCGTCGCCACCAACGGCGAGGAGAAGCTGGTCGTCGCCCAGCCCCTGCTGGAGAAGGCCCTCGGCGAGGGCTGGGAGGCCACCGGCCAGACCTTCACCGGCAAGGAGATGGAGCGCTGGACCTACCGGCGCCCCTTCGAGCTGGTGCCCTTCGACGCCCCCGCCCACTTCGTGGTCAACGCGGACTACGTCACCACCGAGGACGGCACGGGCCTGGTCCACCAGGCGCCCGCCTTCGGTGCCGACGACCTCGCGGTCTGCCGCGCGTACGGCCTGCCCGTCGTGAACCCCGTCCGCCCCGACGGCACCTTCGCCGAGGACGTCCCGCTGGTCGGCGGCGTCTTCTTCAAGAAGGCCGACGAGCAGCTCACCGCCGACCTCGGCGCCCGCGGCCTGCTCTTCAAGCACATCGCCTACGAGCACAGCTACCCGCACTGCTGGCGCTGCCACACCGCGCTGCTCTACTACGCACAGCCGTCCTGGTACATCCGCACCACCGCCGTCAAGGACGCGATGCTGCGGGAGAACGAGAAGACGAACTGGTTCCCCGAGTCGGTCAAGCAGGGCCGCTTCGGCGACTGGCTGAACAACAACATCGACTGGGCGCTGTCCCGCAACCGCTACTGGGGCACCCCGCTGCCCATCTGGCGCTGCGAGGAGGGCCACCTCACCTGCGTCGGCTCCCGCGCCGAGCTGTCGGAGCTGTCCGGCCAGGACCACTCGGCCCTGGACCCGCACCGCCCGTACATCGACGACGTGACCTTCCCCTGCACGGCGGAGGGCTGCTCGCACACCGCGGTCCGCGTCCCGGAGGTCATCGACGCCTGGTACGACTCGGGCTCGATGCCGTTCGCGCAGTGGGGCTACCCGTACAAGAACAAGGAAGTCTTCGAGAAGCGCTACCCGGCGCAGTTCATCTCGGAGGCGATCGACCAGACCCGCGGCTGGTTCTACACGCTGATGGCGGTCGGCACGCTCGTCTTCGACAAGTCCTCGTACGAGAACGTCGTCTGCCTGGGCCACATCCTGGCCGAGGACGGCCGCAAGATGTCCAAGCACCTGGGCAACATCCTCCAGCCGATCCCGCTCATGGACCAGCACGGCGCCGACGCGGTCCGCTGGTTCATGGCGGCCGGCGGCTCGCCGTGGGCGGCCCGCCGCGTCGGCCACGGCACGATCCAGGAGGTCGTCCGCAAGACGCTCCTCACCTACTGGAACACGGTCGCCTTCCAGGCCCTGTACGCCCGTACCGCGAACTGGGCGCCGTCCGCCGCCGACCCGGCGCCGGCCGACCGCACGGTCCTGGACCGCTGGCTGCTCTCGGAGCTGCACACGCTGGTCGGCGAGGTCACGGACGCCATGGAGGCGTACGACACCCAGCGCGCCGGCAAGCTGCTGTCCGCCTTCGTGGACGACCTGTCCAACTGGTACGTGCGCCGCTCGCGCCGCCGGTTCTGGCAGGGCGACAAGGCCGCCCTGCGGACCCTCCACGACGTGGTCGAGACGGTCACCCGCCTGATGGCCCCGCTCACCCCCTTCATCACGGAGCGGGTCTGGCAGGACATGGTCGTCCCGGTCACCCCGGACGCGCCGGAGTCCGTGCACCTGACCTCGTGGCCGGAGGCGGACGCGGCGCTCGTGGACCCGGTGCTGTCCCAGCAGATGCTGCTGGTCCGCCGCCTGGTCGAGCTGGGCCGCGCCACGCGCGCCGAGTCCGGGGTCAAGACCCGCCAGCCGCTCTCGCGGGCGCTGGTCGCGGCCGGCGGATTCGAGGCGCTCTCCCCCGAGCTGCACGCCCAGATCACCGAGGAGCTGAACGTCAGCTCGCTGGCGTCGCTGTCGGAGGTCGGCGGCTCGCTCGTCGACACCACGGCGAAGGCGAACTTCCGGGCGCTCGGCAAGCGGTTCGGCAAGGGCGTCCAGGACGTCGCCAAGGCCGTGGCCGCGGCCGACGCGGCGGCCCTGTCGCTGGCGCTGCGCTCGGGCGAGGCCACGGTGGAGGTGAACGGCGAGCCGGTCACCCTCACCTCGGAGGAGGTCATCATCACCGAGACCCCGCGGGAAGGCTGGTCGGTGGCCTCCGACTCCGGCGCCACGGTCGCCCTGGACCTGGAGATCACCCCCGAGCTGCGGCTCGCGGGCCTGGCGCGTGACGCGATCCGCCTCATCCAGGAGGCCCGCAAGAACTCGGGCCTGGACGTCGCCGACCGGATCGCCCTGCGGTGGTCCGCCACGGACCCGGAGGTCGTCACGGCCCTGACCGACCACTCCGGGCTGATCTCGGACGAGGTCCTGGCCACGGACTTCGCGCAGGGCGAGGCCGACGCGTCGTACGGCTCCCCGTTCACGGACGAGCCGCTGACCCTGTCCTTCCGCCTCCGCAAGGCGTAACCGGGCCGAACGAAACGGCGCCCCCCGAACCCGGGGGGCGCCGTTTCGCACGTCCTGCCGTACACGCAGCGGAGCGGACCGGATTCACACCGGCGTCCTCCCTCCGGCCGAGAAGGCGCGACGCCCTCTGCGCCACCGCCCCCTGCGCGGGCCCCACCCCGAGGGCCAATGCAGCCCGCCCAGCGCCCGAGGGCCGATCCAGCCCGCCCGGCGCCCAAGGGCCAATCCAGCCCGCCCGGCGATTGAGGGCAGAAGCGGTGAAGGGGCGGGGAGGGGACAAGCCCCGCAGGGAGCGGGCAGGGGGCGACGGGCAGCTGCCCCGTACCTCGTACGGAAAACGGGCCGGGGGGGGGGGGGGGGGGGGGGGGGGGGGGGGGGGGGGGGGGGGTTACATAAGGAGGAGGGCGGTTTCTCCTTTCCTGGGAAG
>NZ_JBWKDK010000025.1:106536-118929 GCF_056436005.1 Streptomyces sp. NPDC043854
CCCCAAAAGGAGAGCACCACCCCCCCCCCCCCCCCCCCCCCCCCCCCCCCCCCCCCCCCCCCCCCCCCCCCCCCCCCCCCCCCCCCCCCCCCCCCCGGCCCGTGGTGACTGCCGACGACGGCGTCAGTTGTCGTCCTCGTCGATGAGGAAGCCGCGCATCGGCGACGGCGCCTGCATCGGCTGCGGCGCAGCAGGCCGCACCGGAGCCATCGGCTGCGTCATGGCCGGAGACATCTGCTGCTGCCCGCCGTACGACGGTCCGCCCATCGGCGAGGGACCGCCCATCGGCGACGGGCTGCTCATCGGGGACGGGCCGCCCATCCCCATCGAACCGGCGGGGGCCATCGACGGAGACGGCGACGGCGGCAGCGCCGGACCGGCGGGGTTCCGCGGCGGGGCCAGGGAGTCGTCGGCCTGGGTCTCGAGCTGGCGCAGCTGCGACTCCAGGTAGGACTTCAGACGCGTACGGTACTCGCGCTCGAAGCCCCGCAGGTCCTCGACCTTGCGCTCCAGCGTGGCCCGCGCGGACTCGAGGGAGCCCATCGCGACGCGGTGCTTCTCCTGCGCGTCCCGCTCGAGCGCGTCGGCCTTGGCGCGGGCGTCCCGCTCCAGGCCCTCGGCGCGGCTGCGCGCCTCGCCAACGATCTTGTTGGCCTCGGAGCGGGCCTCCGCGATCGCCTGGTCGGCGGTCTGCTGGGCCAGGGACAGGACGCGGGCGGCGCTGTCACCGCCGGGGCCCTGCTGCGGAAGCTGCGGCTGCTGCGGCTGCATGGGCTGCATCTGCTGCCCCATCGGCTGCATCTGCTGGCCCATCGGCTGCATCTGCTGGCCCATGGGCTGCATCTGCTGGCCGAGCGGGTTCTGGCCGCCCATGGACTGCTGACCACCCATGGTGTGCATGGGTCCGCCCATCGGGCCGGGGCCGCCGGGACCCTGCGGGCCGCCGGGGCCACCCATCGGGCCGGGGCCGGCCGGGAGCTGCGGCTGGCCGCCGGGCAGCTGCGGCTGGCCGCCCGGGAGCTGCGGCGGGCCCATCTGCGGCGGGCCCTGCTGGGCCGGCGGGCCGGATATGGCGGCGGGCACAGGACCACCGGGGCGCTGGTCCTGGGGTTCCGGCTTGCGCATGCCCTGCTGCTGCTGGTTCTGCGCGGCGGCGCGCGTGGCTGCGGCCAGCTTGGCGCGCAGGTCCTCGTTCTCGCGCAGCAGGCGCGTCAGCTCGGCTTCGACCTCGTCGAGGAAGGCATCGACCTCGTCCTCGTCATAGCCTTCTCGGAGGCGGACGGTCGTGAACTGCTTGTTCCGCACGTCCTCGGGAGTCAGCGGCATGTCTTCTTCACCTCTACGTAGTCGTCGGCAGTCGGCAAGACCGTATCGGGACTGTCCCCGCGCGTGCGGGAAAGCTCATCGCTCACACGCTTCTCGCAGCGGTGCTCACGAAGCTGATGAGGATGTAAACGATGATCATCAGAACGAAAAAGGACAGGTCGAGTGCCACGCCCCCGAGACGCAACGGCGGAATGAACCGCCGGAGAAGCTTGAGCGGCGGATCGGTCACAGTGTAGGTCGCCTCCAGGACGACCACCATCGCCTTCCCGGGTGTCCATGAACGTGCGAACTGGAAGACGTAGTCCATCACCAGTCGGAAGATCAGCACGATAAGGAAGCACATCAGCGCGATGTAGACCACCTGCAGTGCGACACCCATCCCGCGCTTCCCTCTCCCCTGCTCTCGCTCTGATTCCGCCCCGCGTCTGACGGATCGGTCTAGCTTTGGTTGAAGAACCCGCCCTCCGCGATGCGGGCCTTGTCCTCCGCCGTGACATCGACGTTAGCAGGCGAGAGCAGGAACACCTTCTGTGTCACGCGTTCAATGCTGCCGTGCAATCCGAACACGAGACCGGCTGCAAAGTCGACAAGTCGCTTTGCATCCGTGTCGTCCATCTCCGTGAGGTTCATGATCACCGGAGTGCCCTCACGGAAGTGTTCCCCGATGGTACGGGCCTCGTTGTAGGTCCGGGGGTGCAGCGTCGTGATGCGGTACGGCTCCCGCTCGGAGACGGCCTTGGGCATGATCACGGGGGCGTTCTTCTCCACGTTCGAGCGTTCAGGTGTGATGGATGCCACGGGGGCAATTCGCGCAGGACGTCCACTTTCGACCGGCAAGGGAGTGGGTTCCCGTTGCGGCGGGGGCTGCACGGCTCGCACCGGTTCTTCCGGTACGGGCGTTTGGTGCACGGGCTGCTGCTGGCGCCGGCGATCACGCTCCGGTTCCGGCTCGGGTTCGAACTCGTCGTCGGGGTCGTACCCGGGGTTGTCGTACCGGTCGTCCTCCACGAGGCCGAGGTAGACCGCCATCTTGCGCATCGCGCCGGCCATTCTCTGAGTCCTCCGCTCTGTGGTGGATCGCCCTGTCGCAGGTGTGTCGCTGTGTCACCAAAGTCACCAACTGCCCGCGATCCACGTGGTCTGTCCGCCCTCCAGCGGGAATGACCATATTTTCTGCTGTGGTCCGACTTTCTTCGCGACGTTACCCGAGCCGGGGTCTCGCGCCGAGTACCGCAGTGCCGACGCGTACATGTGTCGCACCGGCCGCAACGGCCTCTTCCAGGTCTGCACTCATTCCGGCCGACACCATCGTGGCAGCCGGATGGTCCGCGCGCAGGCGGGATGACATTTCCACCAGCCGCTCGAAAGCGGCCCGTTCGCGCCCCGCGTAGGGACCGGCCAGCGGAGCCACGGTCATCAGACCGTCGATCCGCAGTCCCGGCGCCCCCGCAACGAGGTCCGCGAGTTCGGCGAGCTGCTCGGGAGCCGCGCCGCCGCGGCTGCCGCGCTCCCCCGACTCGGCGTCGAGGGCGATCTGCACGAGGCAGCCGAGCTCCCGCCCGGTCTGCTGCGCCGCCGCGGACAGCGCAGTGACCAGCCGGGGCCGGTCGACCGACTGCACCACATGCGCATATCCGGCGACGGAACGGGCTTTGTTGGTCTGCAACTGGCCGACGAAGTGCCAGGTGAGCGGCAGATCCGCGCAGGCCGCCGCCTTGGGGGCGGCGTCCTGGTCACGATTTTCCGCAACATGACGGACACCCAGCTCCGCCAGCAGTCGTACGTCGCTCGCGGGGTAGGTCTTGGTGACGACGATGAGCGTCACCTCGTCCCGCGCGCGCCCCGCGGCGGCACAGGCGGAGGAGATGCGCTCCTCCACCCGCGCCAGGTTCTCCGCGAGTTCCGCCTTACGATCCGTCATCAACTAGTCCAACCAGACATATCCGGCAAGCCGCCCGGTCACCCGGTCGCGGCGGTACGAGAAATGGTCCCGCGACTCCAGTGTGCAGACCGGCGAGCGGTGCCTGTTCACCACCCCCGCCTCGGCGAGCTGGGCGTGCACCCCTTCGACCACGTCGACCGCGGGGGTTCCCCAACTCGTCTCGGCCCAGGCTGCCGGGACGGCCTCGGCCACCTCGTCCCGCATGGCGGCGGGCACCTCGTAGCAGCGCCCGCAGACCGCGGGGCCGGTGCGGGCGATGATCCGCCCCGGCTCGGCCCCGAGCGAGACCATCGCCTCGACCGCGGCGGGCACCACCCCGGCGACCAGCCCGGGCCGTCCCGCGTGGGCGGCGCCGGCGACCCCGGCGACGGGGTCGGCCAGCAGCACCGGGGTGCAGTCCGCGGTGAGCACCGCCAGGGCCAGGCCCCGGCGGGCGGTCACCACCGCGTCCACCTCGGGCACGGCCTCGCCGGGCTGCCAGGGTCCGGGGACCACCGCGACGTCCCTGCCGTGCACCTGGTTCATCCAGACCACCCGGTCCGGCTCGATGCCCAGGGCCTTCGCCGCGATCGCCCGGTTCGCCAGAACGGCGGCCGGGTCGTCTCCGACCGCGCCGCCGAGATTGAGCTCCTCGTACGGAACGGCGCTCACCCCGCCCCACCGGTCGGTGAAGGCGAAGTGGGCGCCGCTCTCGCTGTGCTGCCCCAGTGTCACTTCAGGAAGTCCGGTACATCCAGTTCCTCGGCCGGGCTGTCCTGGTAGGGACGGGCCGTGGGGACCTGCGGTGCGGGGGGCGCGACCTCGATCGGGGCGACCGGCTCGACGGGGGCCGGGGGCTCCTCGCGCGGGGTCACGGTGCCGAGGCCGCCGAAGGCCGGGCGGACCGGCTCGGGGGCGCGGACCGGGGCCGGCGCGGGCTCCTCGCGCTTGGTGGACGCGGCACCGATGACGTTGTCGCGGCGGGCCGGGGGCTGCCCGCCGTCGAAGCCGGCGGCGATGACGGTGACCCGCACCTCGTCGCCGAGGGCATCGTCGATGACGGCGCCGAAGATGATGTTCGCCTCGGGGTGCGCGGCCTCGCTCACCAGCTGGGCGGCCTCGTTGATCTCGAACAGGCCGAGGTCCGAGCCGCCGGAGATGGACAGCAGGACGCCGCGGGCGCCGTCGATGGAGGCCTCCAGGAGCGGCGAGGAGATCGCCATCTCGGCGGCGGCCACCGCGCGGTCGTCGCCGCGGGCCGAGCCGATGCCCATGAGGGCCGAGCCGGCCTCGGACATCACGGACTTGACGTCGGCGAAGTCGAGGTTGATCAGACCCGGGGTGGTGATGAGGTCGGTGATGCCCTGGACACCGGAGAGCAGGACCTGGTCCGCGGACTTGAAGGCGTCCAGGACGGAGACCTGACGGTCCGAGATGGACAGCAGCCGGTCGTTGGGGATGACGATGAGGGTGTCGACCTCTTCGCGCAGGGCGGCGATGCCGTCCTCGGCCTGGTTGGCGCGGCGGCGGCCCTCGAAGGTGAACGGGCGGGTGACCACGCCGATCGTCAGGGCGCCGAGCGAGCGCGCGATGTTCGCGACGACCGGGGCGCCGCCGGTGCCGGTGCCGCCGCCCTCGCCCGCGGTGACGAAGACCATGTCGGCCCCCTTGAGGACCTCCTCGATCTCCTCGCGGTGGTCCTCGGCCGCCTTGCGGCCGACCTCGGGGTTGGCTCCGGCGCCGAGGCCCCGGGTGAGTTCCCGGCCGACGTCGAGCTTGACGTCGGCGTCGCTCATCAACAGGGCCTGTGCGTCCGTGTTGATGGCGATGAACTCGACGCCTTTGAGGCCGACCTCGATCATCCGGTTGATGGCATTGACACCACCGCCGCCGACACCGATGACCTTGATGACTGCGAGGTAGTTCTGCGGTGCTGCCACGTCGAAGGCCTCTCGCCTCGAGTTACGTGTCGCCGCCTCGCGGGCCTGCGCTGCGACGACTGATGCCGAAATGTGGGACGGTCCGAACGCGCCGACCCGAACCCTAACCCTGAAGTTTAGGGTTAAGTGTGTGCCTGTTCCCTGGACTCTTCCGAACAGGACACTAAGTCGACAAGTAGCGCGTGTTCAACGAACACGCCGAACCTCCCGTTTTTCTTTTCACCCTATGTGATCACCCGTATCGGTGGCCAACCAGGGTGTGTCGCCGCGCGACCGAACGTCAACTCCCGGACACCGCAGGGGCGGTGGGAACGCTCACGTCGAAGTGGGCAGCTCCGGGTGCGGCTTTGAGCAGAGCGGTCAGCGCACGCCCCTTCGCCTCGCCCTGCTCCCCGCTCCCCCACACCACCGTGCGCCCTCGGGTCAACTCCAGCACGATCGAGTCGTACGAGCCCACCTTGACCTGCGCGGTCTCCTTGGCGACGGCCTCCGGGAGGTCTCCGGCGACGCCGACGGCCTCGCGCAGCAGCCGCTCCTCGTCGAAGCGGCGGCCGCTCGGCGACTGCGCGGCGTCCAATTCCAGGAGCGGTACGCCGTCGGGTGCTTTCGCAACCGTGTCGAATCGCACACCCGAAGCGTCCACTTCCACGAAGTTGGCGTCCTTTTTGATGAGCAGGACGGGTTTGCGTTCCGTCACTTCGAGACCGATTCCGCGGGGCCAGGCCCGGACCACATCGACCGAATCGACACGGGGCAGTCGCTCGCGGACCCGCTGCCCGATCTCGTCGGTGTCCACGGCCACCAGCGGGGCGCCGACCGGCACGGCCGCGGCGGCCAGGACCTGTTCGGGGGTCAGCACCTGCGTGCCGCTCGTGGTCACCTTCTCGATCCGGAACCACGAGGACCCGTAGAGCACCCAGCAGACGCCGGCGGTGAGCAGCGCGGTGGCCGCGGCGACCGCCACCAGGCGGCCCCGGCCGCGCAGCCACCGGACGAGGCGGAGCACACCGGGGCCCGCTGCGGACAGGGCCTTGGCGACCTTGGCGACCTTGGCGGCCTTCGTGTACTTCGAGGCCTTCGGCGGCTTCGAGGGCTTGGCGGCCTTCGGGGCCTTCGCGGGCTTCGAGGGCTTGGCGGCCTTCGCGGTCTTGGCCGGCTTCGCCGGCTTCTGCTCCTTCGGCGCCCGGGGCGGCTGCGGCGACGCGGGCGGCTTGGGGGAGCCGGAGCCCTTGCCCTTGCGGGCGGGCCGGTCGGAACCGGGTGCCCCGCGCTGTGCGGTGTTCGCTCCGGCCACTCCTGTGCCTCCTGCGTCTGCGCTGTACCGCCTCAGCGGTTCCGGTGGGCGGCGATCGCCTCGTACACCATCGCGACCAGCAGCTCGTCGGCGTCCCGGCGGCCGAACTCGGAGGCGGCGCGGGACATCTCGTACAGGCGGTGCGGGTCGGACAGCACCGGCAGGACGTTGCCGAGCACCCAGTCGGGCGTCAGCTCCGCGTCGTCGACGAGCAGGCCGCCGCCGGCCTTGACCACCGGCTGGGCGTTGAGCCGCTGTTCGCCGTTGCCGATCGGCAGCGGGACGTACGCGGCGGGGAGCCCGACGGCGGAGAGTTCGGCGACGGTCATCGCGCCCGCGCGGCACAGCATCATGTCGGCGGCGGCGTACGCGAGGTCCATCCGGTCCACGTACGGTACCGGGACATAGGGCGGCATCCCGGGCATGTTGTCGACGTGCGGCAATTCGTTCTTCGGACCGACCGCGTGCAGGATCTGGATTCCGGAGCGCTGGAGGGTCGGGGCGACCTGCTGGACGGTCTCGTTGAGGCGGCGGGCGCCCTGCGAGCCGCCGGACACCAGGAGGGTCGGCAGGTTGGGGTCCAGGCCGAAGGTGGCGCGGGCCTCGGGGCGGGCCGCGGCGCGGTCCAGGGTGGCGATGGTGCGGCGCAGCGGGATGCCCACGTAGCGGGCCCCGCGCAGCTTGCTGTCGGGCGTGGAGACGGCCACGGCGTGCGCGTAGCGGGAGCCGATCTTGTTGGCCAGGCCGGGGCGGGCGTTGGCTTCGTGGACGATGATCGGCACGCCGAGGCGCTTGGCCGCGAGGTAGCCGGGCAGGGCCACGTAGCCGCCGAAGCCGACGACGACGTCGGCCTTGGTGCGCTCCAGGATCTCCTCGGCCGCCTTGATGGTGCCGCGCAGCCGCCCCGGGACGGTGATGAGCTCGGGGGTGGGCTTGCGGGGCAGCGGGACGGCGGGGATCAGGCCCAGCTCGTATCCGCGCTCGGGCACGAGGCGCGTCTCGAGCCCGCGCTCCGTGCCGAGGGCGGTGATGCCCACGGAGGGGTCCTGCCTGCGCAGGGCGTCCGCGAGGGCGAGCGCGGGCTCGATGTGGCCGGCGGTCCCTCCACCGGCGAGTACGACATGCACCGAAATTCACCGCTCTCCGGACGGACGCCTCGTGGCGCGCCGTCTCATCGACTTCCATCTCTGCCCGGTCCGCTTCCAGCCGGACTTCGGCTGGCGCATCGCGAGCGCCGCACGCGCGGCAGGCTCCTCCCGCGCGAAGGCGATGAGCAGTCCGACCGCGAACATGGTCGGCAGCAGGGCGGAGCCCCCGTACGAGAACAGCGGGAGCGGGACTCCGGCGATCGGCAGCAGGCCGAGCACCGCACCGATGTTGATCACGGCCTGGGCCGTGATCCAGGTGGTCACGCCTCCCGCGGCATAGCGTACGAAGGAGTCCTCCGTGCGTCCGGCCACGCGGATACCCGCATAGCCTAGAGCCGCGAAGAGGGCGAGTACCGACAGCGTCCCCGCCAGGCCCAGTTCCTCCCCGGTGATGGCGAAGATGAAGTCGGTGTGGGCTTCCGGCAGTTGCCCCCATTTTTCCACACTGGCCCCCAAACCGGAACCGAACCATCCGCCTGAGGCGAGGGCGTAGATCCCGTGTACGGCCTGCCAGCAGAGGTCGTTTTTGCCCGGTTCGGTCGCGCCGAGGCAGGCCAGCCGGTCCATGCGGTGGGGGCTGGTCTTGATCAGCAGTGCGACGATCACACCCGCGAAGGCCAGCACCGCCACGAAGAGCCGGGTGGGGGCGCCCGCGAGCCACAGCAGGCCGAACAGGACGGCCCCGAGGATCACGGCGGTGCCCATGTCCCCGCCCAGCATGATCAGCCCGAGCAGCAGGAAGGCCACCGGGACCAGCGGCACCAGCAGGTGCTTCCACTGGGTCAGCAGGCCCTTGTCGCCCTTGCGGGCCAGCAGGTCGGCGCCCCAGAGGATCAGCGCCAGCTTCCCGAACTCGCTGGGCTGGAGCATGAACGGGCCGCCGAGGGAGATCCAGTTCTGGTTGCCGTTGATCGACACCCCTATCCCGGGGACCTGGACCAGGACCATCAGGAACAGCGTGCCGGCGAGCACGGGGTAGGACAGCGCCCGGTGCAGCTTGACCGGCATCCGGGAGGCGGCGAGCAGCAGCCCGGTGCCGATCAGGGCGGCGATGAACTGCTTCTTGAAGAAGTACGCGTCGCCCAGGCCCAGCTGGAGCGCTTTGATCATCGAGGCCGAGTAGACCATCACCAGGCCGAGCACGGTGATGAGCAGCGAGCTGCCGAAGATCAGATAGTACGCGGTGAGGGGCCGGTCCCAGGCCCGGCGCAACTGCCGCTGGGTGCGCCGCAGCCGGGTCAGCGGCCCGCCCCCGGCGGGCCGCCTCGCTCCCGGCACCGGGCGTCTGCGGCCCTGCACCTTGACGGCCCGCAGGCCCTTCAAGGGCCCCGCGGCGGCCTTCCCCGCGGGCGGCCGCCGCCCCGGCAGTACCTCCTTGGCCGGCATCTGTGACCTTCCCCTCCACTCGTACGAGGCGAGCAGCCGCCCGGTCGGGAAGGAGCCTCCTGCCTGACCTAGGCGCCTTCGGCGGCCAGTTCGCGCACCGCGGCCGCGAATGCGTCCCCGCGCTCGTTGTAGTTCGCGAACATGTCCATCGACGCACAGGCGGGTGCCAGCAGGACCGTGTCACCGGGTTCGGCGAGCCGGGCCGCCTCCCGGACCGCCGCGAGCATCGCCCCAGTGTCGGTCCGGTCGAGGTCGACGACCGGGACATCGGGGGCGTGTCGCGCCAGCGCCCCGGCGATGAGCGCCCGGTCGGCGCCGATCAGCACCGCGCCGCGCAGCCGCTCGGCCGACTTCTGCACGAGCTCGTCGAAGGTCGCCCCCTTGGCGAGGCCGCCCGCGATCCACACGACGGGCTCGTACGCGGCCAGGGAGGCCTCGGCGGCGTGCGTGTTGGTGGCCTTGGAGTCGTCGATGTACGCGACCCCGCCGACCTCGTCCACGTACGCGACCCGGTGGGCGTCCGGGCGGAAGTCGCGCAGCCCGTCGCGGACCGCGCGCGGCGGGACGCCGAAGGCGCGGGCCAGGGCCGCCGCGGCGAGCGCGTTGGCGATGTTGTGCGGGGCCGGCGGGGTGACGTCCGAGACCTCGGCGAGTTCCTGGGCGTTCTTCTGCCGGTTCTCGACGAAGGCACGGTCCACGAGGATGCCGTCGACGACGCCGAACATGGAGGGGCCGGGGGCGCCGAGGGTGAAGCCGATGGCGCGGCAGCCCTCCACGACGTCGGCCTCCTCGACGAGCCGCTCGGTGGCGGGGTCGGCCACGTTGTAGACGCAGGCGACCGTGTTGCCCTCGTAGATGCGGCCCTTGTCGGCGGCGTAGGCCTCCATCGAGCCGTGCCAGTCGAGGTGGTCCGGGGCCAGGTTGAGCACGGCCGCCGAGTGGGCGCGCACGGAGGGCGCCCAGTGCAGCTGGTAGCTGGAGAGCTCGACGGCGAGGACGTCGTACTCCTCCTCGCCGAGCACCACGTCGATGATCGGGGTGCCGATGTTGCCGACGGCCGCGGTCTTCAGGCCGGCGGCCTTGAGGATCGAGGCGAGCATCTGGGTCGTGGTGGTCTTGCCGTTCGTCCCGGTGATCGCGAGCCACGGGGCGGCCTTGCGGCCGGGGCGGGACTCGCGCAGCAGCCAGGCGATCTCCACGTCGCCGACGACGTCGACGCCGGCCGCCGCCGCGGCGGCGAACAGCGGGCTGTCCGGCTTCCAGCCGGGCGAGGTGACGACGAGGCCGGTGCCCTCCGGCAGCGTCTCGGCGTCGCCGAGGCGGACGGAGATGCCCAGGTCGGCGAGTTCGGCGGCCTTGGCGCGGTGGCCCTCGCCGTCGCCGCCGTCCACGACGGTGACCGATGCGCCGAGGCCGGCCAGGGCGCGGGCGGCGCTGATGCCGCTCACGCCGAGACCGGCGACGGTGATGTTCTTGCCCTGCCAGGAGGTCACTTGTCGGCTGCCCATCCAGCGTAGAAGAGTCCGAGTCCGACGATCACGCACATGCCCTGGATGATCCAGAAGCGGACCACCACGAGCACTTCGGACCAGCCCTTGAGTTCGAAGTGGTGCTGCAGCGGTGCCATCCGGAAGACGCGCTTCCCGGTCAGTCGGAACGAGCCGACCTGGATGACCACCGAGAGGGTGATGAGCACGAAGAGGCCGCCGAGGAGGGCGATCAGGAACTCCGTGCGGGAGCAGATCGCCAGACCGGCGAGCGCGCCGCCGAGGGCCAGCGAGCCGGTGTCACCCATGAAAATCTTGGCGGGCGAGGTGTTCCACCACAGGAAGCCGAAGCAGGCGCCCATGAGCGCGGACGCGACGACCGCGAGGTCGAGCGGGTCGCGCACCTCGAAACAGGCGTTGGGGTTGGTCAGGGTCTGCGCGTTGGCGCAGGACTCCTGGAACTGCCAGACGCCGATGAAGGTGTAGGCGCCGAAGACCATCACGGCGGCGCCGGTGGCCAGGCCGTCCAGACCGTCCGTCAGGTTCACGCCGTTGGACATGGCCAGGATCATGAACAGCGCCCAGACCACGAACAGGACGGGGCCGATCGACCAGCCGAAGTCGTTGACGAACGACAGCTTGGTGGAGGCCGGGGCGAGCCCGCGGGCGTCCTTGAACTGGAGGGCCAGCACGGCGAAGGCGATGCCGACGATCAGCTGGCCGGCCATCTTGGCCTTGGCCCGCAGGCCGAGCGAACGCCGCTTGACGATCTTGATGTAGTCGTCGAGGTAGCCGACGAGGCCCATGCCGGCCATCAGGAAGAGCACCAGCACGCCGGAGAACGACGGCGTCTGGCCCGTCAGCACCTTCGTCAGGGCGTACGCGATGAGCGTGGCCAGGATGAAGGAGATGCCGCCCATGGTGGGCGTGCCCTTCTTCCCGAGGTGGCCGCGCGGGCCGTCGTCGCGGATGAACTGGCCGTAGCCCTTGCGGGCCAGCAGCTTGATCAGCAGCGGGGTGCCGATGACGGTGAGGAACATACCGATGACACCCGCGAACAGGATCTGCCTCATCGGCCGGCGACCTCGCCCTCGGCGCCGTCGAGCAGCGCCTGCGCGACCCGCTCCAGGCCGATCGACCTGGAAGCCTTCACCAGCACGACGTCACCCGGGCGCAGTTCACTGCGCAACAGGTCGATCGCCGCCTGCGCGTCGGACACGAGCACCGACTCCTCACCCCACGAACCCTCGTTATAGGCGCCCAGTTGCAGCCAGGACGCTTCCCTGCCCCCGACTGCGACGAGCTTGCTCACGTTGAGCCGGACGGCAAGCCGTCCCACCGCGTCGTGCTCGGCCAGCGCGGAGTCGCCGAGCTCGGCCATGGGACCGAGCACCGCCCACGTGCGCCCCCCGTTCGCCCTGGCGGCGCCGCCCATGGCGGCCAGCGCACGCAGTGCGGCCCGCATGGACTCGGGGTTCGCGTTGTAGGCGTCGTTGACGACCGTGACGCCGTCCGCTCGCTCGGTGACCTCCATCCGCCACCGGGACAAGGTGCCCGCCCCGGAGAGCGCGGTGGCGATCTCGTGGACGGACATGCCCAGCACGTGGGCGACGGCGGCCGCGGCAAGCGCGTTCGACACGTGGTGCTCACCGTACAGGCGCAAGGTCACTTCGCCGCACCCGGTGGGTGTGTGAAGTGTGAAGGAGGGCTGTCCGGCAGGTGTCATCCGGACTTCCGAAGCCCGTACGTCGGCGTCCTCGGCCTCGCCGAAGAGCAGCGTACGGGCCCCGGGGGGGGGGGGGGGGGGGCGCCGCGGGGGGGGGGGGGGGGGGGGGGGGGGGGGGTCGCGCTTCCCGCGCGGATGGGGGGGCGTGGGAACAGTTCCCCACTC
>NZ_JBWKDK010000026.1:0-38426 GCF_056436005.1 Streptomyces sp. NPDC043854
CGGCCCCAACACCCAACCCCCCCACCCTAGGAATCAGGGGACGGGGGGGACGGAGGAACAAACCGGCGCCACCAAAAAGCAAAAAACCGGATCCCGGGGGCCGGGGGGCGGGGGGGCTGCGGCGGCCGCCCCCCGGCGGCCGGATGTGCCCGCCGGGAGCGGCGGGCCGGGGGCATGCTGGGAGCAGGGCGGCGGGCCGGCGGGCCGCCCTTCGAAGCCGCGGCCCCACCGCGGAGCGACCGGCATCACACCGGCCACCCGGTGACCTCGACCGTACGGGCCGGTAACTTCGCATCCGGTCCGTAATGAGCCGCAACTCACCCTTGGAGCCCCGATGCCCGAAGCAGTCATCGTTTCCGCCACCCGGTCCCCGATCGGGCGCGCCTTCAAGGGGTCCCTCAAGGACGTCCGCCCGGACGACCTCACCGCGACGGTCATCCAGGCCGCCCTCGCGAAGATCCCCGAGCTGGACCCGCGGGAGATCGACGACCTGATGCTCGGCTGCGGCCTCCCCGGCGGCGAGCAGGGCCACAACCTGGCCCGTATCGTCGCCGTGCAGATGGGCATGGACTACCTGCCGGGCACGACCATCACCCGCTACTGCTCCTCCTCCCTGCAGACCTCCCGCATGGCCCTGCACGCCATCAAGGCGGGCGAGGGCGACGTGTTCATCTCCGCGGGTGTGGAGACGGTCTCCCGTTCGGTCAAGGGCACCTCGGACGGCCTGCCCGAGACCCACAACCCGCTGTTCGCCGAGGCGGAGGCCCGTACCGCCGAGGTCGCCCAGTCCGAGGGCTCCACCTGGCACGACCCGCGCGAGGACGGCCTGGTCCCGGACGCGTACATCGCGATGGGCCAGACCGCGGAGAACCTGGCCCGCCTCAAGGGCGTGACCCGCCGGGACATGGACGAGTTCGGCGTGCGTTCGCAGAACCTGGCCGAGGACGCCATCAAGAAGGGCTTCTGGGAGCGGGAGATCACGCCGATCACCACCCCGGACGGCACCGTGGTCAGCAAGGACGACGGCCCGCGCGCCGGGGTCACCCTGGAGGGCGTGGAGGGCCTGAAGCCGGTCTTCCGCCCGGACGGCCTGGTCACGGCCGGCAACTGCTGCCCGCTGAACGACGGCGCCGCGGCGCTGGTCATCATGAGCGACACCAAGGCGCGCGAGCTGGGCCTGACCCCGCTGGCCCGGATCGTCTCGACCGGTGTCACCGCGCTCTCCCCGGAGATCATGGGCCTGGGCCCGGTCGAGGCGTCGAAGCAGGCCCTCAAGCGAGCCGGCCTGACGGTGGGCGACATCGACCTGTTCGAGATCAACGAGGCCTTCGCGGCCCAGGTCATCCCGTCCTACCGGGACCTGGAGATCCCGCTGGAGAAGCTGAACGTCAACGGCGGCGCCATCGCGGTCGGCCACCCGTTCGGCATGACGGGTGCCCGCATCACCGGCACCCTGATCAACAGCCTCCAGTTCCACGACAAGCAGTTCGGCCTGGAGACGATGTGCGTGGGCGGCGGCCAGGGCATGGCCATGGTCATCGAGCGGCTGAGCTGAGCCGTAGCGGAGGGTAGGGGTCGCCCGAGGGCTGCGCCGACATGCGGCTCCGCCGCGTGGGGGCGGCACCTGCCCGCAGCGCAGGCGAAGCCCAGCGCGACCGACAAAGCGAGCGGCTGAGCTGAGGCCTGGGCCAGGCGCCGCAAGGGATCTGCTGATCCCTTGCGGCGGTACTGACACCGGTTCTAATCCCCTCGCGGCCGACCCGTGACCGAAATTCCCCCAGGATGTGACCTTCGTCCTGGGGGTTTGGCATTTCCCCAGGTCAGGGTAGAGGGCTTTGCGTCTGGTGTGACGAAAGCCCTGTCCATTTCGTGACGTAATGCACTGCACGCCATTCCCATGTCAGGACACTCTGATGTAGGAAGTCGGGGGATCGAGTCACACCAGGAGTTAGTCAGTGAGCGCCATGTCTCTTGCCCTGCTGCTGACCACGGCCGTCGCTGCGGCCGTGGGCGCTGCTGCGCTGCACGCTGTCCACGGCCTGCGCAAGCAGGTCACGGCCCTGCGCGGCGAGCTGGCCGTGCCGGCCCAGTCGCGTGGTGCGAGCATCCCGCACGCCCGCCATGCCGTGCCGTCCCCTGCTGCCGAGATACGGGCCGCCGTGGCCGAGGCCCTGGCCGAGGAGCGTGAGCGCGAGCTCGCCGAGGCGCGGGCCTTCTGGGCGGCGCAGGAGGCCCGTGACGCCGCCGACGCGCCCTCGCTGCTCGGCGGGCTGCCCGGGCTCGGGGACGACGCCCCGGCCGTCTTCCTGCCCCGCCAGGCGGACCTGGTGGGCCTGGAGCCGGTACTCGGCGAGGAGGTCGCCGACGAGTACCCCGAGGACTCCCCCGAGCTGGCCGCCGCCCGCCGGCGCCACCCCTCGCACCCCGACTTCGTCCCGGTCCAGCCGGCGGCGGCCGGCGCCGACCACGAGCGGACGGTCAGCCGCCTGGAGGAGCTCGCGGAGGCCCGTACGGCCCTCGCGGACGTCCGCCCGGGCCCGCTGGGCACGCTCGACGTGTACGTGTTCACCGACGGGACCACGCTGTGCATGACCCCGGGCCACCGGGAGACGGCCGAGCGCCTCGCCGAGGCGCTGCGCTCCGGCACGGCACCGGTGCTGCTGGGCGGATCGGGCATCTCCGGCGCCTACGCGCTGACCTTCTCCTGCGGCGGGGACGCGCAGGATCCGGACAACAACGTCTACATCCTCGCGGACCGCGTCATCGCGTCGCTCTGACTTCCGCCTGCTCCACCAGCCGCACGGCCTCGTCCAGGATCCCGGACGGGGCCGTCGCCGTTTCCCGGGCATCGCCCGCCCCCGCCCCCGCGCCGGCCTCGGCGTCGGCGTCCGCGGCGCGCAGCGCTTCCGCCAGGTCCGCTCCGGCGACCGCTACCTGGTCCCCGACGACGAAGACGCCCGCATCCGGAATCTCGCGCGCCGGAGCCGTCCGGCGGGGCTCCTCCAGCCGCTGGGCCCGCACGGAGAGCTCCCGGGCCAGCCGGAGGGCCTCGGCGGCGGCTCCCTGCCGGAGGCGGCTGTGGGGCATGGCCCGCAGCCGGTCGGCGAAGCGTTCCACGGCGGCGGTCAGGGGCGAGGTATCAAGCACCCGGCCGACCTTACGCGCCGCCCCGGCGCCATTGCCAACGGGCGAACTCTCCGGCACGGTGACGTGAAGAGAACAGCACGGCACACCTTCCGGAGGCGCCCATGTCCGTAGAGTTCTCCGAGCAGACCCACCGCAACATGATCGACAGAATCCCCCAGGCCACCGGCCGCGACCTCGCCGAATGGCTGCGGACCGTCGAGGACGGCCCGTCCCTCATCCGGTTCGAGGAGAAGGTGAGCTGGCTGCGCGGCGCGCACGAGCTGTCGTACGGTCAGGCCAAGGCGATCATCCACGAGTACGACCTGCGCAGGGCCGCCCGCAGGTTCGGCTGAGCCCGTTCCGCGCCGGCCCCTGATCCCCCGTCCGGTCCCCGACCCCCGCCGGTTCCCTCTCCGCCCACGACGCGGGAAGGCCCCGCGAGCGGTGTGCTCGCGGGGCCTTCCCCCTGTCGTGCCACGGCGTGTGTGCCGTGCCGTGCGGGGCCCGGTTGGGGCTCCGGTCCGGTCAGTCGTCGCCGGAGAGGATCTGGAACAGGCGCAGCAGCTCCAGGTAGATCCACACCAGCGTCATCGTCAGACCGAAGGCGGCCATCCAGGCCTCGTCGCGCGGGGCGCCGTAGGTCACGCCGTCCTCGACCTGCTTGAAGTCCAGGGCGAGGAAGCAGGCGCCGAGGACGACGCCGAGGATGCCGAAGGCGATGCCGAGGCCGCCGCTGCGGAAGCCGAGGCCGTCACCGCCCGCGAAGAGCGAGAACAGCAGGTTGGTGACCATGAGCAGCATGAAGCCCATGGCGGCGGCCATCACGAAGCCGTAGAAGCGGCGGGTGACGCGGATCCAGCGCATCTTGTACGCGAACAGCACGGCGGCGAAGACGCACATCGTGCCGAGCACGGCCTGGATGACCACACCGGGGCCGATGTAGGTGCTGGTGGCCGCGCTGATGACGCCGAGGAAGACACCCTCGAAGGCCGCGTAGCCGATGATGATCGCCGGGGAGGCCTTGCTCTTGAAGGTCTGGACGAGCGCCAGAACCATCGCGACGAGCGCGGCGCCGATGGCGATGCCGTACGACTTGCCCAGGTTCATCGGGTCGACGGGCAGGGCGAGCCAGGCCAGGGTCGCCGTCAGGATGACCGTGCCGAGCGTCATGGCCGTACGGCTCACGACGTCGTCCATCGTCATCGCGTTGGCGCGGGCCGGGGCCTGCGGCATCCCGGTGGTCAGGTCGGTGGCGTAAGGATTCGTCGCGTACGGGTTGGTCCCGGCCTGCTGGTGCTGCGCGTCAAAGCCCGCGTAGGCACCGTTGTCGCGGCTGAACCCCCGTCGCGAGAAGACCGGGTTACTGCTCCTCATCTCACTCCTCCATGGCCACCGTGCGCGGCCTTGCATCAAGAGTAATGCGTTAGCAAAGAAATGACTCTACTGCTGGAGGAGGATCTTAGGAGAAGGCGCGGCCGACCGCAGGCGGTAAATCGGGGGGCGCGTGTCAGAGGCGCCGGGCCTCTCCGCCGGTGTCGCGGATGAACCACCGGAGCGCCCCGAGGGTGATCAGGTGTTCCTCCTCGCGGGGCTTGCCGCCCTCGGCGTCGGCGCCGGCGGGGCGGGGTCAAGGCCCGCTCCGCGAGCGGGGGCGGGCGGGGGGCGTCAAGCGGGGCGGCGAGGCGCCTACGGGGCCTGCCGGGCCTGCCCGGGTGCGCGATGCCCCCGCGGGCGCGCGCCGGCCGGGATCCGGGGCATGGAAAAGGCCGAACTCCCGGTGTCCACCGGCAGATCGGCCGTGGTGCGTAGTGCCCGGAGCCGGACTTGAACCGGCACGACCTCAAGGCCAGCGAGGTTTAAGCTCGCCGTGTCTGCATTCCACCATCCGGGCAGGATGCTGCGGGTCCGCGCGAAGTACCGGACGCTGCGTCGAGCCTATCGGGAACGCCCTGGTCGGGAACGGGCTCTCAAGCCGATGTTGTCTGATTTTATTGGCGCTTGAGTGGGCGTCAGGCCGAGAAGACGCGGTCGGCCCGTTACCGGGGGCGATCACCTCCAATTCGGGAATGACGGGATTTCGATGGCCCGCCCGGGCCTTTGCGCCACCCCGGGCCACCCCACCTCCGAAGGCCCCGATCCGGCCCGGGTCCGCGACACGGCGGGCGGCCGGCCGGCACGCCCGGCGCGCCGCCCCGCGTCAGGGGTGCCGTCATACCAGAGGAGGAGGCGGGACGCCCCGCGGTCAGACTCGAGTGGGCCGTCGAACGGGCACCTCGGCTGATTCCCCGCCAGGTTCGCGCGGTGACGATGGAAGAGTCCCGCCGTTCCACGCGGACCGCCGTCCGGTCCGCCGCCCGAGGAGTCGCTTGCCGTGACCGCCATGAACTACGCCGCCCCGCACACCGCCCACGCCGTGGCGGCCCGGGCCACCGGCCTCTCCAAGGTCTACGGACAGGGAGAAACCCAGGTGGTCGCCCTCAACCAGGTGTCCGTGGACTTCGGCCAGGGCCAGTTCACCGCGATCATGGGCCCCTCCGGCTCCGGCAAGTCGACCCTGATGCACTGCGTCGCCGGACTCGACACCTTCTCCTCCGGCTCCGTCCGCATCGGCGACACCGAGCTCGGCAGCCTCAAGGACAAGCAGCTGACGCAGCTGCGCCGGGACAAGATCGGCTTCATCTTCCAGGCGTTCAACCTGCTGCCGACCCTGACCGCGCTGGAGAACATCACGCTCCCGATGGACATCGCCGGCCGCAAGCCCGACAAGCAGTGGCTCGACACCGTCATCGACATGGTCGGCCTCTCCGGCCGCCTCGGCCACCGCCCCACCCAGCTCTCCGGCGGCCAGCAGCAGCGTGTCGCGGTCGCCCGCGCCCTGGCCTCCCGCCCCGAGATCATCTTCGGCGACGAGCCCACCGGCAACCTCGACTCCCGCTCCGGCGCCGAGGTCCTCGGCTTCCTGCGCAACTCCGTGCGCGAACTGGGCCAGACCGTCGTCATGGTCACCCACGACCCCGTCGCCGCCTCCTACGCCGACCGCGTCATCTTCCTCGCCGACGGCTCCATCGTCGACGAGATGATCAGCCCCACCGCCGACGGGGTCCTCGACCGGATGAAGGCCTTCGACGCCAAGGGCCGCACCAGCTGACGCCCGGCCCTCCCGGCCCTCCCCGCCCTCCCGGCCCTCCCGGCCTCCCGCACGCGCACGCCCCGCGCCGCCCGGCGCGCCCGGCCGCCCCGGCCATCTGCCGCCCCGCCGCCCGGCCGCGTCTCCTGCCCGCCCTCCCGCGGACCACCACGACTTCTGGATTCCCCATGTTCCGTACCGCCCTGCGCAACGTGCTCGCGCACAAGGCCCGCCTGCTGATGACGGTCCTCGCCGTCATGCTCGGCGTCGCCTTCGTCTCCGGCACGTTCGTGTTCACCGACACCGTCAGCAAGGCGATGTCCGACCAGTCCCGCAAGAGCTACGACGGGGTGGCCGTCTCCGTCACCCACTACGGCCCCGGTCGCGCCGAGGACGGGACCAAGGAGGAGGGCGAGCCGGGCATCAGCCAGCAGACCCTCGACAAGGTCGCCAGGCTGGGCGGCGTCGACTCCGTCTCCGGCCGGGTCTCCGGCTTCGCCGGCGTCGCCGACCCGAGCGGCAAGCTGATCGGCACCGGCTGGGCCAACCAGGGTGCCAACTTCGCCCCCGTCAAGGACGGCAAGGACCCCCGCTACGCCTTCACCGAGGGCCACGGCCCGGCGAAGGCCGAGGAGGTCGCCCTCGACCAGGCCTCCGCGAAGGCCGGCCGCTACTCCGTCGGCGACAAGGTCCGCGTGGCCACCAACGGCCCGGTCAAGGAGTACACCCTGGCCGGCGTCTTCACCACCGAGGACGGCGCGGTGAACGCCGGCGGCTCGCTGGTGCTCTTCGAGAACAAGGTCGCCCAGGAGCTCTACCTGGCCCCGGGCTACTACTCCGAGCTCGCCGTCGCGGCCAAGCCCGGCGCCGACGCCCGCAAGCTGCTCTCCGAGGTGACCCCGGTCGTCGGCAAGGACGCCAAGGCCGAGACCGGCGCCGCCCTGGCCGAGCGCAACGCCAAGGACATCGAGAAGGGCATGAGCGGCCTGAAGACCGGCCTGCTCGCCTTCGGCTTCATCGCCCTCTTCGTCAGCATCTTCCTCATCTACAACACCTTCACCATGCTGGTCGCCCAGCGCACCAAGGAGCTGGCCCTGCTGCGCGCCGTCGGCGCCACCCGCAGCCAGGTCCGCCGGTCCGTGCTGAGCGAGGCCCTGCTGGTCGGCGTCCTCGCCTCCGCCCTCGGCCTCGCCCTCGGCGTGGGCCTGGCCGTCGGCCTGCGCGCCGGCATGGAGGGCTTCGGCGCCAAGATCCCGGCCGGCCCGCTGGTCGTCTCCTCGACCGCCGTGATCACCGCGATCCTCGTCGGCGTGAAGGTCACCGTGCTCGCCGCCTGGCTGCCCGCCCGCCGCACCTCCAAGATCCCGCCGGTCGCGGCCATGGGCAGCGCCCACCTGCCGCAGAGCGCCAAGGGCCTGGTGGTCCTCAACAGCATCGGCGGCGTCCTGGCCGGCATCGGCTTCGCGCTGATCCTGTGGGGTTCCTCGAAGGGCGGCGAGACCGGCCGCTGGATCATCGGCGGCGGCGCGTTCTTCACCCTCGTGGGTGTCGCGGTGCTGATCCCGATGCTGTCGCGGCCGCTGATCGCCGTCGTCCGCCCGCTGCTGAACCGGGTCTTCGGCGTCGCCGGCAACCTGGCCGCCCGCAACGCGGTCCGCAACCCGCGCCGCACCGGTGTCACCGCCGGCATGCTGACCATCGGCCTGACCCTGGTCACCGGCCTGACCGTGCTCGGCGTGACCGTCGGCAAGGCCGTCGACCGCTCCACCACGGACCAGATCCGCGCCGACTACATGCTGACCATGGCCAGCGGCGGCGACCTGGACCCCTCGGTCCTGACCGCGCTGGAGAAGACGCAGGGCGCCACGGCCGTCTCCGGCCAGCAGGCAGGGTACTTCAAGGGCTCCGACGGCCTCTTCCACTCCGCCTCCGGCGTCAACCCGGCCGCGATCGACCAGCTGGTCAACTTCAAGGTGGTCAGCGGCTCGGTCGCCGGCCTGGCCCAGGGCCAGGTCGCCGTCGCCGACAAGACCGCCAAGAAGGCCGGCCTGACGGTGGGCAGCACCTTCGAGGCCGCCTTCGACGGCGCCGAGGCCAAGAAGTCCCTCAAGGTCGCCGCGATCTTCGAGGAGAGCGAGCTGGTCTCCCCGTACGTCCTGGACGCCAAGCTGCTGCCCGTCGGGGAGGGCGAGAAGCCGCAGATCCGCCAGGTCTTCGTGAAGATGGCCGGCGGCGAGTCCAAGGCCAACGAGCAGAAGGTCATCGACGCCCTCGGCGACAACCCCGCCATCAAGATCGCTGACAAGCAGGACATCCGGAACGAGATGGGCGGCATGATCAACTTCATGCTGAACCTGATGTACGGGCTGCTGGGCATGGCGCTGGTCATCTCGGTCCTCGGCGTCGTCAACACCCTGGCGATGTCGGTCTTCGAGCGGACCCAGGAGATCGGCATGCTGCGGGCGGTGGGCCTCAACCAGGGCCGGGTCAAGAACATGATCCGCCTGGAGGCCGTGGTCATCTCGCTCTTCGGCGCGGTGCTCGGCGTCGGCCTCGGCACCTTCCTCGCCTGGGCGCTGGGCCGCACCTTCAAGTCCTCGATCCCGAACTACGAGCTGGTGATCCCGTTCGACCGGATCGGCGTCTTCCTGCTGCTGGCCGCCGTGGTCGGCATCCTGGCCGCCATGTGGCCGGCGCGCAGCGCGGCGAAGCTGAACATGCTGACGGCGATCAAGACCGAGTAGTAGCCGGCGGCGGCCCTCCCGGGCCGCCGGCGCACCGCGCACGAGGGACCCGCACGGGCCCCGGGCACCCGCCCGGGGCCCGTCCGCGTACCGGGGCGCGGACGGGGGCGGGGGCGGGCGGGCAGCGGGGGCGGGCGGGGAGCGGCCGGGGCCTGCGCCCCGGGGCGTACGGGCCTCATGCGCTCCAGGTGCGCAGCCGCAGCGGCAGCCCCGACGCCCCGCCCGTGCCCGGGCGGACGGCCAGCACCTGGTTGACGCCCATGCGGCCCCGCTCGAAGCCCAGCGCGCAGGCCGCCATGTACAGCAGCCACACCCGGGCCCGGCCGGGCGAGGTCAGCCGTACGACCTCCTCCCAGTGCTCCTGGAGCCTGGCCACCCAGGCCCGCAGGGTGAGCCCGTAGTGCTCGCGCAGGGCCTCCACGTCCCGGACCTCGAAGCCGGCCCGCTCCAGTTCGCCGACGGTCGTGCCGAGCGGCGAGAGCTCCCCGTCGGGGAAGACGTACGCGTCGATGAACTCGTCGACGCGGTAGGCGGCTTCGTCCGGCTCGGGCCGGCGCGCGATCTGGTGGTTCAGCAGCCGGCCGCCGGGGGCGAGGAGGGCGTACAGGGTGAGGGCGTACTCGCGGTAGCGCTCGGCGCCCACGTGCTCGGCCATGCCGATGGACGAAATCGCCTCGTACGGGCCGTCCTTGACGTCCCGGTAGTCCTGCACCCGGATCTCGACCCGGTCCGCCAGTCCCTCCTCCGCGACCCGCTTGCGGGCGTACAGGGCCTGTTCACGGGAGAGCGTGATGCCGGTGACGCGGACGTCGTACGCGCGGGCCGCGTGCAGGGCCATGGAGCCCCAGCCGCAGCCGACGTCGAGGAGCCGGTCTCCGGGGCGCAGGCCAAGCTTGCGGCAGACGAGGTCGAGTTTGTCCCGCTGGGCCTGCTCCAGGGTGGAGCCCGTGCTCCAGTAGGCGCAGGAGTACACCATGGAGGGGCCGAGGACCCGCTCGTAGAACTCGTTGCCCACGTCGTAGTGGTGACTGACCGCCTGCCGGTCGCGGTGCTTGCTGTGCGCCGGCCCGCCGCGGCGGAGGGCCTCCTCGGGCGGCGGCGCGGGCGCCGGCCAGGGCCGGGCCAGGGCCACCAGGTCGCGTACGGCGGCCCGGACGGCCGGGTCGCGCAGCATCGCCGCGGTGCCGGCGCACCCGTCGAAGGCGGCGCCCAGGGGCAGCTTCGGCAGGCTCGGGCGCAGGGCGGTGAGCCTGGTCAGGCCCGTGCGGCGGGCCGGCGGCCGCATACCGGGGACCGCGCCCGCCACCGGGACCACCGCGGCCGGGGTTCCGGCGGACCGGACCGGCGCGGCGGGCTCCCGCTCCCAGAGCAGGCCGGCCACCTTGTCCAGCAGTTCGTACAGGTCCCCGTCGACGGTGAGGTCCCCGGCCACCCAGGCACGGGCCAGGCCCAGTTCGCCGGGCCGCCACAGGATCCGGCGCAGGGCGCGGCGGCGGGCCAGGACCAGGACCGGCCCGGACGGCGGCCCGGCCTCGCTCCCGTCCCAGGCCCGGATCCGGACGGGCAGCGGGGCACCCAGCAGGGTCTCGGCGACAGCGGCCAGCCGCGGCGCGGCGTCGGTCATCGGCGGCACCTCCAAACCATCCGACGAAACGGCTTACCCATTTCCGTCGGCGGCATGCGGTGCCGACCGCCAGTGCCCCCCGGAGGCCGTAACGCCGGCACCGGAACGCCTGCCCGGCGCCGGAACACCTGCCCGGCGCCGGGGACGTGTCCGCGGGGCACCGGGAACACCGAAGGGGCCGCCCGCACCACGGATGGCGGGCGGCCCCTTCGGGGACGTGCAGTACGTACGGGAGGTGCCGGGACGTACGGCCGGTCAGGTCAGGACCCGGTCAGGAGGCCTTGGCCTTCTCGGCGGGCGCGGCAGTCGCGGCGGCCGGAGCCGGAGCGGGCTTGGCGGCCTCGTAGAACTCCTCGCGCGGAGTCTCCAGAGCACCGAGGGAGACGACCTCACGCTTGAGGAACATGCCGAGGGTCCAGTCCGCGAAGACGCGGATCTTGCGGTTCCAGGTCGGCATGGCCAGGCCGTGGTAGCCGCGGTGCATGTACCAGGCGAGACGGCCCTTGAGCTTGATCTTCATCTTGCCCATGACGATCATCGCAACGCCCTTGTGGACGCCGAGACCGGCCACCGCACCCTTGTTGGCGTGCTCGTACTCCTTCTGCGGGAAGCCCCGCATGCCGGAGACCACGTTGTCGCCGAGGATCTTGGCCTGGCGCAGCGCGTGCTGGGCGTTCGGCGGGCACCAGGCGTTCTCGACACCGGCCTTGCGGGCGGCGACGTCCGGGACCTGGGCGTTGTCGCCGGCGGCCCAGATGTAGTCGGTGCCCTGGACCTGGAGGGTCGCGGCGGTGTCGACGTGGCCGCGCGGGCCGAGCGGCAGGCCGAAGCGGGCCAGCGCCGGGTTGGGCTTGACGCCCGCGGTCCACACGATGGTGTTGGAGTCGACCTCGAGGCCGTTCTTCAGCACGACGTGGCCGTCGACGCAGGAGTCCATCGAGGTGCCGAGGTAGATCTCGATACCGCGGGACTCGAGGTGCTCCTTGCCCCAGGTGCCGAGCTTGGGCCCGACCTCGGGGAGGATCTTGTCGGCCGCGTCCACCAGGATGAAGCGCATGTCGTCGCGCTTGATCGTGGAGTAGTACTTGGCGGCGTCGCGGGCCATGTCCTCGACCTCGCCGATCGTCTCGGCGCCGGCGAAGCCGCCGCCGATGAAGACGAAGGTGAGGGCCTTGCGGCGGACGTTCTCGTCCGTCGTGGACTCGGCCTTGTCGAGCTGCTCGAGGACGTGGTTGCGCAGGCCGATGCCCTCCTCGACGCCCTTCATGCCGATGCCCTGCTCGGCGAGGCCGGGGATCGGGAAGGTGCGGGAGATGGCGCCGAGCGCGATCACCAGGTAGTCGAAGGGCAGCTCGTACGCCTCGCCGACGAGCGGCGTGACGACGGCGACCTTGCGGTCCTGGTCGATGGTGGTGACCCGGCCGGTGAGAACCTCAGCCTTGGGCAGCACGCGTCGCAGCGGGACGACGACGTGCCGAGGCGAGATGCTGCCTGCGGCCACTTCGGGGAGGAAGGGCTGGTAGGTCATGTAGGACCGCGGGTCGACGACCGTGACGGTCGCCTCGCCGTAGCGCATCTTCTTCATGATGCGCTTGGCCGCGTACAGGCCTACGTACCCACCTCCTACAACGAGGATCCTGGGACGCTCCGTGGTGCTCATGGAACGAGTATCCAGCACCCCCATGGGTGATGCTCGTGAGCCCCTTCACAAGGACCGACAGGGCCTCTGCTACACTCCGCCCCCCAAGTGACCCAGGTCATGGTGCGGAACGGGAACCAAGGTGTAACGGGATTCGTTGTCCACCCGCCCTGAACTGGCCTCCAGTCCCGCCGGCGGAGTAGACCACCGGGTTCGTGGATGGCTACCGGCGATGCGCGGCGCGCTCCCCGGTTCGCACGAACGCGCGGGCAAAAGGGGCCCACCGCCCCCGCAAACCCCCCGAACGATCCTCCACTTGACTCGTCCGGGCCTTTTTCCTTGTGAAGAACTTCACGAACTTTCTTCGGGGAGAGGGACCTAAGACCCCCATAAAGGCCCCTCCAGCCCCTTGAGCCCCTTACATTCCTCTGCCCGCGACCACCCGCCACCGCCCGCTCCGCGGGCCCTCCGGCCTCCACCGGCTCCGGGTCGGCAGCCACCGGATCGCCTACCGGGTGCCGGATGGCGCACTCGTCGTCCTCGCCGTCGAGGTCGGCGACCGGCGCGACGTCCACCGCACGGAAACGAAGAGCGCCCCCGGGTGGGGGCGCTCTTGCGGGTCAGGCGATGGACCAGGCGATGCCGTCCAGGATGTCGTGTTCCGAGACGACGACCTCCGCGGCGCCGATGCGCTCCATGATCGCCAGGAGGACCAGGGCGCCGGCGCCGATCACGTCGACCCGGCCCGGGTGCAGGACCGGGATGGCGGCCCGCTCGGCGTGGGTCGTGGTCAGCATCCGCTCGGTGATCTCCCGGACGGTCGCGTACGGGACGCGGGCGTGGTGGATCTCCGAGGAGATGTACTCCGGCAGGCCGAGGGCGATCCCGGCGACCGTGGTCACCGAGCCGGCCAGGCCGACCAGGGTGCGGGCCTCGCGCAGCGGGACCGTCTCCTCGGCCAGGTCCAGGGCCGCCTCGATGTCGGCCCGTATGGCGGCGATCTGCTCCGCCGTCGGCGGGTCGGTGACCGTGCCGTCGACCACCAGGTGCCGCTCGGTCATCCGGACGCAGCCCACGTCGACGGAGCGGGCCGCCCGGACGTGCTCCTCGCCGACGACGAACTCGGTCGAGCCGCCGCCGATGTCCACGACCAGGAACGGCTTGTCCAGCCGGTCCGTGCCGGTCAGCTCCTTGGTGGCGCCGATGAAGGAGAACTCCGCCTCCTCGTCGCCGGAGATCACCTCGGGCTCGACGCCCAGGATCTCGACGACCCCGCGGACGAAGTCGTCGCGGTTCTCGGCGTCGCGGGAGGCCGAGGTCGCCACGAACCGCAGCCGCTCGGCGCCGAGCTCCTTGATCACCTGGGCGTACTCGCGGCAGGCAGCGAAGGTGCGCTCCAGGGCTTCCGGGGCCAGCCGGCCGGTCTTGTCCACGCCCTGGCCGAGGCGGACGATCGTCATCCGCCGGTCCAGCTCGACCAGCTCGCCGGTGGCGGGGGAGCAGTCCGCCACCAGCAGGCGGATGGAGTTCGTTCCGCAGTCGATACCGGCGACCCGGGTCACGCCTCCGACCCCTTCTGCTCCGCGTCCGCGGCCTTGTCACCGCTGCCGCACGGGGTGACGCACGGGCCCTTCGCCCACCACTCCGGCAGCATGGCGAGGGCCTCGTCGCCGAACGGGTTCACCCCCGGGCCGGCGGCCAGCGAGTGGCCGACGAGCACGTGCAGGCACTTCACCCGGTCCGGCATCCCGCCGGCGCTCGGGAAGCCCTGGAGCACCTCGATGGCGTCGCGGCGCCGGATGTAGTCCTCGTGCGCGGCCTGGTAGGCGGCGGCGAGCTCGGGGTCCTCGGCGAGGCGGGCCTGCATCTCCTTCATCACGCCGTTGGCCTCCAGCGTGCCGATCGCGGAGGCCGCGCGCGGGCAGGTGAGGTAGTACAGCGTGGGGAAGGGCGTGCCGTCGGGCAGCCGGGGGGCGGTCTCCACCACGTCGGGCTGGCCGCAGGGGCAGCGGTGGGCGATGGCCCGCAGCCCGCGCGGCGGGCGTCCGAGCTGCTGCTCGAACGCCTCGATGTCCGCGTCGGTCGGCTCGGTCCGGTCGGTCTGGGGCGGGGGCGTCTGCATGCCTGGAGGAAGTCTCTTCGTTCTCGTCGTTCTCGGGGATGGGTGGTGCTGCTGGTGCTGGTGCTGGTGCTGGTGGCCGGAACTGCTGCTGCCGGCCGGTGGTGCCGTCAGTCGCCGGGGCGGTCGGCCTTGTCCACGCCGTCCCAGACGTTGGAGTACCAGGGGCGGTCGGAGCCGGCATGTCGGGTGCGCCGGCGCTCGGCCGCCTCGGCCCCGGGGTCGGTCATGATGTAGCTGATCTCGCCCGGGCGCACGAAGTGCAGGTGTTTGCGCGCCTGTTGCTCGGCATACGCGTCGTCCTGCCAGCGGGCCTTCTCGTCGCGCAGCCGTTCGAGGCGCTTGCCGGCCGCTGCGGCCGCCCGCTGCTGCGCTGCGATCTCCGAGCGCTGGGAGACGTACTGGCGCATCGGGTAGGCCAGGGCGACGACCAGCGTACAGAGGACCAGCACCAGGAGGGCGGCCCGCCCGGTCAGCCGGCTGCGGCGGACCTGGCGGCGGCTCTGGGAGCGGTAGACGTGGGCGGCGGTCCGCTCGCCGAGCTGCTTGAGCCTGGTCGCGGTGGAGAAGGTGGAGAACCGATCCCGGTTCCCGGCCATTGATCCGCCTCCCCTGGTGTCCGCGCGCCGACCCTCGCCGGCGCGCGCCGTACGGCCTTCGTGCTTCGTGCTTCGTGCTCGTTCTTCGCGCTTCGTACCACGCACTACGTCCCCGCACACGGTACGGGACCGAGTGCGGGGACGTACGGAGGCTCAGGGGCCCGTCAGCCCTTGAAGCGCGGGACGCCGGGCTTCAGGGCGTCAGCCCTTGAAGCGGGGGAACGCGCTGCGGCCCGCGTACACCGCGGCGTCGTCGAGGATCTCCTCGATGCGCAGCAGCTGGTTGTACTTGGCGACGCGCTCGGAGCGGGCCGGGGCGCCGGTCTTGATCTGGCCGCAGTTGGTGGCGACGGCCAGGTCGGCGATGGTGACGTCCTCGGTCTCGCCGGAGCGGTGCGACATCATGCACTTGAAGCCGTTGCGCTGGGCGAGCTCGACGGCGTCCAGGGTCTCGGTCAGCGAGCCGATCTGGTTGACCTTGACGAGCAGGGCGTTGGCGGTGCCCTCCTCGATGCCGCGGGCGAGGCGCTCCGGGTTGGTGACGAAGAGGTCGTCGCCGACGAGCTGCACCTTGGCGCCGAGGCGCTCGGTGATGACCTTCCAGCCGGCCCAGTCGTCCTCGAACAGCGGGTCCTCGATGGAGACGAGCGGGTACGCGGAGACGAGCTCCTCGTAGTACTCGGTCATCTCGGCGGCGGAGCGGGACTGGCCCTCGAAGAGGTACTTGCCGTCCTTGTAGAACTCGGACGCGGCGACGTCGAGCGCCAGGGCGATGTCCTTGCCCGGGGTGTAGCCGGCCTGCTTGATGGCCTCGAGGATGAGGTCGAGGGCCTCGCGGTTGGAGCCCAGGTTCGGGGCGAAACCGCCCTCGTCGCCGAGGCCGGTGGACAGGCCCTTGCCCTTCAGCACCTTCTTGAGGGTGTGGTAGACCTCGGTGCCCCAGCGCAGGGCCTCGGAGAAGGACTCGGCGCCGATCGGCGCGATCATGAACTCCTGGATGTCCACGTTGGAGTCGGCGTGCGAGCCGCCGTTGAGGATGTTCATCATCGGAACGGGCAGCAGGTGCGCGTTCGGGCCGCCGAGGTAGCGGAACAGCGGGAGGTCGGAGGCCTCGGACGCGGCGTGCGCCACGGCCAGGGAGACGCCGAGGATGGCGTTGGCGCCGAGCGAGCCCTTGTTGTCGGTGGCGTCCAGGTCGAACATGGCCTGGTCGATCAGGCGCTGCTCGGTGGCGTCGTAGCCGACGAGCTCCGGGCCGATCTGCTCGATGACCGCGAGGACGGCCTTCTCCACGCCCTTGCCCATGTAGCGGTTCGGGTCGCCGTCGCGGAGCTCAATGGCCTCGAAGGCACCGGTGGAGGCGCCGGACGGAACGGCAGCACGGCCGGTGCTGCCGTCGTCGAGGCCCACCTCGACCTCGACCGTGGGGTTGCCTCGGGAGTCCAGGATTTCCCGGGCTACGACGACGTCGATGGACGGCACGAGCATCTCCTTCTGGGATGTGACGCTGGGTGTGCGGTGGCGGGTCAGGCCGTGGGCC
The DNA here is from genome assembly GCF_056436005.1 of Streptomyces sp. NPDC043854. NCBI lineage: Bacteria > Bacillati > Actinomycetota > Actinomycetes > Kitasatosporales > Streptomycetaceae > Streptomyces > Streptomyces sp. NPDC043854. The sequence continues at coordinate 16,519 of NZ_JBWKDK010000026.1, forward strand.
GGCCTTGCCGCCTAGAGCCTAACCGGCTCCGGGCGGTCGGCCGGCCGACCGCCCGGGTCCTGGGACGAAAAAGGGCCCGAATACCCCGCTTCCGGGACATACGGACACCTGATCGGGCCGTGACCGGCCGCCGATCGGGCCGCCGCGCGGGCTCCCGCCGACCCCCTTCGGGGCGCGGACACACCACCGCCCGGCGCGTGGGGGGATACGCGCCGGGCGGTGTGCTGCACACGTGCAGTGGCCGTCCGCTTCAGTCCGCGCGGGCTACGCACGCGGGGCTTCGCGGGATGTTCAGCCGAGCTTCAGCTTCTGGCCGGGGAAGATCAGGTCGGCGTCGGAGACGATGTCCTTGTTGAGCTCGAAGAGCTTCTCCCAGCCGCCCTTGACGTTGTTCGCCTCGGCGATGGAGCCGAGGGTGTCGCCGGACTTGACCTCGTAGGAGCCGTTGCCGGTCTTCGGGGCGGCCGGGGCCTCGGAGCGCTCGGACCGGGTCGTGGGGGCCTCGGTGCGCGAGGTCTCCTTCTTGGTCTCGGTCTTCTTCGGCTGGGTCTTCTTGGTCTCGGTCTTCGGGGTCGACTTGGTGGTGGTGCTGTTGGTGGTGGTCGAACCGCCGCCGGTGTAGGCGGAGTTGGACAGGCCCTTGCCGCAGTGCGGCCAGGCGCCCTTGCCCTGGCCCTTGAGGACCCTCTCCGCGATGGCTATCTGCTGCGCCTTGGTGGCCTGGTTGGCCTGCGGGGCGTACGCCTTGCCGCCGTACCCGGCCCAGGTGGAGGCCGAGAACTGCAGGCCGCCGTAGTAGCCGTTGCCGGTGTTGATGGACCAGTTGCCGCCGGACTCGCACTGGGCGACGCGGTCCCACTCCGAGGCCGTGGCGGCGGAGGCGGTGCCCGCGGTCATCAGGGGCGCGGCGACCGCGACACCGGCGACGCCGGCGAGCGTCACGATGCGGGTGGTCCGCTCGATGGCGGTGGCGCGGCGGTGCTTGCCCTTGCCCGAAAGCAGCATGGAGTTCTCCTCACCGACGCCTGCGAGGTGAGCTGTCGGGTTCGGGCGGATGAGTTGCCCGGCCGCGCTGTGATGCGCGGCTTCACCCCAAGCCGGTCCGCAGCCGTCTCTCAACGGCCCTTCCCGGCACCTGCGTTGGTTCCCCCGCTCCTGCCTTCGGCGCTTGACGCGACGAGTGTTCCCTCCGTCCGCCGGCAGGATTCGGCGATGCGGTCGAAGGGGCCCGCGGTGGCGAGCGGTTCAGACCGTAGACACGTCCCTCCCCGATGTTCAACGAGGAACATCGGGGAGGGAGGACCCCTACTTGCGCTGCTTTTCGGGGTGTTTGCGCAGGTGAGGGCGGGGTTTGCCCAAGCCCTCGGGCGAGACACGCCAGTTGACCGGAAGAGACACATGTCTCATTTGAACGAACCGGACATTCAAGGCCTTCCGGGTGTCCGAACTGCCCCTGTTATTTGCTTAGATCCAGATTCTGCCCCGGCTTGATCAGGTTGGCGTCACCGCCGATGACCTGCTCGTTGGCCTTGTACAGCGCACCCCAGCCGCCCTTCACCCCGTTGGCGTCCGCGATGGTCGCCAGGCTGTCGCCCTCCTTGACGGTGTACGAGGCCGGCGAGGTCTCGACGGCGGGCGTACCGCGGTGCTTGCCGGTGCCCAGGGTGCTCGGGACGGCGCCCGGGTCCGTGGAGGCGCCCGTTGCGCCCGTCGCGCCCGGTGCCGTCGGGGCGGAGGGGTCCGCCGGACTGCCGCCCGGGGTCGGAGCCCCCGGCGTCCCGGGCGCGGAGCCGTCCGGGGTGCCCGGCGTGGCACCCGGCGTGCCCGGCGTAGCGCCCGGCGTGCCCGGCGTGGCACCCGGGGTGCCCGGCGTGGCGCCCGGGGTGCCGGGGGTGCCCGGCGCGGTCGGGGTGGGCGTCACCGGGTTCGCGGTCGGGTCGCCGGGGAAGACCGGCGGGAGCGTGGGCGCCGCGGTCGTCCCGTCCGGCTCGGGCATGACGGGCAGTCCGCTGGACGGCCCCGTCGGCGCGGGCGGCATCGTGTAGTCCGGCGCGGGGGTCGGGGCGCCGTAGTCCGTGGCCCGGTTGCCGGAGCCGGTCGGGGGCACCGCGGCGTCCGGGCGGCTCGGGGACTGGCCGACGGCCCGGTGCTGGCCCTTCGCGCCGGGGTCCACGTCCGCGGCGGGGGCGTCCTTGGCCAGCCCGGCCTGGGTCGCGCAGTTCTGCCAGGCCTCGGGGCCCTGGGAGCCGAGCACGCGCTCGGCGACGGCTATCTGCTGGGACCGGCTCGCGAGGTCGGCGCGCTCGGCGAACTCCTCGCCGCCCGCGTTCTTCCACTCCTCCTGGGTGAACTGCAGCCCGCCGTAGGCGCCGCTTCCGGTGTTGGCACTCCAGGTGCCCCCGCTCTCGCACTCGGCGACCTTGTCCCAGGTGGCGGCTTCCGCCGCGCTCGCACCGGTGGCGGCCAGCAGTGGCATGGCCAGTGCGGAGCCGGTGACTCCGGCGGTGACGACAATCGCGGGTACCTGGCGGGGGCGTCTGTGGCGGCCGTTCCCGGAACGCATGTGCAGCACCTTTCGCATAACGGCTGGGTAACGGCAGAACCTAGCGGCCTTCCGACGATTGTCACAAGTTGAGCAAGAACCTGACTTTCCCTCAGGAGAAGCTCAGATGTTTCGGGGTGTGAATCGGACGGGAAGGGTGCGAAGGCCGCGCATGATCAGACCTCCGCGCCACCGAAGGTCAGTTGACGGAACAGCGAGTTCCAGATCCGGCAGACGCGTCAGCAAAGTCGCAAGCGCCGTCTGTCCCTCGAGTCGCGCGAGCGGGGCGCCCAGGCAGTAGTGGATCCCGTGCCCGTACCCCAGGTGCTGGTTGTCGGCGCGGGCGAGGTCGAGGGTGTCCGGATCGGCGAACCGCGCCGGGTCCCGGTCGGCGGCGGCGAGCACGACCAGCACCGGGTCGCCGACGGCGATGTCCTGGCCCCCGAGGGTCAGCGGCCGGGTGGCGAACCGCCAGGTGGCCAGCTCCACGGGGCCGTCGTAGCGGAGCAGTTCCTCGACGCCGGTCTGGAGCAGGCCGCGCTCCCCGGCGGCGAGGGATTCCTGCAGGCGGGCGCGCTGGCCGGGGTTCGTGAAGAGGGAGTGCACCCCGTTGCCGATGAGGTTCACGGTGGTCTCGAAACCGGCGAACAGCAGGATGAAGGCCATGGCGGTGGCCTCGGCCTCGGTCAGGTGGTCCCCGTGGTCGCTCGCCCGGATCAGATCGGAGATGAGGTCATTGCCCAGATCATCCCTTTTGCGGTGGATGAGTTCGCCGAGGTAGGTCCGCATCTGCTTCACGGAACGGGCCACTCCGCCCCGCGGGCCGCCGCCGTGCCGGATCATCATCCCGGCCCAGTCGCGGAAGTCGTCCTGGTCCTCGCGCGGTACGCCGAGCATCTCGCAGATGGCGTAGATGGGGAGCGGGAAGGCGAACTCGTGGATGAGATCCGCCTCACCCCGCCCGGCGAAGGCGTCGATGAGCTGGTCGGTCAGCTCCTGCACCCGCGGTGTGAACTCCGCCACCCTGCGCGGGGTGAACGCCTTCGACACCAGGCGCCGCAGCCGCGTGTGGTCCGGCGGGTCGATGTTCAGCAGGTGCGTCATCAGCTCCGCCTTGCGCTCCCCCGGGATCCCGGTCTTGCCCTTGGCGTGCGCCGGCTCCGCGTGGTGCGCCGGGTTCTTGCTGAGCCGCTGGTCGGCGAGGGCCTGGCGGGCATCGGCGTACCGGGTCACCAGCCAGGCCTCGACCCCGCTGGGCAGCCTCGTGCGGTGCACCGGGGAGTGCTCGCGCAGCCAGGCGTACGCGGGGTAGGGGTCGGTCGCGAACTCCCAGTCGAACAGGGTCGGGCCCTGGCCGGATGCGGGGTCTTCGGGGGCTGCGGAGGTCGGCTCGTGCACCCGTCGACGGTATCCCGGCCGCCGGACGCCATCCCGTTCGACTCCTCCTCCGGCCGGAGCCGGGGGCTTCCCGCCATGCCGGTCGGGCTGCGCGACGGACGGGCCCGGACCGGCCCGGACCGGCCCGTGGACCCGCACGGGCTGAACCCGCCCCGGCGCGCGCCCGCCACGGCTGACCCGCCACCGGGCCCGGCACGCGGACGGCCCGGCACCGGACGGCCCGGCGCGTACGGCTCCCCGGCTACGCGCCGACGCCCTCCGCGGCGCGGATCGCGTCCCGGTAGGCGCGGGCCGCCGCGCGCAGCGCCGTCTCGGGGTCGATGCCCGCCGCCTCGGCGCGCGCCGCCATCCGCAGCAGCTCGTACCCGATGCCCTCGCCGTCCGGCAGCTCCACGGCCACGCCGCCCGCCCGGACCCGGCCGGCCAGCTTGGCCGCGAGGGCCAGGCCCGGCTGGCCCAGCGGGATCCCGTCGGTGACCGACTCCCGCTGTTTCTCGACCGCCTTGGTGCGCTGCCAGTGCGCGGCCACGTCCTCCGCGGTCCGCGCCTCGGCGTCCCCGAAGACGTGCGGGTGCCGGTGGATCAGCTTCTCGACGAGGCTGCCGGCCACGTCGTCCACGGAGAACGGCTCGTCCGGGTGCTCCTCGGCGATCCGCGCGTGGAAGACCACCTGGAGCAGGACGTCGCCGAGCTCCTCGCGCAGCTCCTCCCGGTCGCCCTCCTCGATGGCCTCGACCAGCTCGTACGCCTCCTCCATCGCGTACTTGACCAGCCCCTCGTGGGTCTGGCGCGAGGTCCACGGGCACTCGCGGCGGACCCGGTCCATGACCTGGACCAGGTCGAGCAGCCGCGCGCCGGGCAGGTCGTACGAGCCGGGCAGCAGCTCCAGGTCGGGCATCGCGACCCGGCCGGAGCCGGCCATCCGGGCCAGGCCGTCGGTGAGCCGCCGGTCGCCCTCGCCGGCCGGGATCAGCACGACCGTGCGCCCGCCGGCGCAGGCCTCGACCAGCCCCTGCGCGTCCGGGCTGTCGATGGCGACCTCGACGCCCGCCTCGCGCAGGTACGGCAGCTGCGGGTGCTCCGGGTCGGTGCACAGCACCCGGTCCGCGGCGTGCAGGGTCTGCCAGGCCGGCCAGGACAGCAGGCCGGGGGCGACCCGGTGGCTGGCGGTGAGCAGGACGATCCGGCCGACGGCGGTCTCGTCGGCCGGCTCGGGGGCGGGATCGGCGGGATGGGAGTTCACCCTCCGAACCTACCTCCCTCCCCCGGCCCGCGGCCGGGGACCCCGGGCGGCTCAGGCTCCGGCAGGGGCCTGCCCGGGGCGGGTCCGCTGGCTGATCCAGGGGATGGCCTGGTCGCCGAGGACGATCTGCTGCGCGTCCCAGACCCCGTAGCGCGGGTTCACCTCGATGTGCAGGGCCTTCGCGGCCGCGCCGAGCTGCTCCAGGGCCTTGTCCTGGCTGCCGTAGTGGGCGAAGAGCTTGTCCCGCAGCAGCTTGAAGCGGAGGTCCGCCTCCACCTGGCCGGGGGCGAGGTGGGCCTGTTCGAGGGCGGAGGCCTCCAGCCGCTCGGCGCCGCCCGCCTTCTGGAGCTGGCCGTCCCGGAACTCCTCGAGCTCCCGCTGGCTGACGCCGATGCCCGCGTCCTTCGCGGCGTGTTCGAGGACGGCCGTCTGGAGCATCTTGTTGAGTTTGACCCGCTCCAGGCCCGGCGAGGACTGGATCAGCTGGGCCGCGGCCTCGCCGGCCCGGTTCTGCGCGGCGCGGACGTCCTTCACCTGGGCCTGGACCGCGGAGGTGGTGATCCGTTCGCCGCCGACGACGGCTGCTGTTCCGGGGCGCGCCCCGCCCGAGCAGGCGGACAGCAGGGGGGCCGCCGCGAGCAGGGCGGCGGAAACGGAGAGCGCAGTGCGACGGTGCAAAGGAGCCTCCAGGGCCGGGAGATTGTGCGTCGGTGCACAAAAGGCCGTGCGGTGATCGATGGTATGCAGTCCGGGTGGTCCGAGCCACCGGTTCGACCAACGATTCCCGGAGTGTCGCGGCACGCGTGTGCCGGTGCCCGGGGTTGGTGTGTTGGTGCCCACGGTTGGCGTCCAGGCCACCCTGCGGACACCCCCGGGCCCCCCGGGCGTGGCAGGGTCGGCCCACCATGTCGACACCGCTCCGCTTGCCGCACCGCCCGCCGCTCCGGCCGCCGGTCCGGTCCCGGCCGGAATCCGCGCGCCGCTCCCCGCGCCGACCGAGCCTGGCAGGCTCGGCGCTCGCCGCCCTGCTGACGACGGTGGCCGTCTGCACCGGGGACGCGGCCGCCCGCGTCTTCCCGTACGGGCACCGCCACCGCAGCGTCAACGACCTCGGCAACCAGTTCGTCCCCTTCCACGCCCACCTGTGGGACCTGCTGCACGGGCGGGCCCGCGGCGGGCTGCTGCTCAACTGGCAGTCCGGCTACGGCACGAGCTTCCTGCCCGACTTCGGCACCTATCTGGCCAGCCCGTTCGCGCCGCTCGTCGCCCTGTTCCCGCGGCAGGACATCGACCTCGCGGTGTACGTCGTCACCGTCTCGAAGACGGCAGCCGCGGCGGCGGCCATGGCCTGGCTGCTGCGCACGCAGGCCCGCGGCCCGTGGTGGGCGGCGGGGCTGCTGGGGGCCTCGTACGCGCTGTGCGGCTGGTCGGTGGTCGAGGCCGCGTACAACCCGATGTGGCTGGACGGGCTGATCGCGTTCCCGCTGCTGTGCCTGACCGGCGAATGGGCGCTGCGCGGGCGCCGGTTCACGGCCGCGGTGCTCGTGGCGGCGGTGTGCTGGACGGCGAACTTCTACACCGCCTACATGGCCACACTGGGCGCCGCGCTGGTGCTGCTGGTACGGGTGGTGCTCACGCGCCCGGGGGTACGGGAGCGGCTGTCGGCGGTGGGCCGGGCGGCGGCCGCCACCCTGCTGGGCATCGCCGTGTCCGCCCCGGTGCTGGTGCCGCTGTTCCTGAGCTCGCGACAGGCCTACCCCGGCTGGAGCCGGCAGTTCCGGCCGGTGCCGTGGGCGGACGTGTTCGCCCGCCTCCTGCCCGGCACCTACTCCTTCTCCTCCCCCGCGCTCTTCGTCGGCACGGGCACGCTGCTGCTGGTGGCGGCCCTGCCGTTCCACCGGGGGGTGCCGCTGCGCTCCCGGCTGTGGTGGACGGGGCTGGCGGCGGCGGTGCTGCTCTCCTTCCAGTGGATGCCGACCCACCTGGCCTGGCACGTGTTCGCCACCCCGAACGGCAGCCCGTACCGGCAGACCTTCGTGCTCGCCGGGATCGCCGTCATCGCGGCCTGGGCCGCCCTCGCGGACGGGCTGCCGGGGCCGCGGGCGCTCGCGGCCGGGGCCGGGGTGCTGGGCGCGGCGGCCCTCGCCGCGAGCGGCAGCCCGCTCGCCACGGGCTGGGGGCTCGCGCTGTTCTGCGGCGGGCTGGTCCTGGCCGCGGCGGCCTGGTGGCTGCTGCGGCCCGCACCCGACGCACCGCTCCCGCCCGGCCGGCCGTCCTCTCCCGTGCGGCCGTCCTCTCCCGCGCGGCCGTCCCGGCCCGCGCGGCGGCGGCTCGCGGGGCCGGCGGTGGCCGTCCTGGCCGCCGTCCTGGCCGGACAGGCCGCGGCGACCACGGCGTTCGGCCACCGCGGCAAGCTGGGCGGCCTCGACGACTACCCCTCCTGGGGCCGCGCGCACACCGCCCGGGCCGCCGCCCTGGCGGGGGCCGAGGGCTGGCCCGCGTACCGCACCGACCCGAGCCGGCCCGCCCTGTCCGGAAACGACCCGCTGCTGCTGGGCGGGGAGGGCGGCGCCTACTACAGCAGCCACACCCCGGACGTGTTCACCCGCACCATGGCGGCCCTCGGCGCCGGATGGACCTCGCGCGGACGCAATGTGCAGAGCATCGACAACCCGGTGACCGACGCCCTCTTCGCGGTCGGCGCCCGGCTCCGGCCGGACGGCACGGTCGCCCGCACCGAGGCGCTGCCGCTGGTCACGCTCCGCCCGCCCGGGCCCGCCCCCGCCTACGGGGAGTCGCCCTTCGCCAACCAGGAACTCCTGCTGGGCGCCCGGGTGTACGAGGACCCGGTTGCGCCGGGGGTGTGCCGCGCGGGCACCGAGGCCTTCCTGTGGGCCCCCGAGTACAACGCGACGGCCCGCCTCGCCGACGGGCCCGCCTTCCGCCTGAACGGCAGCGCGCCGCGCAACCGGGCGGCCCTCCAGCCCCTCGGCCCCTCGCACGGCGCGTCCTCCGCGCTGGTCTTCGACGCCCCGGCCCCGCCCCGCTGGACGCTGTCCTGCCTGGACCGCGGCCGGCTGGACGCGGCGGTGGCCGGGCTGCAGGCGCGGGCCGCCGAGTCGGTGCGGGTCGGCCCGGCAGGCGTCCGCGCCACCCTGCCCGCCGGTTCCGAGGGCACGGCGGTGCTGGCCGCGCCCGCCATCGCCGGCTGGACCTGCAACGGCCGCCCGGCGGAAGCCCGCCTGGGCCTGGTCGCCGTGCCCGTGGCCGCCGGCGCCACGGCCGTGGACTGCACGTTCCGGCCGCCGGGGCTGCTACCGGGCACGGCGGCGGCCGCGGCCGCCCTGCTGGTGGTGGCCGGCCTGGCGGTGTGGCGGCGGCGTCAGCGGACCCGGCTCAGCCACTGAAGGGTGCGGCGGACCTCGGTGGAGAACGGGTGCCCCGGTCCGTGCACCCGCTCCGCGTCGAACAGCAGCCGGGCCAGGTTGTCGTGGGCGGCCGCCCGGTCGCCCAGCGACAGCAGCAGGTGGGCGATCCGGCGGCGGACCTCCAGCGGCAGCTGCGGGTCCGGGTTCGCGTAGTGGTTCTCGAACAGCGGCAGCAGCGAGCGGTACTCCGCCAGCGCCGCGGCCGGCTCCCCGAGCTGCTCCAGGCACTGGGCCGCGTCGTAGCGGAACCGCAGGGCCTGCGCGTCGCCGGCCGGGAACTCCTCCGCGAGGCGGCGCAGTTCGGGCAGGGCCCGGCGGTACTGGCCGTCGTCCATGAGCGTGGCCGCGTACTGCTTGCGCAGGCTGCGCACCACCGGCGAGTGCTCGCCGTGCTCCGCGGCGGCCGCGGGCAGGATCCCGCCGAGGATGTCCACGGCCTGGGTGAGGCGGCCCTGGTCGAGGAGGCTGCGGGCCTCGTCGACGGCGGCCGGGATGTCCGGCCGGGACGGCGGCGCGGTCGGCTGCGGCGGGATCGCGGCGGCCCGGTCCGGCCAGGGGGCGTGCGGGCGCAGGAACGGGCGGGTGGGGTCGAGGGTCGCGGCCGGGGTGCCCTGCTTGGGCAGCAGCGGCGCGAGGGCCTCGTACACCTGCTGTGCGGAGGCGGGCCGGTCCTGCGGGTCCTTGGCCAGCAGGTGCAGCAGGACCGCCTCCAGCTGGTGCGGGATCTCCGGGCGGACGCGGCGCACCGGGACCGGCGGCTCGTACAGGTGGCGGTGCAGCACGCCGAGCGCGGTGGACCCGGCGAAGGGGACGTTCCCGCTGAGGAGTTCGTACAGCAGGACGCCCAGGGCGTACAGGTCGGTGTACGGGCCCACGGCGCCGCCCATGGCCTGCTCGGGCGCCATGTACGCCGGGCTGCCGATCGGCGTGCCGGTGCTGGTGAGGCGGGTGGTGTCGGTGTCCATCACCGAGGCGACACCGAGGTCGAGGACCAGGACGGTGCCGTCCGGGCGGACCATCACGTTCCGCGGCTTGAGGTCGCGGTGCACGATCGGCACCGCGTGCACGGCGGACAGCACCCCGCACAGCTGCGCGACCACCGCCACGGCCCACGGCCACGGGTAGGGGTCGCGGGCGGCGAGGTGGTCGGCCAGGTTGGCGCCCTCGACGTACCCCATGACGAGGAACAGCTCGTCGCCGTCGCTGCCCGCGTCGTGGACGGTGACCAGGCCGGGGTGGTCCACCTGCGCGGTGACCCGGCACTCGCGCACGAAGCGGCGGCGCAGCTCGTCGGCGACCGAGCCGGGCCCGGCCACCTTGTCCGGGCGCAGCAGCTTGACCGCGACGCGGCGGTCCAGGCGCTGGTCGTACGCCGTCCACACCTGGCCCATGCCGCCCTGGCCCAGGAGGGAGGCCAGCCGGTAGCGCTCGCCGATGATCCGGTTGTCGTCCGTCACCGGGCCGGGTCCTCATCCTCGGGGCGGGGCGGCGTCGGCGGCGGGGTCTGCTTGCGCAGCAGCTCGCTCAGCTCGTCGAGTTCGGCCCGGACCTGGCCGATGCGCGGCGGGGTGACGGGGCCGGGGCCCGGGGCCGGCGGCTGCGGCTGGGGCTGCGGCACCGGCTGGGCCTGGAGGCGGGGCTGCATCGGCTGGGTCTGCGCCTGGGGGTAGCCGTACGCGGGCCCGGGCTGCGACGGCTGGGTCTGCTGCGGCGGCACGTACGGGGCGGGCTGCCCCGGGTACCAGGCGGCGGCCCGGGCCGCCGCCCTGTTCTCGTAGTGCCGGATGTCCGCCACCAGGAAGTACACGGACGTCACCAGACCGGTGCAGATCACGCCCAGCGCACCGGTGTTGCCCTGCCAGCCGCTGGTGTCGGGCGTCGGGTCGGCGCCGATCAGCGCGATCCAGCCGACGGTGAGCAGGAAGTTGACGACGAACAGGACCCAGTCGGCGGTCCGGCGGGTGAGGATCGCCAGCCGCAGCATCGTGGCCCATCCGAGGAAGCCGCAGCTCAGGACGGGCATCAGGGCGAACAGCACGCGCAGTGCCACCACGCCCCCGTTGCTGGGCTGGGGGCCTTGCTGCGGCGGGAGGCCGGGGCCGTGCATCGCTGCTCCTGACGGACCGTGTCGACAAGTTCAGGTCTGAGGGTATACAGCGTTTCCGGCCGCCAGTGAGGGGATGCGCGCAACCGTTGCAGGGTCGCCGCACGGCACACCGTCCCGCCGCGCCGCGGCACACCGTCCCGCCGCACCGGCCGGCACACCCCGGGCGCCCCGGCCCGCGCCCGCCGTTCCGCGCGCTCCCGCCGCGGCGGCCCGGGCGGGGGCCGCCGCCGCGGGGCGTCAGGAGCCCAGGATCGTGGTGAGGAACTCGCCCGTCCAGGCCAGCAGCTCCCGGCCGACCAGCGGCTTGCCGCCCACCCGCGCGGTCTTCGGCCGCGGGACCAGCACCTGGGAGGTGGCCGGCTTGAGCACCGTCCCCGGGTACAGGCGCTTAAGGCGCAGCTCCTGCGACTCGCGCAGCTCGACCGGCCCGAAGCGGATGTTCGGCCCCTGGAGGGTGATGTCGCCGACCCCGCAGGCCCGCGCCAGCATCCGCAGCCCGGCCACCAGCAGCAGGTTCTCCACCGGCTCCGGCAGCTTGCCGTAGCGGTCGGTGAGCTCCTCCCGTACGGCCTTGATGTCCTCCTCGGAGTTGGCCGAGGCGATGGACCGGTACGCCTGGAGGCGCAGCCGCTCGCCGGGCGCGTAGTCGTGCGGGACGTGCGCGTCGACCGGCAGCTCGATCTTCACCTCCAGCGGCGGCTCCTCCTCCGCCCCGCCTTCCACGGCGGCCCGGTAGTCGGCCACGGCCTCGCCGACCATGCGGATGTACAGGTCGAAGCCGACGCCCGCGATGTGGCCGGACTGCTCGCCGCCGAGCAGGTTGCCCGCGCCGCGGATCTCCAGGTCCTTCATCGCCACGTACATGCCCGCGCCCATCTCGGTGTGCTGGGCGATCGTCGCGAGCCGCTCGTGCGCGGTCTCGGTCAGCGGCCGCTCCGGCGGGTACAGGAAGTACGCGTACCCGCGCTCGCGGCCGCGGCCGACACGGCCGCGCAGCTGGTGCAGCTGGGAGAGGCCGAAGGTGTCGCCGCGCTCGACGATCAGGGTGTTGGCGTTGGAGATGTCGATGCCGGACTCGACGATCGTCGTCGAGACGAGCACGTCGAACTTCTTCTCCCAGAAGTCCACCACCACCTGCTCCAGGGCCTGTTCGGACATCTGGCCGTGCGCCGTCGCGATCCGCGCCTCGGGCACGACCTCGCGCAGCCGCGCCGCCGCCCGGTCGATGGACTCGACCCGGTTGTGGATGTAGAAGCACTGGCCCTCGCGCAGCAGCTCGCGCCGGATCGCCGCGCCGATCTGCTTCTCCTCGTACGGGCCGACGAAGGTGAGCACCGGGTGCCGCTCCTCCGGCGGGGTGGTGATCGTCGACATCTCGCGGATGCCGGTCACCGCCATCTCCAGGGTGCGCGGGATCGGGGTCGCGGACATGGTCAGCACGTCGACGTTGGCGCGCAGCTTCTTCAGCTGCTCCTTGTGCTCGACGCCGAACCGCTGCTCCTCGTCGACGATGACCAGGCCCAGGTCCTTGAACTTCGTCTCCTGCGAGAACAGGCGGTGGGTGCCGATGACCACGTCCACCGCGCCGTCCTTCAGGCCCTCCAGGGTGGCCTTGGCCTCGGTGTCGCTCTGGAACCGGGACAGCGCCTTCACGTTGACCGGGAACTGGCTGTAGCGCTCGGAGAAGGTCCCGAAGTGCTGCTGCACGAGCAGGGTGGTGGGGACGAGGACGGCGACCTGCTTGCCGTCCTGGACCGCCTTGAAGGCCGCCCGCACCGCGATCTCGGTCTTGCCGTAGCCGACGTCGCCGCAGATCAGGCGGTCCATGGGAACGGACTTCTCCATGTCCTCCTTCACCTCGGCGATGGTGGTGAGCTGGTCGGGCGTCTCCGCGTACGGGAAGGCGTCCTCCAGCTCGCGCTGCCAGGGGGTGTCCGGGCCGAAGGTGTGGCCGGGGGCCGCCATCCGCGCGCTGTACAGCTTGATCAGGTCGGCGGCGATCTCCTTGACGGCCTTCTTGGCGCGGGCCTTGGTCTTGGTCCAGTCGGCGCCGCCGAGCCGGTGCAGGGTCGGGGCCTCGCCGCCGACGTACTTGGTGACCTGCTCCAGCTGGTCGGTGGGGATGTAGAGGCGGTCGCCGGGCTGGCCGCGCTTGGCGGGGGCGTACTCGACGAGGAGGTACTCGCGGGTGGCGCCCTGCACGGTGCGCTGCACCATTTCGAGGTAGCGGCCGACGCCGTGCTGCTCGTGGACGATGTAGTCGCCGACCTCCAGGGTGAGGGGGTCGATGGACTTGCGGCGCCGGGTCGGCATCCGGCCCAGGTCCTTGGTGGCGGTGCGCTGGCCGGTCAGGTCGGTCTCGGTGAGGACCGCGAGGCGCAGCGCGGGGTCGACGAAGCCGTTGGTGAGGGAGCCGCAGGCGACGTGCACCAGGCTGGGCTCCAGCGCGGCGAGGTCGGCCTCCAGCCGGGCCGCGATGCCCTCGCCGCCGAGCACCTCGACGGTGCGGGCGGCCGGGCCGTGGCCCTCGGTGAGGTAGACGGTGCGCCAGCCGTCGGCGATCCAGCCCTTGGTGTCGGCCAGGGCCCGGGCGGTGTCCCCGCGGTAGGCCTCGGGGGCGTGCATGCCGAGCTTCAAGGTGTCGGCGGAGAGCTCCTCGTCGGCGGCGAAGGGGGAGACCGACCACCACATCATGCCGAGCTCGCGGGCCCGTTCGCGGACGTCGGCGATGCCGCGCAGGGAGGCGGCGCCGACGTCGATGGGGGCCGCGCCGCCGCCGGCGGTGGCGGCCCAGGAGGCCATGAGGAACTCCTGGCTGGTGGCCACCAGGTCGGCGGCCCGGGTGCGCACCCGCTCCGGGTCGCACACCACGGCCATGGACCCGGCCGGCAGGACGTCGACGAGCAGCTCCATGTCGTCGACGAGGACGGGGGCGAGGGACTCCATGCCCTCCACCGCGATCCCCTCGGCGATCCTGTTCAGGAGTTCGCCCAGCTCGGGGTGGTCCTCGGCGAGGGCCGCGGCGCGCTCGCGCACCTCCCCGGTCAGCAGCAGCTCGCGGCAGGGCGGGGCCCACAGGCCGTGCTCGGCGACTTCCAGGGACCGCTGGTCGGCGACCTTGAAGTAGCGGATCTCCTCGACCTCGTCGCCCCAGAACTCGATGCGGAGCGGGTGCTCCTCGGTGGGCGGGAACACGTCGAGGATGCCGCCGCGCACGGCGAACTCGCCGCGCTTCTCCACCAGCTCGACGCGGGCGTACGCGGCCGCGGCGAGGGCCTCGGTGACCTCGCCGAGGTCGGCGCTCCCGCCCTGCCGCAGGCTGACCGGCACCAGGTCGGCGAGCCCCTTGACCTGCGGCTGGAGCACGGAGCGGATCGGCGCGACCACGACGGAGACGGGACCCGTCGCCGGGTCGTCCTTGCTCGGGTGGACGAGCCGGCGCAGGACGGCCAGGCGCCGGCCCACGGTGTCGCTGCGCGGGGAGAGCCGCTCGTGCGGCAGCGTCTCCCAGGAGGGGAACTCCGCCACCTCCTCGGGCGGCAGGAACGACCTCAGCGCGGCGGCCAGGTCCTCGGCCTCCCGCCCGGTGGCGGTGACCGCGAGCACCGTCCGGCCGGTACGGGCGGCCAGCGCGGCGATCGCGAAGGGCCGGGCGGCGGGCGGGCCGACGAGGTCCACGTGCATCCGGTTGCCGTCCCCGGCCGCGGTGACCGCCTCGGCGAGGGCGGGGTCCCGGGTGACGGCGTCGAGCAGTCCGTGCAGGCTCATGAAGGAGGCTTTCCGTCCGGTGAGGGGGCAACGCGAAGGGCCCGACACGCACGCGGGCCGGGGGTTCCACCCTACGCCCGCCGCCCCGCCCGGACCTCCCGCAACGGGCAACGGACGGCCGCGGCCGGCGGCCCGAGAGGGACCGGCGGCCGGAGAGGGACCGGGAGCGGTGCGCGGGGCGGGGCGGGGCGGGAGCAGTGCAGGGGACCGGAGCAGTCCGGGGCGGGGACGACGGCGCAGGCCCCGGCCACCCTTTCGGGTTGCCGGGGCCTGCACACCCCCGTGACGACCGCCCTACTCGCCGGCGATCGCGTCCAGTACGTTCATCCGCCCCGCCCGGAAGGCCGGCACCAGGGCGGCGAACAGGCCCACGAAGGCCGATCCGGCGAAGACGCCGATGATCGTCGGCCACGGGACCTCCAGTACCCGCAGCCCCTCCAGGGCGAGCAGCTTCTGGGCCGCGACCCCCCAGCCCAGGCCCAGGCCCAGGCCGAGCAGCGCCCCGAAGAGGGCGATGACCACGGACTCCAGACGGATCATGCGGCGCAGCTGGCGGCGGGAGAGGCCGATGGCGCGCATCAGGCCGATCTCGCGGGTCCGCTCGACCACCGAGAGGGCCAGGGTGTTCACGACACCGAGGACCGCGACGATGATCGCGAGGGCCAGCAGCCCGTACACCATGTTCAGCAGCGTGCCGACCTGGTCCTTGAGGACCTGCTTGTAGTCGGTCTGGTTGAGCACCTTGTACTGCGGGTACGCGGCCAGGCTGTCCCCCAGCGCCGTGTACGCGGCGGCCTCCTGTCCGTCGACCGCCTTGGCGAGCAGCATGAACGGGCGGGGCATCTGCTCGGCCGGCACGTACTGCTCGGCCGTGGCCGTGGCGACGTACATCGCGCCCTTGTCGAGGTTGCCGTCGTCGTCGGTGACGGCGGCGACCTTCAGCTTCGCGGTGGAGCCCCCGGTGAAGGCGACCGTCAGCTCGTCGCCGACCTTGACACCGTGCTTGTCCGCGTACAGGGAGCCGACCGACATCACGCCCGGCCCGTACGCGTCCGCGTGCCGGCCGGCCTTCATCTTGCGGCGGACGTCGCCCGCGTAGGACGGGTCGGTGACGCTGATGCTCTTCTCGGCGGTGGAGCCGTCCGGGGCGGTCACCTCGGCGCCGACGACCCGGTAGGCGGTGACGTGGTCCAGGCCCGTACTGCCGCGCATCGCCTTCTCCGCCTGCGGGACCAGGGGCTGGCCGTTCTCCGACTGGACGATGTAGTCGGCGCCGACCGACTTGTCGAGCTCCTCGGTGGCGGAGGCCACCATCGACGAGCCGACCACGGACAGGCAGGCGACCAGCGCCAGCCCGATCATCAGCGCGGCGGCGGTGGCGCCCGTCCGGCGCGGGTTGCGCAGCGCGTTGCGCTCGGCGAGCCGGCCGACGGACCCGAAGGGCTTCAGCACCGCCCCCGACAGCACCCGCACCACGCCGCCCGCCAGCAGCGGCCCGATCACGATGAAGCCGATGAGGGTGAGGACGACGCCGGCGGCCAGCCAGAGCGAGCCGGCGGCGGCCTTGTCGGCGCCCGCCGCGAGCAGCAGTCCGCCGACGCCGAGGCCGGTGAGGACCAGGCCGAGCACGGCGCGGACGGCGCCGGCCTTGCGGTCGCCGGGGGTGCCCGCCTCGCGCAGGGCGGCCATCGGGGAGACCTTCCCGGCGCGGCGGGCCGGGATGTAGGCGGAGACGACGGTGACGACGACACCGAGGACGAGGCCGATGACCGGGGTGGTCCACAGGACGGTCAGGTCGTCGGTGGACAGCTTCATGCCCATGCCGCCCATGAGCTTCATCAGGCCGACGGCCAGGCCCACGCCCGCGCCGACACCGAGGACGGAGCCGAGGACGCCCAGCAGCAGGGCCTCGAACAGGACCGACCGGTTGACCTGATCGCGGCCGGCGCCGATGGCCCGCATCAGGCCGATCTCGCGGGTGCGCTGGGCGACCAGCATCGAGAAGGTGTTGAAGATGAGGAAGATGCCGACGAGGAACGCGACGGCCGCGAAGCCCAGCATCACGTACTTCATGATGTCGAGGAAGGCGCCCACGTCCTTGCGGCCGGCGTCGGCGGCCTCCTTGGCGGTCTGCAGCTTGTAGGTGTCCGCGCCGAGGGCGGCGGACAGGTTCGCCTTCAGCCGGTCGTCGCTGACGCCGTCCTCGGCGGTCACGTAGATGTTGGTGAACCGGCCGGTGCTGCCGAGGAGTTCGCGCTGCGCGGTGGCGGTGTCGAAGTAGACGACGGTGGCGCCGGGGTTGGTCGCCTTGAAGGTGGCGATGCCGCTGATCCTCGCCCGGAAGTCGCCGGTGACGGAGATGACGCGCAGCTCGTCGCCGATCTTCAGCTTGTGCTTCTTGGCGGTGTCGGCGTCGGCCATCACCTCGGTCGGGCCGCGCGGCGGGTGGCCGGAGGTCACCTCCATCGCCTTCAGCTCGTTGTCGTTCCAGCTCGCGGCGATCGTCGGGGCGCCGGAGGTGGGGCCGATGTTCTTGTTCTCGGCGTTGACCACGGTGACGGCCACGGACACGACGGCGCCCTGGGCGGACCGGACGCCCTCGACGCGGGCGACCTTCTCGACGGTGTCCGCGGGGACGGCCTGCGGGCGGCCGCTGGCCGGGATCCCCTCGCCGTCCCCGGCCCCGCCGGTCTTCTCGGGCTCGCGGGGGCCGATGGTGACGTCGGCGGAGGTGCTGGAGAACAGCTTGTCGAAGGTGGTGTTCATGGTGTCGGTGAACACCAGCGTGCCGCACACGAAGGCCACGGAGAGCAGCACGGCGACCGCCGACAGCGCCATCCGCCCCTTGTGCGCGAGGAAATTGCGCAGCGAGGTCTTCAGGACGGTCACGACGTCCGCCCCCGGGCGTCGAAGTCCTTCATCCGGTCCAGGACCTGGTCCGCGGTGGGCGTGTGCATCTCGTCCACGATCCGGCCGTCGGCGAGGAAGATGACGCGGTCCGCGTACGAGGCGGCCACCGGGTCGTGCGTGACCATGACGATCGTCTGGCCGAGCTCATCCACCGAGCGGCGCAGGAAGCCGAGGACCTCGGCGCCCGCCCGGGAGTCCAGGTTCCCGGTCGGCTCGTCGCCGAAGATGATCTGCGGGCGGGCCGCGAGGGCGCGGGCCACCGCCACGCGCTGCTGCTGGCCGCCGGACAGCTGCGTCGGACGGTGCCCCAGGCGGCCCGCGAGCCCGACCGTCTCCACCACGCGCGTCAGCCACTCCCGGTCGGGCTTGCGCCCGGCTATGTCCATGGGCAGCGTGATGTTCTCCAGGGCGTTCAGCGTCGGCAGCAGGTTGAACGCCTGGAAGATGAACCCGATCCGGTCCCGGCGCAGCTGGGTGAGCTTCTTGTCCTTCAGGCCGGTGATCTCGGTGTCGTCCAGGAAAATCTGCCCGCTCGTCACCGTGTCGAGGCCGGCGAGGCAGTGCATCAGCGTGGACTTGCCGGAGCCCGAGGGGCCCATGATCGCGGTGAACTGCCCTCGCGCGATGTCCACGTCCACGGCGTCGAGGGCCACCACGCGCGTCTCGCCGGAGCCGTAGGCCTTGACGACCTGACGCGCCCGGGCGGCGACGGCTGCGTGCCCTCCGCTTCCCGCGTGCCTGATCTCGGTGATGGCCGCTGTCACGGTGCTTCCCCTCGTTCGTGTGCGTGTGCGTGTAGGTGTGCGGCTGCGCGGTGCAGGCCGCCGGATCGAAGTGTGTGCCGCGGGGGACGGCCGGCGCCCTGGTGCCACTCGCCGTATCCGCCGGGGGTTAGCCCCACCCCCGCCCGTGTGAACCAGTCAAGGACACCGCGGGAGAGGCCTCGTCCTCCGCCGGGACGAACGTCCCCTGGCTCCTTGTGAGGAGCACCCCCTAGGGGAACTCCACCCTTCGTCGGACCCGGGGTGCGGGATGCCGTCCGGCCGCGGCCCGGTGAGGAGGTGTTTCCGGCAGGTGCGTGCACAGGGAAAGCTCCTGCGGAGCAGGGCAGGGAAACCCGGCCGGCCGGCCGGACCGGATCCCGGGCCGTGCTTGTCATGCCCCCTACCGGCGGAGTACACCTCTGAGGTCGGAGATCCGCGTCATCACTCGGGGGGAAGAGATGGCTTCCGCACTGCTCGCACTGGCCTTACTGGCCGCCGTCGCCGGACCGGTCGGCTGGCGGCTCCGCCGCCGCCCCGCCTTCGTCACCGGCCGCGACGGCCGCCTGTCCACCTCGACCGCCCTCGCGCTCGCCTGGACGGTCATCCTCGTCTGGCTGCTCCTGACGATCCTCGTCCACGGGCTCACCGCAGGCGGCGGCACCCGCTACTTCACCGGCGAACCCGGCCCGCTGTCCTCCCTGACCACCGTCTACCTGCCGCTGCTCGGCGGCCCGTACGTGGCCCTCATCGCCGCCAAGGCGGTCGTCGGGATCCGGCTGGAGAACGGCACCCTCGCCAAACCGGCGGCCCGGCCGACGGAATCGGGGCGGCGGCCGCTGCGGGAGCTGATCGCCAACGACAGCGGCCGCACCGACCTCGTCGACCTCCAGTACGTGGCGCTCAACGTGGTCACGATGCTGTACGTCGTGCTGTTCTTCCTCTCGGACGTGGGCAGCGGACTGCCGGACCTGCCCGGGCAGATCTGGGCGCTCACCGGGGCGCCGGCCGGCGCGTACCTGGTGAACAAGATGGCCACGCGGCCGAACCCGGTGATCACCGGGGTGGCGGTCGCGGACGGGGCCGCGGTCGTCCGGGGCGGGGGCTTCACCGCCGACGCGCGGGTGGAGGTGAACGGGGAGACCCTGCCGACACGGTACGAGGCGGGCCCGGAAACCCTGACGGCACCGCTGCCGACGGGTGCACCGAACGCTTTTACGGTGGTTGTGGTGGCCCGGGGCCTGCGCAGCGACCCGTACGGCTACGCCCCGACGGCGGCCTGACACAGGGCTGCGGGGGCCGCCCCGCGGCGCCGGGCCGCCTCAGACGCCGCCGGGCCGCAAGCCCCCGAAACGGCACCCGGCCGCCGGTCAGCTCTCGGCGGCGGCCCGCCCCGTCAGCGCCGCGAGGCTCGCCCGCACATGGTCCATGTGCGCCCGCATCTCCTCCTCCGCCTCCGCATGCTCCCGCAGCACCCGCTCGGTCTCCCGCCCGATCCGCTCCTCCTGGACCCGGGCCTGCGCGATCAGATCGGCGGCCTGCGCCTCCGCGTCCTCCTGCCCGTGCCGCGCGGCCTCCTCGGCCTCGGCGTACCCGCGGCGCGCCTCCGCGAGCCGCGCATCGGCCCGGCGTTCCAGCTCGGCGAGCCGTTCCGCCATGTCGGCCTCGCGCCGGGCCATCTCCCGCTGGGCGGCCTCCCACCGGTCCGCCTGCTCCTGTTCCCGCTCCGCGAGCAGTTCCTCCGCCCGCCGCCGCGTTTCGACGAGCGCCCCCTGCGCCTGGGCCCGCCAGGCCGCGCCGTCCTCGCGGGCCTCCCCCAGGATTTCCTCCGCTTCCCGCTCGGCGGCCTGCACCCCCTGCCGCGCCCGGACCTCGGTCTGCTCGCGGATGGCCTCGGCGTCCTGCCGGGCCAGCTCCGCCGCCCGCTCGGCGTACGCCTCCGCTGCGCCCACCGCGTCCGCCGCGTCGGCCTGCGCCTCGCTGCACAGCGCCTCCGCTTCCTCCACGACCAGCGCGAAGATCCGGCGGGCCCGCTCGGTCAGCTCCTCGTACTGGTGCGGGACGAGCGAGGCGACGG
This sequence comes from Streptomyces sp. NPDC043854, assembly GCF_056436005.1. NCBI lineage: Bacteria > Bacillati > Actinomycetota > Actinomycetes > Kitasatosporales > Streptomycetaceae > Streptomyces > Streptomyces sp. NPDC043854. Next base: position 36,753 of record NZ_JBWKDK010000026.1, read on the forward strand.
CTTCCCGGAGCCGCTCGGCCTCCGCCTCCATCTGCTTGGCGAGGACGGTCAGCCGCGCCACCCGCTCCCAGGCCTCGTCACGGCCCGCGAAGAGTCGGGTGACGTACCGGTCGACCTGGTCCGTCCGGTAGCCGCGACCTCGTGCGATCGCGAAGCCCTGTCCGTGAGGGGACATGTGTGCAGCCATCCTGGGAGCGCCTCTCTCGCGGGGATTCCTGTCAAGGATGCGTCATTTGCGGCCAGAAGCCGGAATGGCCGGGCCGGGACCCCCTTCCTGGGTCCCGGCCCGGCCACTGAACCGGTCATCCGATCAGAGCAGTCCGTCCCACATCTGCTCCAGCAGCACGGACCACCAGCTCTCCGGCGAGGTCAGGGCCGCGGGGTCGAGCCCGGCCAGGTTCGCCTGGAAATCAACGGTCCAGCGGCCTGCCTGTTCGGGCGTCAGATGCTGGCGCAGACGCCACATGTGACCCAGCATCGCCAGCGACCGCGCGAACTGCGGCAGGCTCGAGTTCACGAACTGCGGCGGCACCGGGGCCCCGCCGGGACCGCCCTCGACCGGGACCGCCACGATGTGCGCCGTCCCGTACTGCACGCACAGCGCCTTGCCGAAGTCACTGCCGATGACCAGGTACGAACCCGCATCCGACGCCGGCTGCACCTGCCGCTGCGCGGCGAGCTCGGCCAGCGTCGGCACCGGCTGGCCCGGCACCGCCTGCGCCCAGAAGAACGGCCCGAAGTCCACCGGCAGACCCGCCCACACCAGGGTCTGCGCCACGATCTCCGGCACGCCCTGGCGGGACACCGCCCGCTGGTCGAAGCGGAACACGCCCTGCGGGCCGAACGCCCCGGCCAGTTCCGCACCGATCGCGTCCAGCGGGATCGCGGGCTGCAGCGGCACCTGCGGCAGCGGCGCCCGCACCGGCGCGGGGCGCGCCGGCCCGTCGGCCACCTGGTGCAGCTCGCCCTGGTGGGTCAGCAGGTGCCGCATGCCGGCCTGGCGTCCCGCATGGTCCTTGCCGTACGGGGCCACGCTCGTGATCCGGACCTGCGGCCAGGTCTCCCGGATCATCCGGGCGCAGTAGCCGCCGGGCAGCTCGCACGACTCCAGCTCCGTGTGCAGTTCGAGCACCTGCTGCGGTGGCACGTTCATGGCGCGCAGTTCGTGCAGGATCTGCCACTCCGGGTGCGGGGTGCCGGGCGCCGAGCGGCGGATGATCTGCTGCTCGGAGCCGTCGGGGGCGCGGTAGCGGAGCACGGCCTGGTAGCCGGGGCCGACGGTCGGCACGCCGGAGGGTGCGGCGGCGGCCGGTCCGGGGCCGGGAGGCGCGGGCGGTCCGCCGACCACGGCCGGGCCGGCCAGCATCGTCGCGGCGTGGTCGATGCCGTGCGGGGGCGTACCGGGCGCACCCGGGGCTCCGGGCGGGCCGGGAGGCGCGGGCGGCTGTCCGGCGCCGGGGGCTCCGGGCGGGCCGGGAGGCGCGGGCGGCTGTCCGGCGCCGGGGGCTCCGGGCGGGCCGGGGGGAGCCGGGGGTCCGCCGACCACGGCGGGACCGGCCAGCATCGTCGCGGCATGGTCCAGCCCGCGGCCGAGCGAACCCGGGGCACCCGGCGGACCGGGAGGAGCGGGCGGCTGGCCCGCACCGGAACCGTTCGACCCACCCGGAACACCCG
>NZ_JBWKDK010000026.1:38524-113648 GCF_056436005.1 Streptomyces sp. NPDC043854
CGGCGGACCAGGAGGCGCCGGAGGACCACCGGCCACCACAGCCGGACCCGCCAGCATCGTCGCGGCATGGTCCAGCCCCCGGCCGAGCGAACCCGGGGCACCCGGCGGACCGGGAGGAGCGGGCGGCTGACCCGCACCGGAACCGTTCGACCCACCCGGAACACCCGGCGGACCAGGAGGCGCCGGAGGACCACCGGCCACCACAGCCGGACCCGCCAGCATCGTCGCGGCATGGTCCAGCCCCCGGCCGAGCGAACCCGGAGCACCCGGCGGACCGGGAGGAGCAGGCGGCTGGCCCGGCGCAGGAGCGGCAGGCGCAGCAGGAGCGGCAGGCGGCGCGGGCGGAGGCGAGACGGGTGCCCGGTCCGTGGGCTCTTGGGCCAGCGCCTCCGCGGTGGCGTACGCAGGCCCGCCCGCAGGCGCGGGCGCGGCAGTGGGCGCGGGCGGCACCGGCGGGACCCCGGGCGGCGTCACCGGGGCCCGGCCCGTGGGCTCCTGGGCCAGCGCTTCGGGGGACCCGGGCGCGGGCACCGGCGGCGCCCCCGCCCCGAGGTTCACGGCAGGCGCGATCGCCGTCTTCGGCAGCTGGCTGCCCCCGGCCATCAGCGTGGTCTTGGCCTCCGGGGAGACACCCCCGGACGGCGCGAGCTCCTCCAGGTCCGACCCGGACAGCGGCGGCGCGAACACGGTCGCGGGCAGTGCCACCGACCCCTCGTCCGCGCCCGGGTTCACGTCCGTCCCGGCCCACGGCGTCGCCCCGGTGGGCACCCCGTCGTTGGCGGTCGGCTCGTACGGCACCTCACGCCGCAACGGCACCGGCTCCGGCCCCGCCGCAGGCGCCGGCGCCGACGTACCCGGCGCGGACCCGGCGGCCTCCTCCACGGCAGCGCCAGCCGGAACCGGCCCCGCCGCAGCCGCAGACCCGGCCCCCGCACCCGACACCGAGCCCGCCCCGGAACCCGAAGACCCCGGTCCCCCCGGGATCCCCGCACGGTCCGCGGCCTCCTGGAGCCACTCCGGCGGACTCAGCATGAACGACGTCTGCTCCGAGTCGATCCGCGGCGACGGCACCGAGGCCTCCGCCGCCGGAGCGGCCGCAGCCCCGTACTCCTCCTCGTACCGGCGGATCACCTCACCCACCTGCAACCCCGGCCACAGCGTCACCTCGCCGCTGTCCCGCGCGATGACCAGCCGCTGCCGGCCACCCCCGGACACCGGACCGCCCGGACGGTCCTCCGCCCACACCACGAACCCGAGCCCGAACTCCCGCACCCGCACCTCACGGTGCTGGTACGGAGGCACGTCCCCGTTGATCCACTCCTCGGCACGCTCCTGCGCCTGCGCAAACGTCACCATCGCGCTGTCATCCCTCCACCGGCGCCGCACCCGGCACCGGAACCGGCCCCTCCACGGGAACCGAGCGTGCGAATCCGCCGTCCACCATCAGACCGGCCACCGTCTCCAACTCCGGTGGATTTCCGGCCAGTCGTTCGAGAAAGGCATCGAAATCGGCACCGCACGGCAACAGCAGCCGCTCCACGCGCTCCTGGACGGTCCAGCCGTCCCGGTCCCGCCCGTCGTCGTACGGGGAGAACCACACCGAACCGATGCCCTCGCCCTTCACCTTCACCGCGAGCAGCCCGCCCTGCGCGAACGCAACGCACAGGTAATCCTTCGTCAGGTGATCACGCAGACACTTGTTGACGTACACCAGGTCATTGACCGCCGCCTCCTCACGCACCGTGAAGAACGGCTGGTCCACCAGCACACCCAGATCCACATCCAGACCGACGCCCACCGGCGCACTGCCGCCCGCCGCCTTCAGGAACGAGCGGTACGCCTCCGGCAACCGGTACCCGAGATCCTCCTCGATCCCCTGCACCTGCTGCTCCGACACCGAAACCACCGACTTCGGCAGCCCCAGGTGCACCGGCCGCACCTCCTGAAGCGGCCGCGTCCCCCGCTTCTCATGGTCCACCGGCGCCGTCGCCAGCCCGGCATGATGCCGCAGCAAAGCCTTGACCTCCACCGGAACCAGCTCCATCCGCCGCGTCCCCGCCACGTGGTGCCACGTCCAGCCGTGCGGCGTCGCCACCGGACCGACCGTGTCCCACAACGGATGACCCGCCGCACGCATCGCCGCGTTCGCGGACACATAGTCCGTCAACCGCAACTCGTCCACACCGAAGCCCTCGGGCGGCTCGGCGATCTCCACCGCCGCCCGCGCGTACGCGGTGAAGTCCGGATGCCCCTGCGCGCCCATCCGCACGCCCTGGGGATGCCGAGCGGCCCGGACCGGGTCCGGGAAATGCACGACCTGCCCCGAGTACGCGGCGTTGGGTGGCGCGGCGTGCTGGCCGAGCCGACCTGTCGTCATGGCGGTAGCCCCCTGCTGGATCTGGCTGGTTCACCACAGCCTATGTGCTCCGGCAAGAGGGGCACCCGCCCCCGAGCCACGCACCCACCCAACGGCCGGGAACATCCGAATTGATACGAATATTCGACCCCCGTTCCACACCGCGAGGGACATTTGACAGGCTGTCCCCACAGCACGGGGCGTGCGCGACAGCGGCCATCACCGCAGCCAACGGGAGGGAAGACGCGACCATGCAGAACACGGCAACACGCACAACGGCAGCCGACACCGGACCGGAAGCCGCCGGCCCCGCCTCGGACCCGCGCCTGCGCTGGAGCACCACCGGCAACCACACCGCCGCGCCCGTGCCCCGCTTCCGCCGCGACGGCATCCTCCCCACCGTCGCCGCCGCCCTCTCCGTACGCGGCGAAACCCTCACCGGCACCGCCGGCAAAGCCGACCAGCCGCCCGCCCTCCACCCCCTCGTACAAGACTTCCTCGACACCCTGACCAGCAGCCAGCGCGAACGCTTCACCGGCCGCTGCCCCGAGGCCATCCTCCTCTCCCGCCACCTCACCGCCACCGAAAAGGCCCGCAGCAAACGCGCCTCCCGCAAACCCCTCACCGCCGGCGAAGCCCGCCGCTCCCTCAAACACGCCAAAATCACCGCCCGCCGCATCCGCGAAGACGGCGACCCCCTCCACGGCAGCTACGCACCCCCCTGCCGCTCCTGCGAGGCCCTCCTCGCCCACTTCGGCGTACGACCCGTCGACCTCACACCCGCCTCCGAGAGGGCCTGACCCCCGCCACCATGACCACCACCTCCTCCGCCTCCTACGACCGCTCCTCGGCCACCCGCTTCCCCACCACCGTCGACACCGCCCTGCGCACCGCCGGCTGGGAACCCGGCCGCTGGGACATCAAGCAGGCCGAGTACTGGGCCGACGCACTCCGGGACCACACCACACCCGCCGGACACCGCCACACGGTCTTCCCCGCCGCCGTCGAAGCCTGGGCCGAGTTCGGCGGCCTCAAGATCACCCCCTCCGGGCCCGGCCGCCAGATCGCACCCGTCCCCGTACGCCTGGACCCCCTCACCGGCCTGCACCTCGCCCGCACCTTCGCCGACCTCGGCCGCGCCCTGTCCACACAGCTCTGCCCGCTGGGTGTCGACTCCGACGGCGCCTCCCACCTCGCCATCGACCGCGAAGGCCGCGTCTACGCCATCGACCACACCGGCGACTGGTACCTCGGCTCCGGCATGGACGAAGCCCTCACCCTCCTCCTGACCGGCCTCCAGCCCGCCCGCCTCACCGCCGCCCACTGACCCCACCCGCCCCGGCGCACCAGACACCCCCGGCGCCGGAACCGGCAGCAACGGGGCAACGGCAGCGGGGACGGCGGCCCAGGCCGCGACAGCAAAGCCCACCACCGAGCCCGGCGGGAAACCCGGCCGCTACCCCTGCCCCGCGACCCCCGGCAGCACCGCCGACACCCGGAAACCACCCGCATCCGTCGGACCGGACACGAACACCCCGCCCAACCCGAGCACCCGCTCCCGCATCCCGACCAGCCCGTTCCCCCCACTCGGCAGCTCGGGCCGCGCCACGTCCGCCGCACCCGGCCCGTTCTCCACCTGCATCGCCACCTCACCCTCCCGATGAGCCAGCCGCACCACGACCTCCGCGCCCGGCGCATGCTTGTGGCAGTTCGTGAGCGCCTCCTGCACCACCCGGTACGCCGTCTGCTCCACCTCGGCCGGATACGCACCCACCGCACCCCGGACATCCAGGTCCACGACCATCCCCGCCGCCCGGGACTGCCCCACCAGCACCTCCAGCTCCGCCAGCGTCGGCCCGTCCTCCGAACCCCCCGACGCGACCGCCACTGCCACCGCCACCGGCTCCACCGCAGCCGCCGGAACCGACGCCACCCCGGACACCGCCGGCTTCGCCGACACCGGCGCCCGCAACACCCCCAGCATCTCCCGCAGCTCCGTCAGCGCCTGCCGGCCCATGTCCCCCACCAGCGCCGCATTCCGCACCGCCTTCACCGGATCCTTCGCCGCCACCGCCTGCAGCGCCGCCGCGTGCACCACCATCAACGACACCCGGTGCGCCACCACGTCGTGCATCTCCCGGGCGATCCGGGTCCGCTCCTCCCTGCGGGCCCACTCGGCCCGCTCCTCCGCCCGCTCCGCCAGCAACAGCAGCTCCCGCTCCAGCGAGTCCGCCCGCTCCTGAAGGCTCTCCATCAACCGCCGCCGCGCCCCCATGTAGAGGCCGAGCAGGACCGGCACCACGTTCAGCGCCACCGCCAGGACCCCGGACAGCACGAGCACCACCCCGTGGGTGGCCCCGACATCCCCGCTCGTGCGCACGTAGAGCACGACGAAGGTCGCCGCCAGCGCCAGCACGGTCAGCGTCGCGGTGATCCGGCGGGGCACCTCACTGGCGGCGAGCGTGTACAGCCCGACGACCCCGAGCACCATCCCCATCGCCGCCGGTGCCACGGCGATCCCGACCAGCACCACGGCGACCGGCCAGCGCCACCGCAGCAGCACCACCGACCCGACCAGAACCCCGAACAGCACCCCCAGGGCCACCGGGATCCCGGTCTCCCGCGCGAAGGCCACCCCCTCGGCGGCGCACTCGGCGGCCGACACCGCCGCGATCCCCCCGTCGAGCACCGCCGACCGCGGCCGCTCCCACCACAGGGGCCCGTCCCGCCCGGCCCCGCCCTGCAATTCCCCCGAACTGGTCATGCCGCCCAGCCTACGCAGCGGCCCCAGCACACCCGCGACCGGAATTCCCGCAAACCGCGGGTGATCGCACCTACGACTGAACCGTCCGCTGAGCGGGACCTGAATCTCACATTCCGGACGACAGTGGCCCCATGACCGAAATTCGACGTCGCCCCGGCGACGGCACGGGCGGCCTCCGCACCGGAGCCGCGACCTTCGAATCCCTGCGCGACCAGGCCGTCGCCCTCCGCCGCGAAGGCCTCAGCCGCCGCCAGATCCGCGACCGCCTCCACGTCCACAACAACGACATCCTCAACCGCCTCCTCGAAGGCGAGCCGGCCCCGGAATGGACCAAGCGCCCCAACGCCAAGGACGACCTCCGCACCCGCGCCCGGGAACTCCGCCTCCAGGGCATGACCTACGACCAGATCCAGCTGGAGCTGGGCTGCTCAAAGAGCTCGATCTCCCTCTGGGTCCGCGACCTCCCGAAGCCGACGCCCCGCCGAACCCCCTCCGAGCAGGCCCGATTCGCCTCGGAACAGCGGTGGACCCACGAAACCGCTCTTCGGGACGAGCAGCGAACCCAGGCCAAGGAGGCGGCACGGATCGGGATCGGCGACCTCAGCACGAGGGAGCTCTTCATGACGGGAGTGGCGCTGTACTGGGCCGAGGGAGCAAAGGACAAGGCGTACGACCGCCGCGAGAAGGTGCAGTTCATCAACAGCGACCCGGGGGTCATCCAGGTCTTCCTGGCCTGGCTGGACCTCATCGGTGTCGAAAGGCAGCGGATCAGCTATCGCGTGATGATTCACGAGTCCGCCGACGTCACGGCCGCCGAGAGGTACTGGGCGGAGCTGGTCGGCGTCGACATCACACAGCTGGCCAGGACGACCCTGAAGAAGCGCAATCCGGTGACCAGCCGGAAGAACGTCGACGAGAACTACCGCGGCTGCCTCACTCTTTACGTCAGCCGAAGCGCAGACATCTACCGTCGCATTGAGGGCGCTTGGTGCGGCATAGTAGGGGCGGTCAGCCTGAATCGGAAGGGCGAGATGTCCGATTTTGGGTGATTTACCATCCCCTGTGGTGTAATGGCAGCACTGAGGTTTTTGGTACCTTATGTCCGGGTTCGAATCCTGGCAGGGGAGCTATGCAGGTTCGGGTCCTGACCGGAAGGTCAGGACCCGCCCTCGTTTACGGCCCCCGACCCCCCGGTATCCTTCGGAAGTCCACCACCCGAAGCCGAAGGGCACACCCGTGAGCGCCAACCGCCCGGCAGCCGTCGTCGTACTCGCAGCGGGTGAGGGCACCCGCATGAAGTCGGCCACTCCCAAGGTCCTGCACGAGATCTGCGGGCGGTCGCTCGTCGGACACGTCGTCGCCGCCTCGCGCGAGCTGGACCCCGAGCACCTCGTGGTCGTCGTCGGCCACGCCCGCGAGCAGGTCGCCGCGCACCTCGCCGACATCGACGCCGGCGTCCGCACGGCCGTCCAGTACGAGCAGAACGGCACCGGCCACGCCGTCCGCATGGCGCTCCAGGAGCTCGGCGGGTCCGTCGAGGGAACCGTGGTCGTGGTCTGCGGCGACACTCCGCTGCTGACCGGCGAGACCCTGTCGGCCCTGGTCGCGACGCACGGCGCCGACGGCAACGCGGTCACCGTCCTGACCGCCGAGGTCCCGGACTCCACCGGCTACGGGCGCATCGTCCGCGACGCGCAGACCGGTGCGGTCACCGCGATCGTCGAGCACAAGGACGCCACCGAGGAGCAGCGGGCGATCCGGGAGATCAACTCCGGGGTCTTCGCCTTCGACGGTGCGCTGCTGGCCGAGGCCCTGGGCGAGGTGCGGACGGACAACAGCCAGGGCGAGGAGTACCTCACCGACGTGCTGGGGATCCTGCGGGAGGCCGGTCACCGCGTGGGTGCGGCCGTGGGCGGTGACCACCGGCAGATCCTGGGGATCAACAACCGGGTGCAGCTGGCGGAGGCGCGGGCGCTGCTGAATGCGCGGCTGCTGGAGCGGGCGATGCTGGCGGGTGTGACGGTGGTGGATCCGGCAAGTACGTTCGTGGATGTGACGGTGACGTTCGGGCAGGACGCGCTGATCCACCCGGGTACGCAGCTGCTGGGTGCCACGCACATCGCGGAGGGTGCCGAGGTCGGTCCGAACACGCGGCTGAAGGACACGCAGGTGGGTCCGAGGGCGCGGGTGGACAACACGGTGGCGGACTCCGCGGTGGTCGGCGAGTCGGCGTCGGTGGGTCCGTACGCGTATCTGCGCCCGGGTACGAGCCTCGGCCTGAAGGCGAAGGCCGGTACGTACGTGGAGATGAAGAACGCGACGATCGGTGAGGGGACGAAGGTCCCGCACCTGTCGTACGTGGGTGACGCGACGATCGGTGAGTACACGAACATCGGTGCGGCGAGCGTGTTCGTGAACTATGACGGTGAGCACAAGCACCACACGACGGTCGGCTCACATTGCAAGACGGGTTCGGACAACATGTTTGTGGCGCCTGTCACGATCGGGGACGGTGCCTACACGGCGGCCGGGTCCGTGATCACCAAGGATGTGCCGCCCGGCGCACTGGCCGTGGCGCGCGGCCAGCAGCGGAATATCGAGGGCTGGGTGGCTCGTAAGCGTCCGGGGAGTGCGGCTGCGTCGGCGGCGCAGTCGGTCGCCCGGGAGGGGTCCGCGGAGGGCTGAGCAAGTCCTTCCGGGTGAACTGTCCGGAAACAGGTGCGCCGGAGACGGCGTACCGTGATAGGTGCACGCAATCGGCTGGCTCACCGTGTGCGGGACGGACGCACAGGGGGGCGAGCAGCTTTCAACACGTCTGAGGAGACTGTGCTGTGACCGGGATCAAGACGACCGGCGAGAAGAAGCTGATGCTCTTCTCCGGCCGCGCCCACCCCGAGCTGGCCGAGGAGGTTGCGCACCAGCTGGGCGTCCAGCTCGTGCCGACCAAGGCTTTCGACTTCGCCAACGGTGAGATCTACGTCCGCTTCCAGGAGTCGGCGCGTGGTGCGGACTGCTTCCTGATCCAGAGCCACACGGCTCCGATCAACAAGTGGGTCATGGAGCAGCTGATCATGCTGGACGCGCTGAAGCGTGCGTCGGCCCGCTCGATCACGGTGATCATCCCGTCGTACGGGTATGCCCGCCAGGACAAGAAGCACAAGGGCCGGGAGCCGATCTCGGCGCGTCTGGTGGCGGATCTGCTGAAGACGGCGGGTGCGGACCGGATCCTGACGGTCGACCTGCACACGGACCAGATCCAGGGCTTCTTCGACGGTCCGGTGGACCACCTGTCGGCGCTTCCGGTTCTTGCGGACTACGTGGGTGCCAAGGTGGACCGCACGAAGCTGACGATCGTGTCTCCGGATGCCGGCCGTGTGCGTGTGGCCGACCGCTGGTGTGACCGTCTGGACGCGCCGCTGGCGATCGTGCACAAGCGCCGTGACAAGGACGTCGCCAACCAGGTGACCGTCCACGAGGTCGTCGGTGAGGTTCGGGGCCGGGTCTGCGTTCTGGTCGACGACATGATCGACACGGGTGGCACGATCTGTGCTGCGGCCGAGGCGCTGTTCGCGCACGGTGCGGAGGACGTCATCGTGACGGCGACGCACGGCATCCTGTCCGGCCCGGCGGCGGACCGCCTGAAGAACTCGAAGGTGAGCGAGTTCGTGTTCACGAACACGCTGCCGGACCCGTCGGACCTGGAGCTCGACAAGATCACGGTGCTGTCGATCGCCCCGACGATCGCGCGTGCCGTGCGCGAGGTGTTCGAGGACGGTTCGGTGACGAGCCTTTTCGAGGAGCAGCAGTAGGGGTCGGGCGGCGGGTCCCGCTGCTGGTCCTGCGTAGATCCTTTGTTCTGCGGTAGATCCTTTTGAGTGCGGCCTCCCTGCCGGGTAGACTCGATGAGTTGCTCGGCGAGGGAGGCCGCGCCTTTTTTCGTGAAGGTGCCGGGGCTCCGTTATCGACGCGCTCTTCGTAGCAGGCCGTTTCGTGGCCGGGTGACCGTTGTCCGTTTTCCGTCACCCCACGAGGAGTGATCATGTCCGAGGTCAAGCTCTCCGCTGAGATCCGTACCGTGTTCGGCAAGGGTGCCGCCCGCGCCACGCGCCGCAACAAGCAGATCCCCGCGGTCATCTACGGCCACGGCGAGGCCCCGAAGCACGTCGCCGTCGAGGGCCACGCCCTCACCCAGGCGCTGAAGACCCCGAACGTCCTGATCTCCCTGGACATCGCGGGTGACGGCACCGAGCTGGTCATCCCGAAGGCCGTCCAGAAGGACCCGATCAAGCGCACCGTCGACCACGTCGACTTCCTCGCCGTGAAGAAGGGTGAGAAGGTCACCGTCGAGGTTCCGGTCCTGGCCGAGGGTGAGCTGGCCGCCGGCGGCAACCTGCTGGAGCACGTCCTGGCCGCCGTGTCGGTCGAGGCCGAGGCCACCCACCTGCCCGAGTCGCTGACGGTGTCCGTCGAGGGCCTGGCTGCCGGTGCCTCGGTCCACGCCAAGGACATCGCGCTGCCGTCGGGCGTCACCCTGGTGACCGAGGCCGACGCCGTCGTCCTCCAGGTCGTCGCCGCCCAGGTCGAGGAGCCGGCCGCCGAGGGTGAGGCCGAGGGCGCCGAGGCCTGAGCCTCGTCGTTTTCTTCTCGCTGATGCCGAACGGCCGCCGTTCTGTTCCACTGGAGCAGGACGGCGGTCGTCGACGTTGAGGAGCTGTGTGATGTCGGACGACGCGGCGCCCTGGCTGATCGTCGGCCTGGGGAATCCCGGGGCGGAGTACGCGGGCAATCGCCACAACATCGGGTTCATGGTGGTCGACCTGCTGGCCGACCGGATCCGGGGGAAGTTCAAGGCGCACAAGGCGCGGGCGCAGGTGGTGGAGGGGCGGATCGGGCCGCCGGGGCCGGCGAACCGGCGGGTGGTGCTGGCGAAGCCGATGTCCTTCATGAACCTGTCGGGTGGTCCGGTGACGGCGTTGCGGGACTTCTACAAGGTGCCGGTGGAGCGGATCGTTGCGGTCCACGACGAGTTGGACATCGACTACGCGACGCTGCGTCTGAAGCTGGGTGGCGGGGACAACGGGCACAACGGCCTGAAGTCGATGACGAAGGCGATGGGCGCGGACTATCACCGGGTGCGGTGCGGGATCGGGCGTCCGCCGGGGCGGATGCAGGTGGCGGATTTCGTGCTGAAGGACTTCTCCGCCGTGGAGCGCAAGGAGCTGGACTGGTTCGTGGACCGGGCGGCGGACGCGGTGGAGTGTTTGATCACGGAGGGTTTGGAGCGGGCGCAGTCGGCGTACAACGCGTAGGCCGTAGACGCATCGTTACTTGGGACAAGTGGCTCCAGAGGGGGCAGCTCATGGCGAATGTGCATGACTGCCCCTTGACCGGGGTGGTGTCGGATCAGCAAGCTGGCGCCCGCCGCCCCCCAATCGGCCACACTTCTTCCCTCCCTCAGAGGTGTCTACATGCTCCATTCCCGTAAGCGCTGGGCGGCGGTTGCCGCTGCGCTGGTTCTCGGTGCGAGTGCCGGTCCGGCGTTCGCTGCCGACACGTACACGGTGCCGCTGCACCAGGCGAAGGATCTTCCGCTGTTCGCGGCCCAGTTCAAGGGCAAGCCGGGCGAGACCTGCGGCAACATACCTGCGACGCAGGACGGCTGGCACTTCGTGCTGCCCGGCAACTCGACGGATTTCGTCAAGGTGACGGTTACCTTCGAGCCCGGTGGCCAGCAGCAGGTGGTGGTCTTCGGGCCGCCGACGGGCAAGCACGCGTTCGTGGGTTCGGCTCCGGGTGCCAAGCTGACGGCGGCTTCGGCCGAGGTCAAGGGCGGGTCGGTGGACCGGTTCATCCTGTCGCACACGTGCCCGTCCACGGCGACCACGCAGCCTTCGCCGTCGCAGTCGACGTCGACGAAGCCGAGCACCTCGCCGTCGACGTCGGTGTCGCCGAGCTCCAGCACGTCGACGTCGGCGTCGCCGTCGTCTTCGACGAGCGTGAGCCCGTCGTCGTCGGTGAGTGCGTCGCCGTCGGGTTCTGCGTCCTCGCCGGCTCCGTCCGTGTCTCCGTCGGGTGGGACGACCGGTGGTGACCTGGCGCAGACCGGTTCGGACACGCCGGTCGGCCTGCTCGCCGGGCTGGCGGGTGCGCTGGTTGCCGCCGGTGCCGTGCTGGTGGTGCGCCGCCGGAAGGCCGGTGCCGAGGGCTGAGGCTCTCGTGAGCCGGGGGCCGGGTGCCTTCGGTGATGCGGCGGGGCCCCCGCACCGTTGTGGTGCGGGGGCCCTGTCGTGTGTACGGGCTGCTGCGGGCCGGTCAGCCGGTGTTGCGCAGGCCGGCGGCGACGCCGTTGACGCTGAGGAGCAGGGCGCGGGAGAGGACCGGGTCGGGTTCCTCGCCGCGGGCGGAGGCGGCGCGCTGGCGGGCCAGGAGGGAGACCTGGAGGTAGGAGATGGGGTCCAGGTAGGCGTCGCGTACGGCGAAGGTCTGCTGGAGGACGGGCTGGGAGTCGAGGAGGCGTTCGCCGCCGGTGATGCGCAGGACCTCGCGGACGGTGAGTTCGTGTTCGGCGCGGATGCGGTCGAAGACGTGGCGCAGTTCGTCGGGGACGAGGGTGTCGACGTAGTGGCGGGCGATCCGCAGGTCGGTCTTGGCGAGGGTCATCTCGACGTTGGACAGGAAATTGCGGAAGAAGTGCCAGCGTTCGCCCATCTCGGTGAGGACGTTCTCCTGGCCGGCGTCGCGGGCGGCCTTGAGGCCGGAGCCGACGCCGTACCAGCCGGGGACGATCTGGCGGGACTGGGTCCAGCCGAAGACCCACGGGATGGCGCGGAGGCCGTCGAGGCCGGCGCCGGAGTCGGGGCGGCGGGAGGGGCGGGAGCCCAGGTGGAGGTCGGCGAGCTGGTCGACGGGGGTGGAGGCGAAGAAGTAGGCGGGCAGGTCGGGGTCTTCGACGAGGGCCCGGTAGGCGGCGTGGGCGGCGTCGGAGGCGATGTCCATGGCCGCGTCCCAGCGGGCGAGGTCGTCGTGGGACTGGCGGGGCGCCGTGTGCAGGGCGGAGGCCTGGAGGGTGGCGGCGACGGTGAGTTCGAGGTTCTCGCGGGCGAGGGACGGGACGAGGTACTTGTCGGAGATGACCTCGCCCTGCTCGGTGACCTTGATCTCGCCTTCGAGGGTGCCCCACGGCTGGGCGAGGATGGCGTCGTGGGAGGGGCCGCCGCCGCGGCCGACGGTGCCGCCGCGGCCGTGGAAGAGGCGCAGGCGGACGCCGTAGCGGTGGGCGACGTCGCGCAGGCGGCGCTGGGCGCGGTGGATCTCCCACTGGCTGGTGGTGATGCCGCCGAACTTGGAGGAGTCGGAGTAGCCGAGCATGACCTCCTGGACGTCGCCGCGGAGGGAGACCAGGCGCCGGTAGGAGGGGTCGGCGAGCATGTCGTCGAGGATGACGTCGGCGGCGCGGAGCTCGTCGGTGGTTTCGAGGAGCGGCACGATGCCGATCTTGGCCCAGCCGGCGTGGAGGTCGACGAGGCCGGCCTCGCGGGCGAGGACGGCGGCGGCGAAGACGTCGTCGGCGCCCTGGCACATGGAGATGATGTAGGACTCGATGACCTCGGGGCCGAACTTTTCGAAGGCGTCCTTGATGGTGAGGAAGACGCCGAGGGTCTTGTGGCCGGCCGCGTCGAGCGGGGCGGGGGTGGGCGCGAGGGGGCGGCGGGAGCGGAGTTCCTTGGCGAGGAGCTTCTGCCGGTACTCGCGGGGCATGTCGCAGTAGCGCCAGGATTCCTCGCCGAGGCGGTCGAAGAGCTGGCCGAGGGCGTGGTGGTGGGCGTCGGCGTGTTCGCGGACGTCCATGGTGGCGAGCTGGAGGCCGAAGGCGGCGAGGGTGCGGATGGTGCGGTCCATGCGGCCGTCGGCGAAGAGGCCGCCGCGGTGCTCGCGCAGGGAGGTCTGGATGAGGGTGAGGTCGGTGAGCAGTTCGGCGGTGCCGAGGTAGTCGCGGCCCTCCTCGTGCGGGGTGCCCTTGGCGAGGCGTTCGCGGGTGTTGAGGAGCTTCTGCCGGATGCAGGTGACCTTGAGGCGGTAGGGCTCTTCGGCGTTCAGCCGCTTGTAGCGCGGGCTGATCTCGGGGAGGCGCTCGAGGTCGGCCTGGAGGGAGGAGAGGAGTTCCTCGGTGGCTCCGGTGTAGCGGATGGAGTTGGAGAGCAGGCTGCGCAGGAAGTCGATGAGTTCCAGGGCGTCGGTGATGCCGTGCTCGTGCTGGAGGATCAGCACCTCGCGGGTGACGTCGGGGGTGACGTTGGGGTTGCCGTCGCGGTCGCCGCCGATCCAGGTGCCGAAGGTGAGGGGGCGGGTGCCGGGCGGGAGTTCGATGCCGACGCGCTGGAGTTCGGCGGCGAGGTCCTCGAGTACGTCGCCGACGGCGCCGGCGTGGAGCTCGTCGAGGTAGTAGATGGCGTTGCGGGCCTCGTCGGCGGGCTCGGGGCGGACGACGCGCAGTTCGTCGGTCTGCCAGACGAGGTCGATGTTCTCGGCGAGGCGGAGGTCCTGGCGGCGGCGGTCGCCGGTGCCCGCGGCGGTCTCCTCGAGGAGGGCGGCGATGCGGCGCAGCTTGTTCAGGACGCTGCGGCGGGCGGCCTCGGTGGGGTGGGCGGTGAAGACGGGGCGGACGTTGAGGTTGCGCACGGTCTCGCGCAGGTGCTCGGGATCGGCGTCCTTGAGCATGTCGGCGGTGCGGGCGAGGACGCCGCCTTCGGCGGCGCGGTGGGCGCGCAGCTCGCGGCCGCGGTGCACCTGCTCGGTGACGTTCGCGAGGTGGAAGTAGGTGGAGAAGGCGCGTACGAGCTTGGCGGCGGTCTCCAGGTCGGTGTCGCCGAGAAGGGCGGCGGCGGCCTCGCCGTCGGTGCGGGTGAGGGCGCGGACGCGCTCGACGAGGTCGAGGAGTTCTCGGCCTTCCTGGCGGACGATGGTTTCGCCGAGGAGGTCGCCGAGGCGGCGGATGTCCGCGCGCAGATCTGCGTTGACGGCGGCGACGGCGGACGGGGCCCGGCCCGGGGTGTGGGCGGTGGAGGCCTGGTCGGCACTGCTCACAGGTGCGGCTCCTTGCAGTGGTCGAGCGCTACGGGGAGGTGGGCTCCGGCGTGCGCGCGTGGCGGTACCGCCGCCCGGACCGGTGTTCCGGGGGTGCCCTCTGCGGCGCAGCTCGGCTGCCCGTGCGGACCGCGCTGTCCGACGACACCAGGATAGGTGTCCGGGCCTCGTGCCTCGGTAAATGTCTCGACAGGCGGGCGCTGTGCGCCGTGCGGGCGGGGCGCGGACGCCTGTGGTGCGCCGTGTCGTGTTGGTGCGCTCCTCTTGTCGGGGGGCTGTGCTTTGCCATACTTACGTTGCCGTAGGTTACGCATCCGTAGCCGGGGTGCCTGCCTTCTCCCTCACCCTTCAGGGGACGCCCATGACCACCGGTCCCGATCTGATCGAGGGCGTCTCCACGCCCTCCGATCCGCCCTCTGCCCCGTCCTCCGCCCCGTCCTCCGATTCCCCGTCCGGCGCCCCGTCCGGCGCCCCGCTGCCGTCCGCGACCCGCGGCGGTGAGCACAAGCGGTCGGTGGAGCAGATCGCGCTGCTGTTGTTCATCACCGTCCCGTTCGCGGCCCTGCTCGCGGCGGTGCCGCTGGCCTGGGGGTGGGGGGTGAGCTGGCTGGACCTCGGCCTGATGGCGTTCATGTACTTCCTGACCTGCCACGGGATCACGGTCGGCTTCCACCGCCACTTCACGCACGGCTCCTTCAAGGCGAAGCGGCCGCTGCGGATCGTGCTGGCGGTCATGGGTTCGATGGCGGTGGAGGGGCCGCTGGTGCGCTGGGTGGCCGATCACCGCAGGCACCACCGGTTCTCCGACCAGGACGGCGACCCGCACTCGCCGTGGCGGTTCGGGGAGAGCCTGCCGGCGCTGGTGAAGGGCCTGTGGTGGGCGCACGTCGGCTGGCTGTTCGACACGGAGCAGACCGATCAGCGGAAGTACGCCCCCGATCTGATCAAGGATCCGGCGCTGCGGCGGATCTCGCGGGACTTCGTGTTCTGGACGGTGCTGTCGCTGGCGGTCCCGCCGCTGGTGGGCGGTCTGGTCACGATGTCGTGGTGGGGTGCGTTCACGGCGTTCTTCTGGGGTTCCCTGGTACGGGTGGCGCTGCTGCACCACGTGACGTGGTCGATCAATTCGATCTGCCATGCGGTGGGCAGGCGTCCGTTCCGGTCCCGGGACCGGTCGGGGAACGTGTGGTGGCTGGCGGTGCTGTCGTGCGGGGAGTCCTGGCACAACCTGCACCACGCGGACCCGACCTCGGCGCGGCACGGGGTGCTGCGCGGCCAGGTGGACTCCAGTGCCCGGCTGATCCGCTGGTTCGAGCTGGCGGGCTGGGCGACGGACGTGCGCTGGCCGTCGGGTGCCCGGATCGACGCCCGACGCAGGGAAAACGCGTCACACGCGGCATGATGGGGGGCGTGGTGATCGACGGCAGCACTTCCAGCAGCGACAAGCCCAGGCGTGGCCGCCGGGTTCGGATGACGGGCGCGGAGCGGCGCCAGCAACTGCTGGACATCGGCCGGGCCCTGTTCGCCGAGAAGGGCTTCGAGGGCACGTCGGTGGAGGAGATCGCGGCGAAGGCCGGGGTGTCCAAGCCGGTGGTGTACGAGCACTTCGGCGGCAAGGAGGGCCTGTACGCGGTCGTGGTGGACCGGGAGATGCGCCAGCTGCTGGACATGGTGACGGGTGCGCTGACGGCCGGTCATCCGCGGGAGCTGCTGGAGCAGGCGGCGTTCGCCCTGCTGGACTACATCGAGTCCTACACGGACGGGTTCCGGATCCTGGTGCGGGATTCGCCGGTGGCCCAGTCGACGGGTACGTTCGCGTCGCTGATCAGCGACATCGCCACGCAGGTCGAGGACATCCTGGGTCTGGAGTTCAAGGCGCGGGGGTTCGATCCGAAGCTGGCCCCGCTGTACGCGCAGGCGCTGGTCGGGATGGTGGCGCTGACCGGGCAGTGGTGGCTGGACGTGCGGCGGCCGAAGAAGGCGGAGGTCGCGGCGCACCTGGTGAACCTGGCCTGGCACGGGCTGGACGGGCTGGAGTCGAAGCCGCGGCTGGTGGGCCACCGCAAGAGCTGAGGCCGCGCGGGCCCCGCTGGGAGCCCGCGCAGGGTGCGGCGCCCCGCCGCCGCGGCTGCGGTGGCGGGGCGCCGTCGCGTTGGTCAGTGCTCCTTGACGGCGACGGCGAAGATGCGGCGGAAGGGGAAGACGGTGCCGCGCGGGCCGGTCGGGTAGGCGGTGTGCAGCAGGTCGCGGTATTCGGCGAGGAAGGCGTCGGCGGCCCGGGGGTCGTCTTCGAGGGCGGTCAGGACGGGGCGCAGGGCGGTGCCCTTGACCCAGCCGAGGACGGGGTCGTCGCCGGGCAGCAGCTGGAAGTAGGTGGTCTCCCACGTATCGGCGGCGCAGCCGAGCTCGGTGAGCCGGTCGAGGTACTCGGCGGCGTCGAGGACGTGGGTGTAGCGGGAGCCGTGGCCGGCGAGCCGGTCGCGCCAGCGCGGGCTGTCGCAGAGCCGGGCGAGGAGGGCGTGGCTGGGGGCGGCGTGGTTGCCGGGGACCTGTAAGGCGAAGGTGCCGCCGGGCCGCAGCCCGTTGATCCAGGCGGCGAAGGAGCCGGGGTGGGCGGGGACCCACTGGAGGGCGGCGTTGGAGACGATCAGGTCGTAGGGCTCGTCGGGGAGCCAGTCGGCGATGTCGGCACGGTGGAAGTCGAGGGTGCCGCCGCCGGGGGTGGGTCCGGCGTGTTCGGCGGCGGCGCGGTGGAGCATCTCCGCGGAGAGGTCGAAGCCGGTGATGTGGGCCCGGGGCCAGCGTTCGGTGAGGAGGGCCGTGACGTTGCCGGGGCCGCAGCCGAGGTCGGCGATGCGGGCGGGGTCGGCGGGGAGTTCGGGCACGCGGGTCAGGAGATCGAGGAAGGGGCGGGTGCGGTGTCCCGCGTGCCGGAGGTACTGCTGGGGGTCCCAGGTGGGTGCGGCGCTGGTGGTGGCGGTGGGGATCCGTGCCGTCTGGCGCGTGTCGGAATGCATGGTGGAGCCTCCCTGCTGCTGGTGGGGGTCGGGAGCGGAGGCCGTTTACGGCCCCGGCCGCTCCATGCCCGCGATCACCCCAAATATATCTTGACATCAAGATTCATGCCTTCAAGATACACCTCTCCGAAACTCTCGCATTCAAGAGACTTCACGTCGACATACCCCTTACACTGATCGGCATGGAGGACGAGGTCGACCGGTTGGTCGCGGCATGGCGGCGGGAACGCCCTGACCTCGACGTGGAACCGCTGGAAGTGCTGAGCCGCGTGAGCAGGCTCGCCCGCCACCTCGACCGCGCCCGCAGGCTGGCCTTCTCCGAGCACGGCCTGGAGCCGTGGGAGTTCGACGTGCTGACCTCGCTGCGCCGCGCCGGCACGCCCTACCAGCTCTCCCCCGGC
This sequence comes from Streptomyces sp. NPDC043854, assembly GCF_056436005.1. Classification (NCBI taxonomy): domain Bacteria; kingdom Bacillati; phylum Actinomycetota; class Actinomycetes; order Kitasatosporales; family Streptomycetaceae; genus Streptomyces; species Streptomyces sp. NPDC043854. Next base: position 56,147 of record NZ_JBWKDK010000026.1, read on the forward strand.
CAGTTGCTGACGCAGACTCTGGTCACCTCGGGCACCATGACCAACCGCATCGACCGGCTCGCCAAGAAGGGGCTCGTCGAGCGGCTGCCCGACCCGAGCGACCGGCGCGGGGTCCTAGTCCGGCTGACCCCCGAGGGCCGCGACCGCGCCGACGAGGCCCTCGCCGGGCTGCTGGCCCAGGAGCGGGCGATCCTGGGCCGGCTCTCCCAGGGCCAGCGCGCCGACCTCGCCGCCCTGCTACGCCAGTTGACCGCTCCGTTCGACAACATCCCCGGATAGGTCCGCCGGCCGTACGCCCGCCCGCCGGGCCAGCGCCACGGCCGCGAGCGTGGAGTGCACCCCGAGCTTGCCCAGCACGTTCTGCATGTGCGTGCGGACGGTGTGCGGGGACAGGAACAGCCGGGCCGCCACGTCCTTGCGGCCCAGCCCCGCCACCATGCAGCGCAGCACCTCGTGCTCGCGCGGCGTCAGGGACTCCACGAGCCGCTCGCTGTCGCTGCGGTGCTTGCGCGCGGCGGTCAACTCCCGCAGGACGCCGGTGAGCAGAGCGGGCGGCAGGTGCGTCTCCTCGCGCAGGACCCCCCGGATGACGGCCAGCAGCCGAGAGAGCGAGCAGTCCTTCGCCACCCAGCCCGAGGCCCCCGCCTGGAGGGCGTACGCGGCCCGGCGCGGGTCGTCGCGTTCGGCGAGGACGACGGTGCGGACCGCGGGGTGGGCCGCCCGTACGCCGGCGACGAGCGCGATCCCGTCGGAGCCGGGCGGAGGCGGCCCGGACCCCGGCTCCCGCTGGGCGGGCACTGGCCCGGCCGCGGCGCCGAGGTCGGCGTCGACCAGCAGCACGTCGAAGCGGCGCCCCTCCGCCACCGCGCGTTCCAGGCAGCGCAGGGCGGCCGGGCCGCTGCCGGCCGCGGACACGTCGACGTCCGGCTCGGCCGCGAGCGCGGCGGCCAGCGACTCGGCGAAGATGCGGTGGTCGTCGACCACGAGAACTCGGATGCGAACCACAAAACCCCCAAGGGTCAGGGACGGACGACTGCGGGTACGGCGCCCGGACCGGGTGATGGAAGCTGCCGCGGCCGCCGCCGAGACATCTCTGCATTACCCCGGACCGGACGCCGTACCCGGCGTCTCTCGACCCCTGAATCAACACCGGCCCCCACCGGTGTCACGCATCAGCGTAGAGCGGGGTGCGGCCCGCAGTTGGCCGAATAGCAGAAGTTTTCCGAGCGATTTTCCGGTTGGGGCCATCCCGAAGGGCCTCCGGTGTGGCCTGAATCGAGCGGTTCGCAGGTCGCGTAAGGGCCGTTCCGGCCCGGGAGGTGCTCCGGGCAGATGCACGGGGGACATTTCACTCGGCGTGTGCACGCCGGGCGCCCGCGCACTGCGCCTGCCCGCAGCGCTTCCGGGCGCGGGCGCGCTCCCCCGACGCCCGCCCGGCAAGGCACCGCGCCCCCCGCACGACGGGGTGCGGGGGGCGCGGCGGAAGCGGTGACGGCAGTGGCGCGGGCGGAGCCGGTGGAGCGGGCGGAGGCCCGGGCGCGGTGGGGCGGCCGCGGTGGGGCGCCCGCGGTGGGGCGGTCAGCCGCGCAGGGCGCGCGTGAAGTTCCAGGCGTCGGCGATGATGCCCTCGAGGTCGGGGCGGGACGGGGTCCAGCCGAGCTTCTCGTGCGCGGCCTTCGCGGAGGCGACGAGCACGGCCGGGTCGCCGGCCCGGCGCGGGGCGACGACCTCCGGGATGTCCTCGCCGGTGACCTTGCGGACGGCCTCGACGACCTCGCGGACCGAGAAGCCGTTGCCGTTGCCCAGGTTGCAGATCAGGTGCTCGCCCGCGGTAGCGGCGTCCAGGGCGGCCAGGTGGGCCTCCGCGAGGTCGGCGACGTGGATGTAGTCGCGCACGCAGGTGCCGTCCGGGGTCGGGTAGTCCTCGCCGAACACCGAGATCGACTCCCGCTCGCCCAGGGCGACCTGGAGCACCAGCGGGATCAGGTGCGTCTCGGGGTCGTGGCGCTCGCCGTACTGCCCGTACGCGCCGGCGACGTTGAAGTAGCGCAGCGACACCGCCGCGACGCCGTGGGCCGCGCACTCACCGGTGATCATGTGGTCCACGGCCAGCTTGGAGGCGCCGTACGGGTTGGTGGGGCGGGTGGCGGACTCCTCCGTCAGCAGGCTCTCGGTGGGCTCGCCATAGGTGGCGGCGGTGGAGGAGAACACCAGCTTGCGCACGCCGTGCGCGCGCATGGCGCCCAGCAGGGCGAGGGTGCCGCCGACGTTGTTGTCCCAGTACTTGGCCGGGTTCACGACGGACTCGCCAACCTGCGAGAACGCCGCGAAGTGCAGGACCGCGTCGTAGGAGGGGTCCAGGTACCGCTCGGCGTCCTGGATGCGGCCCTCGATGAAGGCGGCCCCGGCGGGGACGCCCTCGCGGAAGCCCGTGGAGAGGTCGTCGAGGACGGTGACCTCGTGTCCGGCCTCCAGCAGGTGCGCCGCGACGACGCTGCCGACGTATCCGGCGCCGCCGGTGACCATGTACTTAGAAGACGGCGTCTTGCTCACTGGCCTACTACCTCTCGCAGGGGAACGCACGCGCGACGGTGCACATGCCGGTCACTGACTTACCGGATTACGGGCTTCCGGGGAAATCGGCGTCGGTCCGCGGGAGTGCCGCCCGCTCCAGCAGGCCGGTCCGGGCGGCCAGCGCGGCCGCCTCCAGCCGCGAGCCGACGCCCAGCTTCATCAGCACCCGCTGCACGTGCGTGCGCGCCGTGCTCGGCGCGATCTCCATGCCCGCGGCGATGAGCCGGGTGTCCTCGCCCTCGGAGACCCGGACCAGCACCTCCACCTCGCGCGGGGTGAGCAGCCGCAGCAGCCGGCTGCCCTCGTCGTCGGGTGCGGCCGCCGGGTTGAGGAGCTCCGCGAACGCCCCTTGGAGCAGCTGCGGGGAGATCGCGGCCTCCCCGGCCCGGGCCTTCGCCAGCGCCCGCTCGACGCCCTCGATCCGCTCGTCCTGGCGTACGTACCCGCAGGCGCCGGCGGCGAAGGCGGCGGCGATCCCGCGCGGGCTCGGCACCGGACCGAGGACCACGACCGCGGTCTGCGGGCGCTCCCGTCTGATGCGGACGACGGGCTCGAAGACCCCCGGCTCGGCGGGGGTGGCCGTGCCCAGCAGGCAGACCTCCGGAGCGCGGCTGATGACCAGGTCGGCGGCGCCGGCGGCCGGTGCGGCCGCGGCGAGCACCCGGTGTCCGCGCAGTTTCAGGGCCGAGGCGAGCGCCTCGGCCAGCAGCCGGTGCTCGTCGACCACCATGACCCGTACGCCCATTGGGCCCCCACCCTCTCCCCTTCTGACCCGGCAAGCTACACGCTTGTTCGACGGCGTGCGGCGGATACGGCACAGAAGCCCCCGGAAGGCGGACCTTCCGGGGGCTTCCGGGGCTTCCGGCGGCTGCGGATACGGCCGGGGATCAGCTGGCGCTGAAGGACACGAACAGGTACTCCGGATCCTGCTTGTCGGAGTACGGCTTCTTCACGTTCGTGCGGGAGATGAAGAGCTTGCCGCCCCGGTACCGGAACTCGGAGTACTCGGGCGAGAATCCGGTCTCGGCGGTGCGGCTCGCCTTCTCCGCCGGGTTCTCCATGAGGAGGGTCTCCTTCATCGTCGTGCCGTCGATGGAGACGATCTGGCCGCCCTTGTCGTAGGGGGGCACCTTGTAGGCGATGATGTTCGACCCGTCCATGCGGAGCGGGAACATGGTGTACCGCTCACCGGCGTCGGCGCGGTCGCTGGTCTGCTTGCCGGTCTCCAGGTCGAAGGAGAGCAGCTCGTTGGTGCGGGCGATGGAGGAGTCCTTGCCCTGGTGCTCGACCGAGGGCAGGTAGACCTTGCCGTTGCCGACCACGATGTTGGTGCACTTCTCGACCTCGGTCGCCTTGCACTTGCCGCCGAAGTTGCCGGAGGCGAGCGAGATGCGCGCCTTCAGCTCGCCCTTGGGGTCGACGACGAACAGGTCGCTGATGCCGGTGGCGTTCTTGGCGGTGTCGCCGACGTCGGCGGCGACGACCAGCGGCTTGGTGGAGATGATCGAGGCCCACTCGATGCCCTCGGAGAGCTTGTACGAGGCCGTGGGCGCGCCGGTGGCCGGGTCCAGGCTCTGCGCGTACAGGGTCTGGTTGGGGTGGCGGCCGCACTTGCGGATGACGGCGAGGCCCTCGCCGCCCGCGTAGCCGGCGTCGTAGCAGCCCTGGGCGTCGGCCTTGGGCGTCCACAGCGGCTTGCCGTCGGCGAGGTTCCAGGCGGCGCCGCCGCTGGTGCCGGCCGCGGCGACGGTCTGGCCGCTGATCGTGACCTCGCCGAGCGGGGCGGGCTTGTCACCGGTGGCGCTGCCCTTGGCGTTGCCGGACCAGACGAGCTTGCCGGTGTTCAGGTCGATGACGCCGACCTCGGTGCACGGCGGGTACTTGTTCTCCGGCGTGGCCGCGGTCGGCTTGAACAGCACGGCCGTCTTGTTGTCGGTGATGTGCTTGGTCGCGCCGCAGACCTCGCCCGGGAAGGGCAGTTCCCACTTCTTGCCGCCGTCGACCAGGTTGTAGCCGACGACCTTGGACAGGTCGGTCTTGACGTAGGTGGAGTCGGTGAGCCAGGAGCCGGGAACGGAGGTGATCTCCTCCGGTGCGGGGCTCGGGTGGTTGTACAGCGGCCGCGACTTGGTGTTGGCGGGCACCTTCTCCGAGCCGGGCGTGCCGGCCGGGGCCTTGCTCGCACTGGCCGTGGGATTGGCGTCGGGCTCGTCGACGGGCCCGTTGTCGGAGGCGTACCAGAGGCCGCCGGCGACGATCAGGACGACGGCGAGCGCCGCCGCACCGATGATCATCATCTGGGTGCGCTTCTCACCGCCGCCCGTGCCGGACGGGCCCGGCTGGGGCTGGGCCGTCTGCATGGGGGCCGTGGGGGCGCTGTACGGGTTCGGGGCGGCGGGCCCCTGCTGCGGGTAGCCGTAGCCCTGTTGCGGGTAGCCGTAGGCGGGCTGCCCGGGCTGTGCCTGCGGCGGGACGGCCGGCCCGCCGGCGGGCACGGTCGGCGGCACGGCGGGCGGCGCGGCCGGCGGTGCGGCCGGCGGTGCGGCGGCCGGCTGCCGGGGGTCCGCCGGCGGCTGCGGGGCGGCGGCCGGGGGCTGCTGCGGCGGGACGGGCGGCGGCGGGGGCGTGCCGTAGCCCCCGGGCGGGGGATCCTGCGGCGCGCCGAAGCCGCCGGCGGGCGGCTGCTGAGGGGGCGGCGGGGTACTCATCGGTTGCTGTTGCCTCTCGTCGACTCGTTCACTTGCCGAAGACCATCAGGAGCTTCTCGTCCTTGCCCTGGGCGCGCAGGTGTACGACGGAGATGTAGAAGCGGCCGCCCGCGTAGTCGATCTGCGGGGTGTAGAAGGCGCTCTCGATCGGGGCGGCGGCGCCGGACGGGTGGCGCAGCAGGGCGGTGGGCGCGCCCCCGGCGGCCGGGACGGCGACGACCTCGCCGCCCTTGTCGGCCTCGGCGGACCGGTAGGCGATCAGCTGCCCGTTCTCGACCCTGATCGGGGTGAGGGTGCGGCTGTCGCCGGCCGGGGTGCGCCACTTGGCCTTGCCGGTGCCCAGGTCGAAGGCGACGATCTCGTTGGCCTTGCCGGACTCCGCGACGGTCGGCAGGTAGAGGGTGCCGCCGTCGACGACGCTGGTGCGGCAGACCTCGTAGGATCCCAGCGCCGCATGGTTGCACTCGGTCGCGAACTTGCCCTCGCCGCTCACGGTGGCGCGCTGCTTCCCGTCGGGTCCGAGGACCACGATGGAGCGCTCCTTCTTCTGCTCGTTGCCGATGTCGAGGACGATCGGGTCGAGGGAGTGGACGCTGGTGACCTTGTAGCCGTCGGGGAGCTGGTAGGTCCAGGTCTTCTTGCCGGTGACCGGGTCGGCGTCCGAGACCTCGTCCTTGCCGTCCTTGTCGTTGCAGCCGGCGATCGCGATCATCTTGTTGTGGTGGGCGACGTACGCGTCGGGCTTGCAGCCCTCGGCGGACCCGCTCCCGAACAGCTTGTCACCGGTGCTGATCTTGAAGGCGCTGGCGCTGCCGCTGCGGCTGACGGCGACGGTGTCGCCGGCCATCCCCAGGGTGGGGCTGGTCATGATGTCGAAGTGGCCCTCCTTGGGGATCTCCTTGGACCAGCCCTCCTTGCCCGTCTTCAGGTCGACCATCCGCATCCGGTTGCACAGGGCGCTTTCGGACTGGCTCTCCTTGTACAGGACGACGGTCTTGGCGTCGGCGGTGGTCTGCGGGGTGACGGAGCAGATCGGGGCGGGGAAGGCGAGTGTCCACTTCTCCTTGCCGTCGGCGGCCCCGTACGCGGTGAGGTTGTTCCACGCCCTCTTGACGACGGTCTCGCCGACGACCCACTGCCCTTCGGCGTCGACGCCCATGCCGGGGCCGTCGATCTTGGCGGTCTTGAGCCAGAGGACCTTGTCCTCGCCCTGCTTGCGGCCGGCGTTGAGGTCCTCGGCGGCCTGGGAGCCGTTGCCGCTGCCGTCGCCCTTGTCGGGGGTGCCGGAGGCCTCGGGGCCGGCGGGCGGGGAGCTCTGGGCGGCCGGCGCGTCCGGACCGTTCTCCCCGCCACCGGCGAGGAGGGCGTACCCGCCGGCGCCGAGGACGAGTACGCCGGCGACCGCGGCCGCGGCGATGACGGTGGTGCGGCGGCCCGGCCGGGTGCCGGGAACCCGGCCCTGGCCCGGGCCCTGGGGGGCGCCGGGCTGCGGCGGGAAGGCGTACGCGGGCTGCCCCGTCGGCGTGGTGGGAGGCTGCCCCATCGGGGTGGTGGGGGGCTGCGGCTGGGCGTACGGGTTGGATCCCTGCGGGGGCATGCCGTACGAGGGCTGCGGGGGACCGGGGAGGTGCCCGTAACCGTCCGGCGCAGGCGGCTGGTTCGGCGGCTGGGGCTGCTCGGTCATCAGCGCGTACCTTCGGCGTCGGGTGTGGGTGCGGGGAGATCACCTTTCTACCACTGCCGCCGCAACGGGACCGGGCCGGTCGCACCCCTGTTCCCAAGGGCGGACCGGCCCGTGACAGCGTCGTTATCAGGCCAGTCGGCCTCCGCGCCTGCGAACCGTCAGGCCTCCTCGGCCAGCTCCAGCCAGCGCATCTCCAACTCGTCCCGCTCCGACATGAGTTCGCGCAGCTCGGCGTCGAGCTTGGCCACCTTCGCGAAGTCCGTGGCGTTCTCGGCGATCTGGGCGTGCAGGTTGGTCTCGCGGTCGGCCATCTTGTTGAGTTGACGCTCGATCCGCTGGAGTTCCTTCTTCGCGGCGCGGGCGTCGCCGGCGGAGGTCGACTTCGGCGCGGCCGGGGCGGGCGCGGGCGCGGCCGCCTCGATCATCTTCTGGCGGCGCTCCAGGTACTCGTCGAGGCCGCGCGGCAGCATCCGCAGGGTGGCGTCGCCCAGCAGCGCCATCACCGTGTCGGTGGTGCGCTCGATGAAGAACCGGTCGTGCGAGATCACGATCATCGAGCCGGGCCAGCCGTCGAGGAGGTCCTCCAGCTGCGTGAGGGTCTCGATGTCCAGGTCGTTGGTGGGCTCGTCGAGGAAGAGCACGTTCGGCTCGTCCATCAGCAGCCGCAGGATCTGCAGGCGGCGCCGCTCACCGCCGGAGAGGTCGCCGACCGGCGTCCACTGCTTCTCCTTGGTGAAGCCGAACTGCTCGCACAGCTGACCGGCGGTCATCTCGCGGCCCTTGCCGAGGTCGACGCGGTCGCGGACGCGCTGCACGGCCTCCAGGACCCGCAGGGACGGGTCGAGTTCGCCGACCTCCTGGGAGAGGTACGCCAGCTTGACCGTCTTGCCGACGGTGACGGTGCCGGCCGCGGGCTGGACGTCGCCCTGGGTGCGGGCCGCCTCGGCCAGGGCGCGCAGCAGCGAGGTCTTGCCGGCGCCGTTGACGCCGACGAGGCCGATGCGGTCGCCGGGGCCGAGGTGCCAGGTGAGGTGCTTGAGCAGGGTCTTCGGCCCGGCCTGGACGGTGACGTTGTCCAGGTCGAACACGGTCTTGCCGAGGCGGGCGTTGGCGAAGCGCATCAGCTCGGAGGTGTCGCGCGGCGGCGGCACGTCCGCGATGAGGGCGTTGGCGGCCTCGATGCGGAACCGCGGCTTGGAGGTGCGGGCGGGGGCTCCGCGGCGCAGCCAGGCCAGCTCCTTGCGCATCAGGTTCTGCCGCTTGACCTCCTCGGTGGCGGCGATCCGCTCCCGCTCGGCGCGGGCGAAGACGTAGTCGCTGTAGCCGCCCTCGTACTCGTAGACGCTGCCGCGCTGGACGTCCCACATGCGGGTGCAGACCTGGTCGAGGAACCAGCGGTCGTGGGTGACGCAGACGAGGGAGGAGCGGCGCTGCCGGAGGTGCTCGGCCAGCCAGGAGATGCCTTCGACGTCGAGGTGGTTGGTGGGCTCGTCGAGGACGATGAGGTCCTGGTCCTCGATGAGCAGCTTGGCGAGGGCGATGCGGCGGCGCTCGCCGCCGGAGAGGGGGCCGATGACGGTGTCCAGGCCCCGGTCGAAGCCGGGCAGGTCCAGGCCGCCGAACAGGCCGGTCAGGACGTCGCGGATCTTCGCGTTGCCGGCCCACTCGTGGTCGGCCATGTCCTTGATGATCTCGTGGCGGATCGTCGTGGCGGGGTCGAGCGAGTCGTGCTGGGTGAGGACGCCCATGCGCAGGCCGCCGCTCTGGGTGACCCGGCCGCCGTCGGGCTCCTCCAGGCGGGCCAGGATCCGGATCAGGGTGGTCTTGCCGTCGCCGTTGCGGCCCACGACACCGATCCGGTCCCCCTCGGACACGCCGAGGGAGATGCCGTCGAGCAGGGTACGGGTGCCGTACACCTTGCTGACTGCCTCGACATTGACCAGATTGACGGCCATCAGACGCGCTCCAGGTGGGGTACCCCCGGACGGGGCCCGGGGGAGGGTGTGGATCAGCCCCTCAGCCTAACTCTCCGGGACGGGGCGGAGCGTTCCACCAGGTACCAGCCGCCGAGTGCCATGGCGATGGCGGCGGGCGCGGTGACGGGCAGTGCGACGAGGGTGGCGCTGTGGCCCTCGAAGAGGCCGCCGAGGCCGGTCATGGACAGGCCGAGGACGCCCAGCAGGGACAGGGTGATGCCGGCGGCGGCGCGCGGAGAGGAGCCGGCGGGGGCCGTGGCGGGGGCGCCGTCCGCCGCGGCCGGGGCGGGGGCGCCGTCCGCCGCGGCCGGGGCGGGGGCGCCGTCCGCCGCGGCCGGGGCGGGGGCGCCGTCCGCCGCGGCCGGGGCGGGGGTACGGGAGCGGGCAGGGGCGGGGGTGGGGGTGGGGGCGGGGGTGGGGGCGGGGGCGGGGGTTTCGAAGCGGCGGAAGGCGGCGACGAGCAGCCCGGTCAGCGCGGCGGCGAGCAGGAGCCGTACGGGCACCTGGGCCCACCAGGCGGCGGAGGCGGGCTCGGGCAGCCGCAGCCCGAGGGCGAGCTGGGCGGCGTACACGGCGAGCATGGCCGTGAGGTGCCACAGGAAGGCGGTCATGGCGATCCCGTTGGCGGCGACCACGCCCCGCCACACGCGGGGGCGGGCCAGCAGCCGCGCGGCGGGCGCCCCGAGCAGCTCGACGGCCCCGACGAGCCACAGCCCGTGGCAGAGCAGGGCGAGGGTGGGCGGCGCCATGTTCGACACCTTCTCGCCGGGCATCCCGACCATGGACAGCGGGTACGGCCCGTACGCGACGAGCAGCGCGGCGCCCGCGAGCCCGGCGGCGGCGAGGGCGGCGGGACGCAGGAGGCGGGTGCGGCCGGGGGTGCCGGGGCGGCGGCCGGGGGTGATGCGGCCGTCGGCGCGCAGGAAGCCGAGCTGGTGCACGGCGAGCCAGACGAAGGCGAAGTTCAGGAACTCCACGTAGGGCACGCCGGCCGCGAACCGGAGCAGGTCGACGGCTGCGGCGGCCGCGGCGAGCGCCGCGAAGGCGCCCCAGCCCCACCGCCGGTGCAGCCTGAGCAGGGGCGGGGTGAGGGCGACCATGGCGAGGTAGATGCCGATGAACCACAGCGGCTGGGTGACCAGCCTGAGGGCGGCTCCGGAGAGCCGGCCGTCCCCGCGGCCGGCGGCCTGGACGGCGAGCGCGGCAGCCGTCCAGACGAGGACGAAGACGAGGGTGGGCCGCAGCAGCCGCCGCAGCCGGGCCCGCAGGAACGCGGCGTAGACGCCCCGGCCGCCGGCCCTCCGCTCCAGCGAGCGGTACGACAGGGCGTGCGAGAACCCGCCGACGAAGAAGAACACCGGCATGATCTGCAGCACCCAGGTGAGCAGCTGGAGCTCCGGGACGAGGGCGAGCAGGTTCCCTATCCCGTCGCCGCTCACCGCGGCCATCAGCCAGTGCCCGAGCACGACGGTGGCCAGCGAGGCGACGCGCAGCAGATCGACGTACCGGTCCCGCGTCGCGGGGGTCGCCTCGGCCAGGTCCCGTGCACTCATGTCCATGCCGGTACGCTCCCGCGCGCCCGGGGCCCCGGACCAGAGCGCTGCTACTCATTTCCGGTCTGGGTACCGCCGTGCCCCGGGCGCGGATTCCGTCGGGAATCCAGGAGCTCAGGAGCTCAGGAGTTCGGGAGTTCGGGAGTTCGGGAGTTCAGGAGTTGTCCGCGGGTTCAGGAGTTGAGGACGGCCGCGACGATGGGGCCGGCCGCGTCGCCGCCGTGGCCGCCGGCCTCGACCATCGCGGCCGCGGCCATGTCGCCGCTGAAGCCGGTGAACCAGCTGTCGGGGCTGCCCGCGCCGTCGACCTCGGCCGAGCCGGTCTTCGCGCCCTTGTCGGAGCCGCGGACGGTGCCCATCACCTCGGCGGCGGTGCCGCTGGTGGCGGTCAGCTTCATCATCCGCACCACCTGCTGGGCCACCGCGGGCTTCATGCGGCGCTCGGCCCGGGCGATCGGGCGGCCGTCGAGGTCCGGTGCGACGATCACCGGCTGGTGGAACTGGCCGGCGCGGGCGGTGGCGGTGAGGGAGGCGACGTTGAGCGGGTTCATGGTGATCCGGCCCTGCCCGATGTAGGCCGCGGCGGCGGCCGCGCCCGTCGCCTCGGGGACCTTGCCGTCGGCGGAGCGGACGCCGGTCTTCCAGTCGAGTCCGATGCCGAAGACCTCGCGGGCCTCCTTCGACAGGGCCGCGTCGTCGCGGACGTCGTCGATCCGCTTGATGAAGGAGGTGTTGCAGGAGCGGGCGAAGCCGGTGGCGAAGGTGGCGTCGGCGGGCAGGTCGAAGTTGTTCAGGTTGTGGAAGGAACGGCCGCCCCAGGAGGCCTCCTTGGTGCACTCCGCCGGCTGGTCCGCCCCCGCCCTGCCGCGGTCGATCAGCATGGCCGCCGTCACGATCTTCATGGTCGAGCCGGGGGCGCGGGCGCCCTCCATGGCCGCGTTGAAGCCGTCCTTGCGGTGGTTCGCGATGGCCAGGACGTCTCCGCTGCTCGGCTTGACGGCGGCCACCGAGGCCTCGGGGTACCGGGCGACGGCCTTCTCCGCCGCGGCCTGGACCTTCGCGTCGAGCGTCGTCCGCAGCGTTCCGGGCTCTCCTTCGGCGAGGGTCAGCAGGGTGCGCTTCGGCGCGTCCTGAGCGGCCGGCTCGATCCACAGCTCGGCCCCGGCCCGGCCGCCGGCCTTGGCGCCGTAGGTCTGCCGCAGCTGGTCCAGGACCGGGCGCAGCGAGGGGTACTTCTCGGCGGTCAGCTCCTCGCCGTTGCGGTCGACGGCCTTGACCGGCGGGGTGGCGGGGGCGCCCGCGCGCAGCTTCTCGTCCTTGCCGAGCTGCGGGTGGATGACCGAGGGCTGCCAGTCGACGAGGGGCTTGCCGCTGGTCGGGCTGCGGACGACGGTCAGCTTGGAGTCGTAGGCGAGCGGTTTGCTCGCGCCCTCGTAGGTGATCTCCGCGGCGACGGTGAACGGGACGGTCGCCCCGGTCGCGGCGCCCGGTGTGATGACGGCCTTGGCCACGCGGGCCTGGTCCCGGTAGTCGGCCACCGCGGTCTGCGCCGCCTGCGCGTTGTTGGTCAGCCGGCCGGCTGCGGCCCCGTTCCCGGCGGCCCAGGCGTCGAGGAAGGCCTTGGCGGTGCGGGCGGCCTCCTGTTCGGTGATCGGGCCGCTGCCCTTCGCGGCCTGGGTGGTGGTGCCCTTGCCGTTGCCGCTGCCGGCGCTGTCGACCAGCGTGTAGGCCCCGTACCCGGCTCCGCCCAGCATCGCGAGGAACACCCCGCCGATGATGGCCCCCTTCGCAGCCCCGTTCACGTCACGTCCTCCCCGTCGGATCCCCCGGGCCCTGAACGCGTTCAAAGACCCCTCGGTACGGACCTTACGCGGCGTACGCGTGCTGTGCACATCTTGTTACTGGAGGGTGATATTCCGAAGGGCCGGCACCACCACGGCGCCGGCCCCTCGCAACACGTCCGCTACACGTCCGTCAGACCCAGGTGTCCAGCCACATGCGGCTGCGCCAGGAGTCCATCGGGATCGTCTCGCCCGTGTAGACCGGCCAGAAGTAGATGAAGTTCCAGATGATCAGCAGCACCAGCACGCCCGCCGCGATCGCGCCCAGCGCGCGCCTGCGCTCCGACGAGCCCGCCGGGCCCAGCAGCGCGCCCACCGTCATCGCCACCGCCAGGCACAGGTACGGGACGAAGACCACCGCGTAGAAGAAGAAGATGGTCCGCTCCTGGTAGTTGAACCAGGGCAGCAGGCCCGCACCCAGCGCGCACGCGATCGCGCCCGCCCGCCAGTCGCGGCGGAAGAACCACCGCCACAGCACGTACAGCAGCGCGAAGCAGCCCGCCCACCACAGCAGCGGCGTGCCCAGGGCCAGGACCTCGCGGGCGCACTTGCCCGCCTCCGTCGCCGGGCAGCCGTCCGTGCCGGGGTCGGGGGACTCGTAGAAGTACGAGACCGGGCGGCCCAGGACCAGCCAGCTCCACGGGTTCGACTCGTAGGTGTGCCCGGACGTCAGGCCCACGTGGAACTTGTAGACCTCGGTCTCGTAGTGCCACAGGCTGCGCAGCCACTCCGGCAGGAACGACAGGGCGCTGCCCTGGTCCTGCTTGGCGGCCCAGTCGCGGAAGTAGCCGCCCTTGCCGTCGTCCGGGCTGAGGATCCAGCCCGTCCAGGAGGCCACGTACACCGAGACCGCGACCGGCACCGTCGAGACGAACGCCGGCAGCGCGTCCCGGCGCAGCATCGCCGCGTACGGGGCACCCGCTCCCGCGGTGCGGCGCGCGGCCGCGTCCCAGAGCACCGTGAGCACACCGAAGAACGCGAGCGCGATCAGGCCGTTCCACTTGGTGCCGAAGGCCAGGCCCAGGCAGACGCCCGCCAGGATCCGGTACGGGCGCCAGCCCAGCCGGAGTGTCTCGGCGACGGCGGCGTCCGGTCTGGTGCGGCCCTCCGCGTCCACGGGCAGCGCGGCAGCGAGTCGGGCCCGGGCCCGGTCCCGGTCGACGAGCAGTGCCCCGAAGGCGGCCAGCACGAAGAACATCAGCACCAGGTCGAGGAGGGCGGCTCGGCTCATCACCAGGTGCAGGCCGTCCACCGCCAGCAGCGTGCCGGCCAGGCAGCCCAGGAAGGTGGAGCGGAACAGCCGGCGCCCGATCCGGCACAGCATCAGCACCGAAAGGGTGCCGAGCACGGCGGTCATGAACCGCCAGCCGAAGGGGTTGAAGCCGAACATCCACTCGCCGAGCCCGATCACCCACTTGCCCACCGGCGGGTGCACCACGTACCCGGGATCCACCGGCAGGGCGACCCCGTCGGGGTTGGCGAGGATCGACTTGTCGATGTCCTTGGGCCAGCTCGCCTCGTAGCCCTGCCGGATCGTGGCCCAGGCGTCCTTGGCGTAGTACGTCTCGTCGAATATCACCGCCTTCGGACTGCCCAGGTTCACGAACCGCAGCACCCCGGCGACCAGCGCCACCAGCACCGGCCCGGCCCACGCCAGCACGCGCTGCCAGGTGTCCGCTGCCGAGGCGGGGATCCCCAGCGCCGCCCACAGCTGCGCGGAGGGCCGGGCGTACGGGGGCACCAGGCGGGCGCGGACATCCGGCCGCCGTGCGCCGGCGGGCGGCGCGTAGCCGAAGCCGCGCAGGCGGCGCAGCCAGGTGGACGGCTGTTCTTCGCGCCCCGCGACCGGGGCGGGCGGGGCCCCCGCAGGGCTGGGCGGCGGCGTCGCGGTACTGGTCACCGGGTCATCGTAGGGAACGCGGCTGGGCGAACCCCAGTGCCGCAGACGGCCGGTGCCCGTGCCCGGCCGTACGGGCGGGGGCGGCCGGCCCGGCCGGAAGGGCCCGGCTGAGAGGATGGACGGGTGACGACTGACCAGCCCATCGGCTCCGAAACCCCCGCGCACCCCGCACACCCCGCCGCCTCCCGGGCCTCCGGCAGGGCCTCCGATTCCGGTGCGGGCGTGCTCGTGCTCGCCGGCACCCCGATCGGCGACCTCGCCGACGCCCCGCCCCGGCTGGCGGCCGAGCTGGAGCGGGCCGACGTGGTCGCCGCCGAGGACACCCGGCGGCTGCGCCGGCTGACCCAGGGCCTCGGCGTGCACACCGCCGGCCGCGTCGTGTCGTACTTCGAGGGCAACGAGTCGGCGCGCACCCCCGAGCTGGTGGAGGCGCTGCGGGACGGCAAGCGGGTGCTGCTGGTCACCGACGCCGGCATGCCGTCCGTCTCCGACCCCGGCTACCGGCTGGTCGCCGCCGCCGTGGAGCAGGACATCCGGGTCACCGCCGTCCCGGGCCCGTCGGCCGTGCTCACCGCGCTCGCCCTGTCCGGGCTGCCCGTCGACCGGTTCTGCTTCGAGGGCTTCCTGCCGCGCAAGGCCGGCGAGCGCCTCGGCCGGCTGCGCGAGGTCGGGGGCGAGCGCCGCACCCTCGTCTACTTCGAGGCCCCGCACCGGCTCGACGACACCCTCGCCGCCATGGCCGAGGTGTTCGGCCCCGACCGGCGGGCCGCCGTCTGCCGCGAGCTGACCAAGACGTACGAGGAGGTGAAGCGGGGCGGTCTCGGCGAGCTGGCCGCCTGGGCCGCCGAGGGCGTACGCGGGGAGATCACCATCGTGGTGGAGGGCGCCCCCGCCGCCGGCCCCGGCGATGTCGGCGCCGAGGAGCTGGTGCGCCGGGTGCGGGTGCGCGAGGAGGCGGGAGAGCGGCGGAAAGAAGCCATCGCGGCGGTCGCGGCCGAGGCCGGAGTACCCAAGCGGGAGGTCTTCGACGCGGTCGTCGCGGCAAAGAATGCGGCTGGAAACAGGCCGTGAGAAGGTAAAGAGCTAATCTGAAAAGCAAAGCTCAGACCGCGCACCGGGCGCTTTGGGCATGAGTCGCCCAAGGGCCGTCCAACAGTAGACATGGCCTGATGCGCTCCTGCCCGAAGAGGCGTCCACTGGCAATGGCACAGTGGAACAAGAGGAGCTGGCATGAGTGAGATCGCAGACACCTCGATACCCGTCCCCTCCCCGGCATCCCCGCCCCTGGCCCCCGGTGTGCGGACCGTGCACGAGGCCTATTCGTTCGCGTGCATGAGGTGCGGATTCGTCTGGGAGCAGGGCTACGAGATCGAGCACCACACCGACGGCCGGGGCCAGCCCTTCATCCTGTACCGGGTGCAGGGCGAGCGGGTGCCCTCGCCGCTGTCGAACCCGACCTGCCAGAACTGCGGCGGCCACGTGGTCCGGATCATGCGCGAGGGGCAGGTCTCGTCCGTGCTGGGCACGATCGACAAGCTCTGGCACCACCGCATCGCACCCGGGATCGCCGGCCCGGTGCCGGCCGGGGCGAACGAGCCGCGGCCCCCGAAGCCGCACGGCAAGCCGTCGCACGAGGGCCCCGGCCCGGTGCCGGTGGACGCCGAGCTGGAGCGCCGCGGACCGCTCGCCCGCCTGCTGCGGAAGCTGCGCCGGTCATAAGATCGGCCGTATGAGCCCTGCCAGCCCCTCCGCCTCCGCCACGGGCACCCGGAACGACCGGGACGCCCGGGACACCCCGCCGCCGCTGCCGGAACCGCTCCGCGTGGCGGTGGCGGATTCGCACACCCACCTGGACATGCAGTCCGGCACCGTCGAGGAGGGACTCGCCAAGGCCGCCTCGGTCGGGGTGACCGCCGTCGTGCAGGTGGGCTGCGACGTGAAGGGGTCCCGCTGGGCCGCCGAGACCGCCGCCGCGTACGAGAACGTCCACGCGGCGGTGGCCCTGCACCCGAACGAGGCCCCCCGCATCGTCCTCGGCGACCCCGACGGCTGGTCGCGCCAGGGCGCCCGGCCCGGGGGCGGCGAGGCCGCGCTCGACGAGGCACTGGCCGAGATCGAGGCGCTCGCCAAGCTCGACCACGTCAAGGCCGTCGGCGAGACCGGGCTGGACTACTTCCGCACCGGGCCCGAGGGCATGGCGGCGCAGGAGCGCTCCTTCCGCGCCCACATCGAGATCGCCAAGCGGCAGGGCAAGGCACTGGTCATCCACGACCGCGACGCCCACGCGGACGTGCTGCGCGTGCTCCGCGAGGAGGGCGCACCGGAGCGGACGATCTTCCACTGCTACTCCGGCGACGCCGACATGGCCCGGGAGTGCGCGGCCGCCGGCTACTACATGTCCTTCGCCGGGACCGTCACCTTCAAGAACGCCCAGCCGCTGCGGGACGCCCTCGCCGTGGCCCCGCTGGAGCTGGTCCTGGTCGAGACCGACGCCCCGTACCTCACGCCGGCGCCGTACCGCGGACGGCCCAACGCGCCGTACCTCATTCCGCTGACGGTACGGGCGATGGCCGCGGTGCGGGGCATCGACGAGGACGCGATGGCCACCGCCCTGGCGGCGAACACGGCCCGCGCCTTCGCCTACTGAGCCTCCCTCCGCCCCTGCACCTCCTCCGCCCCTCCGCCCCTGCACCCCCTCCTCCGCTCCGACACGCTGGGTAGCTGCACGAATTGGGAGAGTCACGACGGCTCCGCTAGGGTGCCGTGCCCGAAACCGAAGGCGGGCCGGACCAGTGGAGCGAGCGTCGTGAGCGAGAGTCCTTACACCGGGGTCTACGGGCCCGCCGCCGACCCCCGCCTCCCCTGGCCGCCCTACGCGGCCCGGCTCGCGGACCCGGCCGCGGAGCCGGCCGTCGCCCTGGCTCCCGGGCCCGGAGGAACCGCCCTCGCGACGCCGGCCGGGCCGATCCTGGACGGGGGCCCGGCCTGGCTGGCCGATCCGTGGCCGCGCCCGGATCCGGCCCCGCGCCACGGCACGGCCACAGCCCCCTGGTGGAACCCCGCAGCCGGAGCGGATCCGGGCGGCGGCCCCGGACGGGACCCCAGAGCGGCCCCGGGCGGCGGCGCCGGTCCGGCGGGGGCGGCGACGATGGAGGGCGGCCTTCCGGGGCCGCAGCGAGCGGGACGCCGGCGGAAGCCGCCGGAGGCGGCCGTCCCGGGGCGGCGGGCCCGCGGGCGCGCCGGGGCGGCGGAGGCCGCCGTCCCCGCGGCCCTGGCCGCCCTGGCCGTGGCCGCGCCCGGTACCGGCCGCCGCCGCGCGGGCGCGCCGCCCGACGGCCCGCCCGGGCCCGGCATCCCCGGCCCCGCCGCCCCCGGCACCGGCCGCCGGCGCCGCGCCCCCTCGCCGGACCATCGGGACGAGCGGGACGGCCGGGACGAGCCCGCCACCGCAGGCCCCGGCTTCGGGCCCGCACCCTGCCCCGGCCCCGTGCCCGGCCGCGTCGCGGCACCCGCCTCCTGGCGGCGGATCGTTCCGCAGGCGCTGGTCGTCGCCTTCCTCGCCGGCGGCACCTCCGCGTTCGTCGCCGCCGACAAGTCCGTCCGCCTCACCGTCGACGGGCAGTCCCGCACCCTCCACACCTTCGCCGGCGACGTCGGCGAGCTCCTCGCCTCCGAAGGCCTCGGCGTCGGCGCCCACGACCTCGTCGCCCCGGCCCGCGGGGCCGCCCTCGACGACGGCGACGAGGTCGTCGTCCGGTACGGCCGCCCCCTGCAGCTCACCCTCGACGGGCAGAGCCGCCAGGTGTGGACCACCGCCGACACCGTCGAGGGGGCCCTGCGCCAGTTCGGGATCCGCGTCGAGGGCGCCTACCTCTCCGCCCCCCGCACCGCGTCCGTCCCCCGCGCCGGCCTCACCCTCGCCGTCCGCACCGAACGCAGCATCACCTTCATGGCCGACGGCGGCGAGACCACCATCCGCACCAACGCCGCCACCGTCCAGGAGGCCCTCGGCCAGGCCGGCATCACCCTGAGCGGCCAGGACACCACCTCCGTCCCGCCCGACTCCTTCCCCCGCGACGGCCAGACCGTCACCGTGCTCCGCATCACCGGCACCCGCGAGGTCCACGAGGAGCGCATCCCGTTCGAGACCGAACGCGTCGAGGACGACTCCCTGTTCGCCGGCGCCGAGGTCGTCGAACGGCCCGGCCGCACCGGCACCCGGCGCGTCACGTACGTCCTGCGCACCGTCAACGGCGTCCGGCAGAGACCGCGCGAGGTCGCCGAGGAGACCGTCCGCGAGCCCGTCACCCAGCTCGTCAAGGTCGGTACGAAGCCGTTGCCGGCCTCCGTCGCCGGCGCGGACGGCCTCGACTGGCCGGCGCTGGCCCAGTGCGAGTCGGGCGGCCGGCCCGACGCGACCGACCCGTCGGGCACCTACGGCGGCCTGTACCAGTTCGACGTCCGCACCTGGCAGGCCCTCGGCGGCAGCGGGCGCCCGCAGGACGCCTCGGGTGCGGAGCAGACGTACCGGGCCAAGAAGCTGTACGTGCAGCGGGGGGCGAGTCCGTGGCCGCACTGCGGCCGTAGGCTTTACCGGTGAGCACCGCAGAGCAGCAGCCCGACAGAACCCCTGACGCCCTCCTCGGCGCGGCCGACATCCGCGAGCTGGCCGACGCCCTCGGCGTGCGCCCGACCAAGCAGAAGGGCCAGAACTTCGTCATCGACGCCAACACGGTGCGGCGCATCGTGCGCACCGCCGACGTCCGGCCCGACGACGTGGTCGTCGAGGTCGGGCCCGGCCTGGGCTCGCTGACGCTCGCGCTGCTGGAGGCCGCCGACCGGGTCACCGCCGTCGAGATCGACGACGTCCTCGCCGCGGCGCTGCCCGCCACGATCGCGGCGCGCATGCCGGAGCGCAGGGACCGCTTCGCGCTCGTCCACTCCGACGCCCTCCTCGTCGAGGAACTGCCGGGCCCGCCGCCCACCGCGCTCGTCGCGAACCTGCCGTACAACGTGGCCGTGCCGGTGCTGCTGACGATGCTGGACCGCTTCCCCAGCATCGAGCGGACCCTGGTCATGGTGCAGTCCGAGGTCGCCGACCGGCTGGCCGCCCGGCCCGGCAGCAAGGTGTACGGCGTCCCCTCGGTCAAGGCGAACTGGTACGCGGACGTGAAGCGGGCCGGGGCCATCGGCCGCAACGTGTTCTGGCCCGCCCCGAACGTGGACTCGGGCCTGGTGTCGCTCGTCCGCCGCACCGAGCCGGTCAAGACGACCGCCTCGAAGGCGGAGGTGTTCGCGGTCGTGGACGCGGCGTTCGCGCAGCGCCGCAAGACGCTGCGGGCCGCCCTGTCGGGCTGGGCCGGCTCGGCGGCGGGAGCCGAGGCCGCGCTCGTCGCCGCGGGGGTCTCGCCGCAGGCGCGCGGCGAGTCGCTGACGGTGGAGGAGTTCGCCGCGATCGCCGAACACAAGCCGGCCGACGCCGAACGGCCGGCCCTGTGAGCGCGGGCGTGACGGTACGCGTCCCGGCGAAGGTGAACGTACAGCTGGCGGTGGGCGCGGCCCGGCCCGACGGGTTCCACGACCTGGCGAACGTCTTCCTCGCGGTGTCGCTGTTCGACGAGGTGACGGTCACCCCGGCCGACGAGCTGACCGTGACCTGCTCGGGCCCCGACGCGGACCAGGTCCCCCTCGACCGCACCAACCTCGCGGCGCGGGCGGCACAGATCCTCGCGGCCCGCGCCGGCCGCTCCGACGCCGTCCACATCCACATCGCGAAGAACATCCCGGTGGCGGGCGGCATGGCCGGCGGCAGCGCGGACGGCGCCGGCGCACTGCTGGCCTGCGACCTGCTGTGGGGGCTGAACACGCCGACCGGGGAACTCCTGGACATCTGCGCGGAGCTGGGCAGCGACGTGCCGTTCAGCCTGATCGGCGGGGCGGCGCTCGGCACCGGGCGCGGCGAGCTGCTGACCCCGGTCGAGGCGGGCGCGTTCCACTGGGTCTTCGCGGTCGCCGAGGGCGGGCTGTCCACCCCGGCGGTGTTCCGCGAGTTCGACCGGCTGGCCGAGGGACGGGACATCCCCGAGCCGCAGGCCTCCCCCGCCCTGCTGGCGGCCCTCGCCTCCGGCGACCCGGACGCGCTGGCCGCGGCCCTGGCCAACGACCTCCAGCCGGCGGCGCTGTCCCTCCGCCCGGACCTGGCGCGCACCCTGGCCACCGGGGTGGAGGCCGGCGCCCTGGCGAGCCTGGTCTCGGGCTCCGGCCCGACGACGGCGTTCCTGGTACGGGACGAGGAGGCGGCGGCCAAGGTGGCCGCGGCCCTGGAAGCCTCGGGCACCTGCCGAGCCACCCGCACCACCACGAGCCCCGCCCCCGGCGCCACCGCTCTCCCCTGACCGGGGGGCTCCGCCCCGCCCCCGCCCCCGTGCCTCGAACGCCGGCGAGACTCTGGGCAAGGCTCCATGTACCGGCCGAGCCCGCCGAGCACGGGCCTCGGCCCCGCCCGGGACGGGTCCGGGCAGAGCCCGGGGAACGGGGGAAGGGCGGGCAGGGGAGCAGCCCCGCAGGGCCGCGCACACCGCCCGGCACGGCGGGCTCCCGCCCCGCCGGCTTCGGCCGCGGGCGCCCGGCCTCGGGATCACCCGCCCCCGGCATCACGCGGGCCCGGCGCTCTCGGCCGTGCCGCGGGGCAGCGGCGCCCCGGCGCCGTCGTGGGCAGGCGGCCCGACGGGGGTTACAGGCAGGTACGGAGGGCGCGGACCAGCGCCTGGGCCCGGGGGTCGGCGGTGACCGACTTGGCCAGGGCGTTGGTGACGTAGCCGAAGCCGATGCCGGCTTCGGGGTCCGCGAAGGCCAGGGATCCGCCGCGGCCCGGGTGGCCGAACGAGGCCGGGGAGAGCATCGGCGAGGCCGGGCTGTGCAGCATGTACCCCGGCCCGAAGCGGGTGTTCACCACCAGCACCCGGTCGGCGCCGGCCGAGAGTTCCCCGCCTGCCAGGGCCACCGTCTGCGGCGTGAACAGGCGCGCCCCGTCCTCGGTGTCGTCGAGCAGCGCCGCGTACAGCCCGGCAAGGGCACGGGCTGTGCCGATGCCCGCGGAGGCGGGGAGTTCGGCGGCCCGGTATTCGGGGGCGTTCTCGTCGGCGAGCGGGGTGATCGCGAGGAAGGCGCGGCGGGTCAGCGACTCCGGGTCGGCGTAGGCCTCGGAAACGTTTCGCCGCGGCCGCGTCCGCAGCGCCCCCGCCGACTCGGGCGGCTCGACGGCGCCGACCCGGCCGACCCGCCCGGACGCCGCCTCGGCCGCCGGCAGCCCGATCCAGAAGTCGAGCCCGAGCGGCCCGGTGACCTCCTGGGCGAGCCATTTGCCGAGCGAGGCGCCGGTGACCCGCAGCACCAGCTCGGACAGCAGCCAGCTGTAGGTCTGCGCGTGGTAGCCGTGTGCCGTGCCCGGCGCCCAGAACGCCTGCTGTTCGGCGACGGCCCGCGCCCCGGTCAGCCCGTCCGCGGCCTGCTGCGGTGTGAGCGGCACGTCCAGCGCCGGTACGCCGGCCCGGTGCGCGAGGAGGTCCCGGACCAGGGCCCGCTCCTTGCCGCCGGCCTTGAACTCCGGCCAATACGCGCCCACCGGCGCATCCAGGTCCAGCAGCCCGCGCTGGTGCAGCAGCAGCGGTACGACGGCGGCCACACCCTTGGTGGCCGAGCGGACGACCTGCGCCGTGCCCTCGCTCCACGGCGCGGCTTCGGCACCGGCACCGGCGTCCGGGCCGCCGTCCAGGCCGGCGTCCACGTCCCGCACGCCGGCCCACAGGTCGACGACCCGCCGGCCGTCCCGGTACACGGCCACCGCCGCGCCCCGGTCGCCGAGCACCTCGAAATTGCGTATGAAGGCGTCCCGGACGGCCTCGAAGCCCTCCGCCACCTGACCCTGGATGTTCACGAGCGGTGCAACCACCACGGGCTTGCGGTTATGCCACCGGCACCGAGCGCGGGTCGAAGCCGAAGGGCAGCTCCAGGCGGTGCTCGCGCATCAGCTCCTCGTCGCACAGCAGGTCCCGGGTGCGTCCGTCGGCGGCGATGACGCCCTCGCTGAGGACGACGGAGCGGGGGCACAGCTCGAGCGCGTACGGCAGGTCGTGGGTGACCATCAGCACGGTCACGTCGAGCGAGCGCAGGATGTCGGCGAGCTCGCGCCGCGATGCCGGGTCCAGGTTGGAGGAGGGCTCGTCGAGGACGAGGATCTCGGGCCGCATCGCGAGGACGGTGGCCACCGCGACGCGCCGCCGCTGCCCGAAGGACAGGTGGTGCGGCGGCCGGTCGGCGAAGCCGGCCATCCCGACCTGCTCCAGGGCGTCCTGGACCCGCTGTTCCAGCTCCGGTCCGCGCATTCCGGCCGCGGCCGGGCCGAAGGCCACGTCCTCCCGGACGGTCGGCATGAACAGCTGGTCGTCGGGGTCCTGGAAGACGATGCCGACCCGGCGCCGGATCTCGGCGAAGTTCCGCTTCTCCACGGGCAGGCCGGCGACGGCCACGGTGCCGACGCCGCCGCCGAGGATGCCGTTGAGGTGGAGGACCAGGGTGGTCTTGCCGGCGCCGTTGGGCCCGAGCAGGGCGACCCGCTCGCCGCGGCCGACGGTCAGGTCCACGCCGAAGAGGGCCTGGTGGCCGTCGGGGTAGGCGTAGGCGAGGCCGAGGACCTCCAGGGAAGGAGCTGCCGTCGAGGCGGGGGAAGCGGTCATACGGTCCATCCGATCACACAGACGGCGAGGGCCGCCGCCGGGAGTACGGCCGCCCGCGCCCATTGGCCGCGGGTGGCCACGACTTCGTCGATCACCGGCATGGATCCGGTGTAGCCGCGGCTGACCATCGCGAGGTGGACCCGTTCGCCGCGCTCGTAGGAGCGGATGAACAGGGCCCCGGCCGTCTTGGCCAGCACTCCCCAGTGCCGGACGCCGCGGGCTTCGAAGCCGCGGGAGCGCCGGGCGACGGACATGCGCCGCAGTTCCTCGGTGACCACGTCGCCGTAGCGGATCATGAAGGAGGCGATCTGCACCAGCAGCGGCGGCAGCTTCAGCCGCTGGAGGCCGAGCAGCAGCTCCCGCAGTTCGGTGGTCGAGGCGAGGATGACGGACGCGGCGACGCCGAGGGTGCCCTTGGCGAGCACGTTCCAGGCGCCCCACAGGCCGGAGACGCTCAGGGACAGCCCGAACACCTCGGTCCGCTCGCCCTCCGCCACGAACGGCATGAGCACGGCGAAGAGGACGAACGGGACCTCGATCAGCATCCGGCGCAGCAGGACGCCCGCCGGGATCCGGGCCGCGGCGGCGACGGCCGCGACGAGGACCGCGTACAGGCCGAAGGCCCACACCGCCTCGCGCGGTGTGGACACGACGACCAGGACGAACGCGAAGACCCCGGCGATCTTGCAGTGCGGCGGCAGCGCGTGGACGGGCGAGTCCGCGTGCCGGTAGAGCCGGTGGGCGTGGCCCGCTCCCATGTCAGCCGGCCGAGGGGGTGGGGGCGGCGGCCTGCGCGGGGGCGTCGGCGCGGCGCCGGCGCACGGCCCAGAAGACGCCGGTGCCGACGGCGACGGTGGCGCCGACGCCGATCACGCCGGCGAGGCCGCCGGAGAGGCGGGCGTTCCCGACGTCCTTGACGCCGTAGTCGGCGAGGGGGGAGCCGGCTGCGGCGTGCTCGCGGACGTTCTGGTCGATGCCCTGGTCGGCGGCGACCTTCTCCAGGCCGTCGGGGTCGGCGGAGGCGTAGAAGGAGACGACGCCGGCCAGGACGAGGGCGGTGGCGAGGCCCGCGCCCCACACCTTCTTCGTCGAACGGGCGGCGGCGGCAGCGGGCGCGGCCGGGGCGGCGGTGGTCTGCGCCGGGGCGTCAACGAGCTCGCCGCCGACGCGCAGCTTCAGCGGCACCGTCAGCCCGCGCGCCCCGTGGACCAGGTCCGGCCGTACGGCGAGGACGGCGCCCACGGTCGCGGCGGTGATGGCCGCCTCGCCGATGCCGATGAGGACGTGCACGCCCAGCATGGCGGTGAGCACCTTGCCGATCGGGACGTCGGTGGTGCCGCCGACGGCGTACATGAGGGTGAAGGCGGCGGCGGAGGCGGGGACCGAGACGAGTGCCCCGGCGAAGGCGGCGACGGTGACGGAGCGCCGGGTGCGGGGCAGGAGCCGGGCCAGGCCGCGGAAGACGGCGTAGGCGACGAGGACGGTCACGACGGCCATGTTGACGACGTTCACGCCGAGGGCGGTGAGCCCGCCGTCGGCGAACAGGACGCTCTGCATGAGCAGGACGACGGACACGCAGAGCACGCCGGTCCAGGGCCCGACGAGTATCGCGGCGAGCGCCCCGCCCAGCAGGTGCCCGCTGGTGCCGGCGGCGACGGGGAAGTTCAGCATCTGGACGGCGAAGATGAAGGCGGCGACGAGTCCGGCGAGCGGGGCGGTGCGCTCGTCGAGCTCGCGGCGGGCGCCGCGGAGGCTGACGGCGACCGCGCCGGCGGCGGCGGCGCCGGCGGCGAGGGAGACGGGGGCGTCGATGAATCCGTCGGGCACGTGCATGAGGCTGGCTCCGCTTCCTGCGGTCCTTGAGCTGACAAAATCTTTATCCGCTCAAGAATAGGGCCTAGTTGCAAACCGCTGGCAAGAGCGGCGTCACCACAGATACTTGTTCGCAGCTTCGTCGGAATGTGCGAGGCTGAAGGGAATACGGACTGCTTCGTTCCGATTCGAGGAGTCTTGTCGATGTCTGCCACCGCCGAGAATCCCTCCGGGCCCGCCACCGCCACGGCCGGCACCGCCACCACGACCGCCGCTGTCGCCGTCGCTGCCGTCGAGGAGCGCGTCACCGCCCGCGTGATCAGCGACGATCCGCTCTACCGGAAGATCCCCGTCGCCCTGCGGTTCGCCCCCGCCGAGCCGCTCGCCGTGCGGATCGTCTTCCCCGCGGGCCTCTCCCCCGAGGGCACCGACAACGAGTGGGTCTTCCCGCGGGCCCTGCTGGAGGCCGGGCTCCAAGCCCCGAGCGGGACCGGCGACGTGCGCGTCTGGCCCTGCGGCCGCGTCCAGGCGGTCGTGGAGTTCCACTCCCCGGAGGGGGTGGCGGTCATCCAGTTCGACAGCGCCGCGCTGCGCCGCTTCCTGCGCCGTACGTACGCCCCCGCCACCCGGTCGGCGTAACGGGCCGCCCCGGGCCGGAACGCGCGGAGGCCCGGCCCCGCTCCCGGCGATCCCATCGGATCGACCGGGTGCGGTGCCGGGCCTCGCGGTGCCGGTAGCAGTACCCGTACCGGTGTTCGGCGCCGGTCGGGCGTTGACCGGCTCGCAGTCAGGCGTTGACCAGGTCGCGGTCCCTGCCCGGGCCCTCCGCGGAGCCGGCGGCCTCGAGGTGCTTGCGCAGGGTCTCGCCCTCCACGTCCACGTTCGGCAGCAGCCGGTCCAGCCAGCGCGGCAGCCACCAGGCCCGGTGGCCGAGCAGGGCGAGCACCGCCGGGACGATGGCCATGCGGACGATGAAGGCGTCGAAGAAGACGGCGACGGCCAGGCCGAAGCCGATCATCTTCACCATCTGCTCGCTGGCGCCGATGAACCCGGCAAACACCGCGATCATGATCACCGCGGCGGCGACGACCACCCGGGCGCTGTACTGGAAGCCGGTCACGACGGCCTGGCCCGGGCGCTCGCCGTGGACGTACGCCTCACGCATCCGGGTGACGAGGAAGACCTCGTAGTCCATGGCCAGGCCGAAGACGACGCCCACCATGAAGATCGGCATCATGCTCATGATCGGGCCGGTCTGCTCCACCCCGAAGACCGAGCCGAGCCAGCCCCACTGGAAGACCGCGACGACGGCGCCGAGGGCTGCGACGACGGACAGCAGGAAGCCGAGGGCCGCCTTGAGCGGGACCAGGACGGAGCGGAAGACGACCATCAGCAGCAGGAAGGCGAGGCCGACGACGAGCGCCAGGTAGGGCGGCAGCGCCTCGTCCATCTTCTGCGAGAAGTCGATGTTCATCGCGGTCGCGCCGGTGACGAGGACGTCGTCCCCACTGCTGTCGCGGATCTCGCGGACGAGGGCCTCGGTCTGCGTGGAGGACGGGCGGTCCTTCGGGATGACGGTGATCACGGCGGCGGTGCCGTCCTGGTTGGGCGTCGGCGGGGTGACCACGGCCACGCCCTCCAGGCCCTTGATCCGCTCCCCGGTCTCGTCGGCGAGCTTCCTGCCGCCGTCGACGACCACCAGGAGCGGCCCGTTGAAGCCGGGGCCGAAGCCCTCCGACAGCAGGTCGTACGCCCTGCGCTGGGTGGTGGAGACCGGCTGGGAGCCGTCGTCGGGCAGGCCCATCTCCAGCTTGCCCGCCGGGACCGCGATCGCGCCGAGCCCGATCACGCCGAGGAGGAGGACGATCACCGGGCGGCGCAGCACGAAGCGGGCCCAGCGGGTGCCGACGTTCGCCTTGGGCTCGGCGCCGGCCGGGCGGCCCTTGCCGAACAGCCTGCTCTTCGTGCCCGCGGGCAGCACCTTCCTGCCGGCGAAGCCCAGGATGGACGGGACCAGCGTCAGGGCGACGAGGACGGCGATGACCACGGTGCCCGCGGCCGCGAGGCCCATCTTGGTCAGCATCGGGATGTCGGCCACGGCGAGGCCCACCAGGGCGATGACCACGGTCAGGCCGGCGAAGACGACGGCGGAGCCGGCGGTGCCGACGGCCCGGCCCGCGGCCTCGTCCCGCTCGTGGCCCTCGGCGAGCTCCACGCGGTAGCGGGAGACGATGAAGAGGGCGTAGTCGATGCCGACGGCGAGGCCGATCATCATCGCGAGGGTGGAGGTGGTGGTGCCGAGGTCCAGCACGTTGGCGAGCGCGGTGATGGTGGAGACGCCGATGCCGACGCCGATCAGCGCGGTCAGCAGCGGCAGCCCGGCCGCGACCAGCGAGCCGAAGGTGATGACCAGCACGATCGCGGCGACCACGATGCCGATGACCTCGCCGGAGCCGGTCTCGGGGGCCGCCATCAGGGCGTCGCCGCCGATCTCGACGGTCAGCCCGGCGGCCTTGGCCGCGGTGCCGGACTCGGTGAGCGCCTCGCGCGTGTCGTCCTTCAGCTCCATGCCGCTGACGGTGTACTTGACGCTCACGTAGGCGGTGGAGCCGTCCTGGCTGACGGCCTGCACCTGGAAGGGGTCGGCGACCGAGGCGATCTGGGTCTTGCCCGGGCCTTCCTGGAGGCCGGAGACGATCTTCTCGACCTGGGCCTTGTTCGCCTCGTCGGTGATCTTGGCGCCCTGCGGCGCCTTGATGACGATACGGGCGGAGGCGCCGTCGGCGGACATGCCCGGGAACTTCTCGTCGAGCAGGTCGAAGGCCTTCTGGGCCTCCGTGCCGGGCATCGAGAACGAGCCGGAGGTGGGCGCGCCGGCCGACGCCGCGCCGAAGCCGGCGGCGAACAGCAGCGCCACCCATATGAGGGCGACGAGGCCGCGGCGCCGGAAGGCGCCCCGGCCGAGACGGTAGAGGAAGGTGGCCACGGAGGCGGTCTCCCGTTCTGGTCGTGGGATGTATCCGAGTACGGATCAGGGCGTGGGGAGCCGGCCCGACGACGAGAGCGGCGTGTCAGGAGCAGCAGGAACGGTGCGCGGGTGACTCAGACGCCGAGGGCGGGGAAGACCACGGCGTCGATGAACTCACCGAGGAAGGCCCGGTCGACGGACCGGTCCTCGATGAGGGGGAGCGCGATGAAGGCCCCGATGAGCATGTGCGGTACGAAATCCAGGGCCGGACAGTCCGGGGCGATCTCACCCCGGTCGACGGCCCGCAGGAGCATCACCTGGAGTCCGGTGATCTCCGGGTCGATCAGCAGCTCCCGCAGAGCCTGGTGGAGTTCCGGGCTCGTGTGGACGGCATGGGCCAGGCCCCGGATCAGGGCGGTGTCCTTGGCCATCTGCGCGTCGTCGGAGTGCTGGACCATGAGTCCGAAGTCCCCGCGCAGGCTGCCGGTGTCGATCTCCTCCAGGGAGACCGGCTGCGTGCAGCGCAGGGCCCGGGCGACCAGCTCGGGCTTGCTCCCCCACTGGCGGTAGAGGGTGGCCTTGCTGGACTTGGTGCGGGCGGCGACCGCGTCCATGGTCAGTGCGTCGTAGCCGACTTCGCGCAGCAGGTCGAGGACCGCTCCGTGGAGTTCGGCCTCCCGTTCGGGGGTGATGCGGCTGCGCCGCGACGAGACCTCGTCGGACACCACGGCGCCTCCCTTCGAACGAAACCGTTTCGTACTTCACGTCGTACAAGGACGACGATACCCCCGGCGCGAGCGAAACGAAACCGTTCCGTTTCGCTTTCTGGGTGGCGTGGATCACCTGTACGAGTTGCCGGGCCCCCCTGGCGCGGAAAGCATTGTGGGGTGAGCCACGACCTCGCATACCTCCGTTTCCCGCACCTCCACGGCGACCTGCTGTGCTTCGCCGCCGAGGACGACCTGTGGATCGCACCGCTGGTCCCCGAGGGGCAGAGCCCCGGCCGGGCCTGGCGGATCACCGTCGACCGCACCCGCATCGGCCACCCCCGCTTCTCCCCCGACGGCCGCCACATCGCCTACACCACCTGGCGCAGCCTCGACCCCGAGGTCCACCTCGCCCCCGTCGAAGGCGGCCCGGCCCGCCGGCTCACCTACTGGGGCGCCACCGACACCCGGGTCTGCGGCTGGACCCCGCCCGACAAGGACGGCCACAGCGACATCCTGGCCGTCTCCTCGCACGGGCAGCCGTTCTCCCACTTCGCGTGGGCCTACAGGCTGCCCACCGACGGCTCCCCCGGCGGCAAACTCCCCTGGGGCCCGGTCTCGGACATCGCCGTGCACGAGGAGGAGCACGACGGCGACGGCCCCGGCGAGCGGCGCACCCTGCTGCTGACCGGCAAGCCCCCGCACGAGCCCGCCGCCTGGAAGCGCTACCGCGGCGGCGCCACCGGACGGCTCTGGCTGCACGGCAAGCGGCTGCTGGAGGACATCGGCGGCCACCTCGACGCGCCCATGTTCGTCGCCGGCCGGATCGCCTTTCTCTGCGACCACGAGGGCATCGGCAACCTGTACTCCTGCCTGCCCGACGGCACCGACCTGCGCCGCCACACCGACCACGAGGAGTTCTACGCCCGGCACGCCTCCAGCGACGGCTCCCGGGTCGTCTACCAGTGCGCCGGGGAGCTCTGGCTCGTCGAGTCGCTGGCCCCCGGCTCCGCCCCGCGCAGGCTCGACGTGCGCCTGGCCGGCCCGCGGGCGGGCCGGCGCACCTACCAGGTGCCGGCCGGCAGCCACGTCGACTCGCTGTCCGTCGACACCACCGGCCGGGCCAGCGCCGTCGTCGTGCGCGGCAGCCTGTACTGGCTCACCCACCGCGACGGGCCCGCCCGGACGATCGCCGACACCCCGGGCGTACGGGTGCGGCAGCCCGAGATGCTCGGCACGGGCGGGCAGGTCGCGTACGTCACGGACGCGGAGGGCGAGGACGCGGTCGAGATCGCCTACCTGCCGCGGGCGTCCGGCGACCGGGAGCCGCGCCGGCTGGCCTCCGGGCAGCTGGGCCGCGTACTGGAGATGGTGGCCGACCCGGCCGGGGAGCGGCTCGCGATCGCCTCCCAGGACGGCCGGCTGCTGCTCGTCGACGCGACGGAGGACTCGGCCGGCGAGGTCACCGAGCTGATCCGGTCCGTCAACGGGCCCGTCACCGACCTGGCGTTCTCCCCGGACGGGTCGTTCCTGACCTGGTCGCACCCGGGCGTCGGGCACGCGCTGCGGCAGATCAAGATGGCCCGGATCTTCGGTCCCGGCGCGCGGAACATCGTGGACGTCACCAGCGGCCGCTTCGTGGACGAGAACCCGGTCTTCACCCGCGACGGCCGCTACCTGGCCTTCCTGTCGTGGCGCGGCTTCGACCCGGTCTACGACGTGCACACCGGCGACCTGTCCTTCCCGCTGGGCTGCCGCCCGTACCTGGTGCCGCTGTCCTCGGCGACCCCCTCGCCCTTCGCGTTCACCCCCGACGGCCGCCCCGCGGCGGGCGGTCTCGACCCGGTGGAGGGGGAGACCGGCGAGGAGGGCGACGGCTCGGTGACCGTGGAGGTGGAGGGCCTGGAGAGCCGCGTCACCCCGTTCCCGGTGACGGCGTCCAAGTACTCGGCCCTGTACCCGGTGCACGGCGGCGGCCTGGTGTGGCTGCGCTGGCCCATCTCGGGCGCGCTCGGCGAGACCTTCGCCAACCCCGCCGACACCAGCGGCAAGCCCACCCTGGAGCACTTCGACATCACCAAGGCGCGCAAGACGGAACTGGCCTCCGGACTGGACTGGTTCGCGGTCAGCGGCGACGGCACCCGGCTCGTCCTCAACGACGACGGCGACCTGCGGGCCGTCCCGGCCACCGAGGCCGGCGACGGCGACTCCACCGTATACCTGGACCTGCGGCGCATCCACCACGAGGCGGACCCGGCGGCCGAGTGGCGGCAGGCCTTCGAGGAGGCCGGCCGGCTGATCCGCGCCTACTTCTGGGAGCCGGACATGTGCGGCATCGACTGGGACGGCGTGCTGCGCCAGTACCGGCCGCTCGTCGAACGGGTCGCCTCCCCCGACGAGTTCGCGGACCTGCTGCGCGAGGTCCTCGGCGAGCTCGGCACCTCGCACGCGTACGTCTCCCCCGCCCGCCGCAACGAGGGCCCGCCGCACTACCAGCGGCCCATCGGACTGCTCGGCGCCGACCTCGTGCCCCGCGACGGGGGCTGGGTCGTCCGGCGGATCCTGCCCGGCGAGTCCTCCGACTCCAAGGCCCGCTCCCCGCTGGCCGGCAGCGGCATCCGGGAGGGCGCGGTGCTCACCCACGTCGACGGGCGCCCGGTCGACCCGGTCACCGGGCCCTACCCGCTGCTGGCGGCGGCCGGCGGCACCACCGTCGAGCTGACCTTCACGCCGGCGGAAGGCGAGGGCGCGGCCCGCCGGGTGGCGGTGGTCCCGCTGATCGACGACCGGCCGCTGCGCTACCAGCACTGGGTGTCCAAGCGCCGCGCCGTGGTCCGCGAGGTCAGCGGCGGCAAGTGCGGCTACCTGCACATCCCCGACATGGGCGGCTCGGGCTGGGCGCAGTTCAACCGGGACCTCAGGATGGAGATGTCCCGGCCCGCGCTGATCGTGGACGTACGCGGCAACGCGGGCGGGCACATCAGCGAGCTGGTGGTGGAGAAGCTCACCCGCTCGATCCTGGGCTGGGACCTCACCCGCAACGCCCAGCCGGTGAGCTACGCCTCCAACGCGCCCCGCGGCCCGATCGTGGCGCTGGCCGACGAGGCCACCTCCTCCGACGGCGACATGATCACGGCGGCCTTCAAACTGCTGGGCCTGGGCCCGGTCGTCGGCCAGCGCACCTGGGGCGGCGTCGTCGGCATGACCGGCCGGCACACCCTGGGCGACGGCACGGTCATCACGGTGCCCATGAACGCCGCCTGGTTCCCGGAGTACGGCTGGTCGGTGGAGAACCACGGCGTGGAGCCGGACTTCGCGATCCTGCGGACCCCGCTGGACTGGGCGGAGGGACGCCACGGGGAGCTCGACGACGCCGTGCACCTGGCGCTGGAGCTCCTGGAGCAGGAGCCGGCCGCGGTACCGCCGGGCTACGAGGACGTCCCCGACCTGCGGCGGCCGAAGCTGCCGCCGCGCTGAGCGGGTACCGCGCCCCGCAAGGGGCGCGGGGAACTGCGCGACCAGCCCCCGCCGGCCCGCGGTTTCATGACCGGACGTCCAGCGGAGCGCTGGGGCCGGGTCGCGGGGTCCGGGGCCGCCGGGCGGCCCCGGACGGCGGTCCGGGCGTCAGGCCGGCGTACTGCCGCCGCGCTCCCGCTCGTCGGCGGCTCCGCCGGCCCCGACGAGCCCCTTGGAGACGCCGGCCAGCCGCGGCTCGAACCGCTGCATGTCCCGCCGGCCGCCGACCGCGATCAGCCCCGGCAGCCAGCCCCGTACGCCCTGCATGCCGCGCAGCCACCCCTGGGCGTACACGTGCGCCGAGCGCCGCTCGATCCCGGCGACGATCCGGTCCACGGCCGGGCCCAGCGGGTAGGTGCGGTTCGCCGGCCACGGCAGCCGCTGCCGCAGCTCCCGCATCACGTCGTCCCGGTCGGCGCCGCGCACCATGTCGGTGTCGGTCCAGGACAGGTAGCCGACGCCCACCCCGACGCCCTTGTGGGCGACCTCGGCCCGCAGGCAGTGGGCGAAGGCCTCGACCCCGGACTTGGAGGCGCAGTACGCGGTCATCATCGGCGCCGGGGTGATCGCGGCGAGCGAGGCGATCTGGAGGAAGTAGCCGCGGCTTTCGGTGAGGACGGGGAGGAAGGCCCGGCCCGTGACGGCGCTGCCGATCAGGTTGACCTCGATCACGCGGCGCCAGGCGTCGGGGTCGGAGTCGGCGAACGGGCCGCCCGCGGCCACCCCCGCGTTGGCGACGACGATGTCGGCCTTGCCGAAGCGCTGCTTGACCTCCTGCGCCACCCGGGCCATGGCCTCGTGGTCGGTGACGTCGGCGTGCCAGTGGTCGCTGTCGGTGTGCAGGCGCTCGGAGACCTCCTTGAGGGCCTCCGGCTCCAGTCCCACCAGCGCGATCCGCGCGCCGCGCGCGGACAGTTTGCGGGCGAGCAGCTCGCCGACGCCGCGGGCGGCGCCGGTGACGACGGCGACCTGGCCTTCCAGACTCCTGCGCGGGCTCACGGCGTCTTCTCCTTCGCGGGGGTGCCGGTGTCGGTGGCGGGCGTGCCGGTGCCGGTGTCACTGGCGGGGGCGCCGGTGGCGGGGGCTGGTGTGCCGGCGCCGAGGTACGCGGCGGTCAGCTCGCGCACCGCGCCCGCGACGGCCTCGGGGGCCTCGATCGGGGTCATGTGCCCCATCCCGGTCAGCTCGGTCAGCCCGACGCAGTGCGGCAGCGCGGCGGCGATGCGCCGGGCGTGCACGATCGGGGCCAGCCGGTCGGCCGTGCCGCCGAGGACAGCGGTGGGGGCGGTGAGGGCGGCCAGGTTGGCGTCCACGTCGAGCTCGGCCAGGACCTGCGACCAGGCGTGGCGGACCGGGGTGGGGCAGGCGTGCACGATCCGGGCGCAGGCCTCGACCCTGTCGGGCGCCGAACCGGGGCCCATGGTGGCGTACTTGAGCACGCGTTTGGCGGGCGGGGTGACCGGGCCGAGCGGCGCACGGGAGCCGAGGAGCGCGCGGGTCAGCCGGGTCCGCAGGGGTCCGGGGCGCAGCGGCACCACGAGCGCCTCGGCGGCCAGCCGGGAGCTGCCGGTGCTGCACAGCAGGACGGCGGCGGCGTGCTCGGCGAGTTCGGGCCGCCCGGCGGCGGCCATGATCGTCATGCCGCCCATGGAGTGCCCGGCCAGCACGGCCCGCTCGCCGGGGGCGAGGACGGCCCGCAGCACGGCGGCCAGGTCGTCGGCGAGGGCGGTGGTGGAGTAGCCGGAGGCGGCGGGGCTGCGGCCGTGGCCGCGCTGGTCGTAGGCGATGACCCGGTGGTCGGCCGCGAGGTCGCGGATCTGGGCGGCCCAGAAGGCGGTGGAGCAGGTCCAGCCGTGGGCGAGCACGACGGGCGGCGCGTCCGGCTCGCCGTGCTCCTCCACGTGCAGCCGCGCCCCGTCGGCGGATACGGCGACCAGTTCGCGGCGGGCGGCGGGCGGCGCGTACCGGCCGCCGGCGACGTGCGTCAGGCGGCTCACGCGGCACCCTCCTCGGCGGAGGCGGAGGCGGAGGCGGAGGCGGCAGCCGTCTCGGCAGCAGCGGCGGCCGGGACGGGGACCGGGACCCGTCCGGGCCCGGGCTCCCGGAGGCGGACGACCTCGTACTCGCTCAGGTCCACGGTCCGCGTCAGCCTGCGGAACTCCCCCGTGGTGCCCGGCCAGACGGTGGTGTTGCGGCCCTGCGCGTCCAGGTACCAGCTGGTGCAGCCGCCGGTGTTCCACACGGTCCGCTCCATCCGGGTCTGGATCTGCCGGTTCCAGCGGTTCACGGCCGAGGGCCGGGCCGCGAGGGCGACGCGTCCGCCGAGGACGTTCAGCTGGCGCAGGTAGTCGGCCAGGTAGTTCAGCTGCGACTCGATCATCAGGATCATCGAGCTGTTCCCGAGCCCGGTGTTCGGCCCGATGATCGTCATCCAGTTCGGGAAGCCGGCGGCGGTCGTGCCGCGCAGCGCCTGCATCCCGTCCTTCCAGTGGTCCGCGAGGGTGCGCCCCTCCGCGCCCACCACGCGGTCCGCGATCGGCAGGTCCGTGATGTGGAAGCCGGTGCCGAAGACGATCGCGTCGGCTTCGGTCTCGGTGCCGTCGGCGGCGACGAGGACGCTGCCCCGGATCTCCTTCAGCCCGGAGGCGACCAGGTCCACGTTGGGGCGGGCGAGCGCCGGGTAGTAGTCGCTGGAGAGCAGGATCCGCTTGCAGCCGATCCGGTACGAGGGCGTCAGCTCGGCCAGCAGCGCCGGGTCCTTGATCGAGCGCGCCATGTTGGCCTTGGCCAGGGACTCGATCAGTCCGAGCTGGTTCGGCCGCTTGGTGAAGGCGCTGACCTGGAGCTCCCGGATCCCCCACAGCAGCCCGCGGCGCGCGGCCCCGGTGAACGGCAGCTGCCGGTGCAGCCAGCGCTCGGCGGCGCTGATGGCCCGGTCGGTGCGGGGCAGCACCCACGGCGGGGTGCGCTGGAAGAGGGTGAGCCGCTCCACGTCGGGCGCGACGGCCGGGACGATCTGGATGGCGGAGGCGCCGGTGCCGACCACGGCGACCCGCTTGCCGCGCAGGTCGTAGCCGTGGTCCCAGCGCGCGGAGTGGAAGACGGTGCCGGGGAACCCGGCGAGCCCGGGGATCTCGGGCATCTTCGGGTCGGACAGCGCACCGGTCGCGGAGACGACGACGTCGGCGGTGAGCGCGCCGGCGGACGTCTCGAGCTCCCAGCGCAGCTCGGCGTTGTCCCAGCGGGCCGTCAGCAGCTCTGCGTTCAGCCGGATGTGCGGGCGCAGCCCGAAGGTGTCGGCGACGTGCTCCAGGTACGCCCGGATGTGCGGCTGGCCCGAGAAGGTCCGCGGCCAGTCGGGGTTGGGCGCGAAGGAGAACGAGTACAGGTGGGACGGCACGTCGCAGGCGCAGCCCGGATAGCTGTTGTCCCGCCAGGTCCCGCCGACGGAGTCGGCCCGCTCCAGTACGACGAAGTCCGTGATCCCCTCGCGGCGCAGCCGGACGGCCGCCCCGAGCCCGCCGAAGCCGGACCCGATCACCGCCACCCGGACATGCTCGCGCCGCTGCGCGCGGCTCTCCTGTCCGTGCCCGCCCTCGTGCCTGTCCGTGCCGCCCATGCCGCCTCCCAGCCGCCCCAACACACCATCGCGCCACGCTGCCAGCAATCACTGGCACAATCGGGAGGGTAGAGCAGCTCCGTACTGCTGGGTAGGGGTCGCACCCGGAAAGTTGCTGCCGGTACGCCATAGGCTTCGGCTGTGGCAGACACGGGAAGGGGGACGACGGTGCGCGAATACCGCACGGAGGAGCTGGCCGAGGCCGCCGGCATCCCCGTCCGCACTCTGCGCTTCTACCGCGAGCGCAAACTCCTGCCGCCGCCGCGCCGCGAGGGCCGGATCGCCTGGTACGACGACCACCACCTGGCCCGGCTGCGCACCATCGCCGCCCTCCTCGAACGCGGCCACACCCTCGGCGGCATCGCCGAGCTCACCGCCGCCTTCGAGAGCGGCCGCGACGTCGGCCAGCTCGGCGAGCTGCTCGGCATCGGCTGGTCCGAGGAGACCCCCGTACGCCTGACCCCGGAGGCGCTGGCCGACTACTTCGAGGGCGAGGTCACCCCGGAGAACCTGGCGGCCTCCCTCGACCTCGGCTACGTGGCCACCGACGGCGACGAGATCGTCCACGTCAGCCGCCGCCTGCTGGACGTCTCCTCGGCCCTGGTGCGCGAGGGCGTCCCGCTCGCCGCCGTCCTGGAGACCGGGCGCCGGGTCCGCGAGCACGCCGACGCCCTGGCGGCGCTGTTCGCCGGGCTGATCACGGAGCACCTGGGCAAGGGGGACAAGGAGGGCGAGGAGGCGGTCACCCGCCTGCGGCCGCTGGCCAAGAGCGTGGTCGAGGCCGAGCTCTCCATGGCCATGGACCGCCTCCTGGCCGCGGCGTCCGCTCCGGCACGGCCCGAGGCGGCGGAGGGTCCGCAGGCTCAGACACCGGCCTCGTAGACGACGGTCACCGGCGCGTGGTCGGACCACCGCTCCGGATGCGTCCCGGCCCGCTCCACGAACGCCTTCACGGCCCGCGCCGCCAGCCCCGGTGTCGCGACCTGGAGGTCGATCCGCCAGCCGGAGTCGTTGTCGAAGGCCCGCCCCCGGTAGGACCACCAGGAGTACGGCCCCTCCGCGTCGGGGTTCAGCTCCCGTACGACGTCCACGTAGCCGGCCTCGGAGTAGACCTTGCCGAGCCACTCCCGCTCCTCGGGGAGGAAGCCGGCGCTCTTGCGGTTGGTCCGCCAGTTCTTCAGGTCCGCTTCCCGGTGGCAGATGTTCCAGTCGCCGCACACGACGACCTCGCGCCCGTCGGCCGCGGCCTTCTCCTTCAGGGCCGCCAGGTAGGGCAGGAACTCGTCCATGAACCGGTACTTCTCGTCCTGCTTCTCGGTCCCGGCCTCCCCGGAGGGCAGGTAGAGGCTGGCGACGACCACGCCGGGCAGGTCGACCTCCAGGTACCGCCCGGAGCCGTCGAACTCGTCGCTCCCGAACCCGACCTGCACCCGCTCGGGCTCCCGCCGCGCGTACACGGCGACCCCGGCCCGCCCCTTGGCGGCGGACGGCGCGAAGACGGTGTGCCAGCCCTCGGGCTCGCGCACCTCGTCCGGGATCTGCGCCTCCTCCGCCCGTACCTCCTGCAGGCACACGACGTCCGCCTCCGAGTCGGCCAGCCACGGGGTGAAGCCCTTCTTGGCGGCGGCCCGGATCCCATTCACATTCACGGAGGTCACGGTGAGCATCCCAGCACCATAGCCGGACCCTTCCGTACGATGTCCTGATGTCTCACGGGATAGACCTGCACGCGGTGCCGTACGACCACCCGGACGCGATCAGGCTCAACGACCAGGTACAGCTCGAATACCAGCTGCGGTACGACGGCGACGGCGACGCCACGTACCTCGACCCGGCGATGTTCCTCCCGCCGCGGGGCCTGTACCTCGTGGCGTACGACACGTCGGGAACGCCGGTGGCCACCGGCGGCTGGCGCACCCAGGACGAGAACGACGACGGCTACTCGGACGGCGACGCCGAGCTGAAGCGCATGTACGTCGTCCCCGAGGCCCGCGGCCTCGGCCTCGCCCGCCGGATCCTGGCGGAGCTGGAGGCCGACGCCCGCGCGGCCGGCCGCACCCGCATGGTCCTGGAGACCGGTGACAAGCAGCCGGAGGCCATCGCCCTCTACCTCTCCTCGGGCTACGCCATGACGGAGAAGTTCGGCTACTACCGCGACTACGCGTCCAGCCGCTGCATGGCCAAGCCCCTCACCTGACGGCCCGCCGCATTCCAGGATCCCGCCCGGCCGACGACCGGGCGGGATCCTCTGCGATGCCCTCCGACGGACGGAGAGAAATCCCGTGCTCCACCGCTCCCACCGCACCGCCCGCGCCGCGGCGGCCCTCGCCGTGCTCGGCGGCTCGCTGACCGCCTGCGGCTCGGACGCCTTCGAACGCTGCGTCCCGGTGGCCGCCGCCTCGGCGACCGACGGCGAACTCGCCGGCACCTACGTGGGCTCCCGCGACGCCGAGGGCGTCCGCCTCACCCTCACCCCCACCCCCGGCGAACCCACCGGCGGCACCCTCACCGCGGAGAACTGGCCCACCGGGAACCACCGGGGCCCCCGGCCGGGCAAGCCCTTCACCGGCTCCGGCACCTGGCAGGTGGAGAACGGCCGCTCGCCCCGGGACAGGGCCGTGCTCCGGCTGGAGTTCGACGACCAGGCCGAGGCCGTCCCGAGCGATACCCTCGACCGGCTCTCCATAGGCATCGACGCGAAGCGGGTCTTCCTCTACCACGACTTCGACCCCGACACCTGTCCGTCGTTCCGCCTGAAACTCCGCCGGCACTGACCCCGACCCGACCACTCCACCGGCCTTCGGCTGCTCACTGGCCCCCATCCGCCGAGATTCCCCGCCCCGGCCGGCGACGGTCGACACGAGCAGCTGACGGTCCAGCACCACTCAACGGGCTCACGCACGTCCCACGGCAGTCCCGGCATTCCCCACGCACCTGAACCACCCCGAGAACCTGGCCGCGGCTCCGCCGGACAACCGCCAAGGCCCTTCCCACGTCGGACACCGCCTCGAAAACGCCCCGGAAACGCCGATATCCCGCCCAGCCTTTCGGCTGAACGGGATCTCGTGACGATTCCCGGTAGCTATCCGAGAACTGTCGTTTGTGGACCTGTGGGGATTTGAACCCCAGACCCCCTCGATGCGAACGAGGTGCGCTACCAGACTGCGCCACAGGCCCTTGCGACGTGTGAAACATTAGCATCCCCGCGTCGCTGCACCAAAATCCCTTCCCTGAGCGGCCTCGTGGCGGTCATTCGTTGGCCGCGCGGGGGCGGTCGTCGCTCTCGTACTGGTCGAACAGCGGCGTGCGGCCGCGGTCGCGGCCGCGCGGACGGGCGGCCTGCTGGGGCGCGGCGGCGTCCGGCTTGGCCGGGGCCGCGGGCTGGGCGCGCAGGCGGGGGTCGGTCGGCTCGGCCGTGCTGGAGCGGGAGGCGCTCCAGGCGTCCGGGACCGCCGGGCCGGTGGCGCGCGGGGCGACCGGGGCCGTCACGTAGGTGGGCAGCGGGACGGGGACCGGCTCCCAGCTGTCGCCGCGCCCGGGGCCGCGTTCGCGCTGCTGGTCCACCCACTCGGCGTGGTCGGTCTGCTCGACCAGGGCGCGCCGTCCGGCCTCCTGCGGGGAGACCGGCGGTGCGGGCTCCGGTTCGGCGCCCGGGGCCTCCTCGGTCTCGCGGCGGCCCGGGCGGCTCTCGCGCAGCCGGCGGGCGGCCGCCTCGGCGCGCCGGCGGTCCATGGTGAACTCGTAGCGCCGCCGCTCCTGGGCGCGCAGGTACGCGATGTACGCGCTCAGCAGGACGGCCGGCAGGCCCGGGGCCCACAGGTACGCGACGCCGCCGACGGCGGCGACGACGGCGCCCAGCGTGAACACCAGGAAGAGGAGCGCGGTGGTGCGCCGGCGCCGGGCGAGCACCTGGAGGCGCTGCTGGCGCCGCTGCCGCTCCGCCACGGCCTGCCGCTCCATCGCGGCCGACCTCGGTTCCGTCCTGGTTGCGGGCAGGCCGACGGGCCGGGCGTCGGCGTCCACGGAATTCACCGTTTCCGTCGCGGCGTCCGGATCCGCCAGGTACTGGGGTTCCGCCTCCTGGTCGGCGCGCTCACGCAGCCCCTTGGCGTAACGGCGCTCCATTCCCGCCCGGCCGGAAAGCAGCCGGATGGCGGTGGAGAAGCGTTCCGTCGGACGGGCCTCGTTCAGCTCGTCCTGCCTCCGGAGCCACATGGGCACCAAGTAGGCGGCCCAGGCCCCCACGATGACTGCGTAGATGAGGCCGCTGCTGCTCACACCTCACACCGTAGAGGGATACGGCCGGGGGGATCCGCCAATTGGGCCGGTGTGTCGCACGAACCGGCTGATATCACCGACTTTTTTTGTGACTCTTCGGATCAGGATATGGGCGAATCGGAACCCGGCCCCAGGAATTCGAACGCATATTCGGATTCGTTTTCCCGGCGACGCGCGCCGTTTATGGCGCGCCCACGTCCGGCCCCCGGTCCCGCGTGCGGTGCCAGCGGGACACCAGGCCCTCCGGGACCTCCTCCGCCGTCAGCGCGTACACCAGGTGGTCGCGCCACGCCCCGTCGATGTGCAGGTAGCGCGGCCGCAGCCCCTCCTCGCGGAAGCCCAGCTTCTCCACCACGCGCCGGCTCGGCCCGTTCTCCGGCCGGATGCAGACCTCGATCCGGTGCAGCCCGACCCGCGCGAAGCAGTGGTCCACCGCAAGCGCCACGGCGGTGGGCATCACTCCGCGCCCCGCCACCTCGCGGTCCACCCAGTAGCCGATGTGGCCCGCGCACATGGAGCCCCAGGTGATCCCGGCGACCGTCAGCTGGCCGACCAGCCGCCCCCGGTACTCGATGACGAACGGCAGCATCCGCCCCGCGTTCGCCTCGGCCCGCAGATGGCGGACCATCTGCCGGTAGGTCGGGCGCCGGACCACCGGCCCCCAGGGCGCGGGCGGCGGAATCGTGGCCTCCCACGGCCGGAGCCATTCGCGGTTGCGCCGGTTCACCTCGCGCCAGGCGCTCTGGTCCCGCATCTTTATCGGCCGCAGGGTGACGTCGCCGTCCGTGAGCGCCACCGGCCAGGTGGGTCCGTTCAGCTCGGGCTCCCCGACGGTGCCGGGTGGTCGCCGCCCCGGATCTGGTCCACGGCGTGCGGGAGGATCCGCGCCAGGACCGCAAGGCCGTCGCGGACGCCTCCGGTGGAGCCGGGCAGGTTGACGATCAGGGTGCGGCCGGCCACGCCCGCGCGCCCCCGGGACAGGGCCGCGGTCGGCACCTTCGCCAGGCCCTCGGCCCGGATGGCCTCCGGGATGCCCGGGACCTCGTAGTCCAGCACCCGCGCCGTGACGTCCGGGGTGCGGTCGGTCGGCGAGATGCCGGTGCCGCCGGTGGTGAGGATGACGTCGTACCCGGCGGCCACGCCCTCGCGCAGCGCCTGCTCCACGGGGTCGCCGTCCGGGACGACGCGCGGGCCGTCCACGGTGAAGCCGAGCGCCAGCAGCCCCTCGACCAGCAGGGGGCCGCCCTTGTCGGCGTACACGCCGGCCGAGGCGCGGTTGGAGGCGGTGACCACCAGGCCGCGCGCCTGCCGGGCGCCCGCCGCGGCGGGCGGCACGGGCCCCGCGCCGGAACCCGCAGTCGCACCGGCACCGGCGGCCGGGTCGCCGCCCGCGCCGTGGGCGTGGCTGAAGGCGTCGCCGCCGCGCGGGGCGTTCACGCGCGGGTCCAGTCGCCGGACTTGCCGCCGGTCTTCTCCTCCACCCGGATGTCCGTGATGACGGCGCCCTTGTCGACGGCCTTGACCATGTCGACGACGGTGAGCCCGGCGACCGCGACGGCGGTCAGCGCCTCCATCTCCACGCCCGTCCGGTCGGCGGTCTTGACGGTGGCGAGGATCTCGACGGCGTCGTCGGCGACCGACAGGTCCACCTTCACCCCGGAGACGGCCAGCGGATGGCAGAGCGGGATCAGGTCGGGGGTCTTCTTCGCGCCCATGATCCCGGCGATCCGCGCCGTGGCGAGGGCATCGCCCTTGGGCACGCCCTCGCCCCGCAGCAGCTCGATCACCTGGGGGGAGACGAGCACGCGCCCGCTGGCGCGCGCCGTCCGCGTCGTGACGTCCTTCTCCGAGACGTCCACCATCCGGGCCGCTCCGGCCTCGTCGATGTGGGTCAGCCTGCTCTGCGTGTTCATGGGTCCGTGCCGCTCCCGCTCCCGGGCCCCGAGGGGCCTGTGTGGTGCAACACGCTACCCGCACCTGCCGGGACAGGGGCGCGCCGGGGGAACGGCTCCGGGCGCCCCGTCGACTCCGGGCGCCCCGCCGACTCCGGGCGCCCCGCCGGGCGTGCGGCCTCAGCCGAGCGGGATCACGTCCAGCTCGCTGCCGGGCTGCACGGAGGTGACGTCCTCCGGTACGACCATCAGCGCGTCGGCATGGGCCAGTGCGGCGATCAGGTGCGAGCCGGATCCGCCGACCGGGCTGACCGTGCCGCTGTCCGCGTCGTACGCGCCGCGCAGGAACTGGCGGCGGCCGGCCGGGGAGCCGAGCGCCTTGTC
The DNA here is from genome assembly GCF_056436005.1 of Streptomyces sp. NPDC043854. Classification (NCBI taxonomy): domain Bacteria; kingdom Bacillati; phylum Actinomycetota; class Actinomycetes; order Kitasatosporales; family Streptomycetaceae; genus Streptomyces; species Streptomyces sp. NPDC043854. The sequence continues at coordinate 98,294 of NZ_JBWKDK010000026.1, forward strand.
GGCCTTCAGGACCGCGCGCACGCTCGGCCGGCTGACGTCCGGCAGGCCCATGAGCGCGCGGATCACGGGCCGTACGAACAGTTCGAAGGAGACGTACGAGGACACCGGGTTGCCGGGCAGGGCCAGCAGCGGGGTGTGGTCGGGGCCGATGGTGCCGAAGCCCTGCGGCTTGCCCGGCTGCATCGCGAGCTTGCGGAAGTCCATCCGGCCGGCGTCCGGCTCGTCGGGGGCGGCGCCGATCGAGGACAGGGCCTCCTTGACCACGTCGTACGCGCCGACGCTGACGCCGCCCGTGGTGACCAGCAGGTCGGCGCGGACCAGCTGCTCCTCGATGGCGGCCTTCAGGGTCTCGGCGTCGTCGGCGACGGCCCCGACCCGGTAGGCGATGGCCCCGGCGTCCCGGGCGGCGGCGGCCAGGGCGAAGCTGTTCGAGTCGTAGATGGCGCCCGCTGCCAGGGCCTCGCCGGGCTGGACCAGCTCGCTGCCGGTGGACATCACGACCACGCGCGGGCGCGGCCGGACCCGTACGGTGGCACGCCCGATGGCGGCCAGCAGGGCGATCTGCGACGGGCCGAGCACCGTGCCCGCGGCGAGCGCGAGCTCGCCGGCCCGGACGTCGCTGCCGCGGGCGCGGACGTGCGCCCGCGCCTCGGCCGGCCGGTGCACCCGTACCTCGCCGCCCGCGCCCTCGGGGGCCGCGCTGGCCGGGGCCATCCCGGAGGCCGCGCCGCCGCCCGTGCCGCCGTCGGTCCACTCGACCGGTACGACGGCCTCCGCGCCGGGGGGAAGCGGCGCCCCGGTCATGATCCGGGCGGCCTGGCCGGGGCCGACGGCGGGCAGCTCGCCGCTGCCCGCCGCCACGTCCCCGATGACCGTCAGCACCGCGGGGAACTCCTCGCTGGCGCCCTGGACGTCGGCGGTGCGGACCGCGTACCCGTCCATCGAGCTGTTGTCGAAGGGCGGGAGGGCGACGGGCACGGTGACGTCCTCGACCAGGACACAGCCCTGGGCATCGAGCAGCTGGAGTTCGATCGGCTCCAGCGGCCGGACGGCGGCGAGTACGTCCGCGAGGTGCTCGTCCACCGACCACAGGCGCCGGTGCTCGGGGGAGCCGCCGGTGTCCTGCGGCGCCTCCGCCGCCTCTGCCGCCTGCGGCGCCTCCGCTGCCTGCGATGCCTCAGGGCTGCTGCTCAAGGTGCTACATCTCCTCCGTGACGTAACGGCGAAGCCAGGTGCGGAACTCCGGGCCCAGGTCCTCACGCTCGCACGCGAGGCGGACGATGGCCCGCAGGTAGTCGCCGCGGTCCCCGGTGTCGTAGCGGCGGCCCCGGAAGACCACGCCGTGCACCGGGCCGCCCACGGTCTCGTCGGCGGCCAGCTTCTGCAGGCCGTCGGTGAGCTGGATCTCCCCGCCGCGGCCCGGCTCGGTCTCCCGCAGTATGTCGAAGATCGCGGGGTTGAGGACATAGCGTCCGATGACCGCGTAGTTGCTCGGCGCGTCCTCGGGGTCCGGCTTCTCGACGAGGCCGGTGATGCGGACGACGCCCTCGTCGTCGGTGGGCTCGACGGCGGCGCAGCCGTACAGGTGGACGTTGGCCGGGTCCACCTCCATCAGGGCGATGACGGTGCCGCCGGTCCGGGCGTGCACGTCCGCCATCTGGCGCAGCAGCGGGTCGCGCGGGTCGATGAGGTCGTCGCCGAGGAGGACGGCGAAGGGCTCGTTGCCGACGTGCGGCTCGGCACACAGGACGGCGTGGCCGAGGCCTCGCGGGTCGCCCTGGCGGACGTAGTGCATGGTGGCCAGGTCGCTGGATTCCTGGACCTTCTTGAGGCGGTCGTCGTCGCCCTTGGCCGCGAGCGCCGACTCCAGCTCGTAGTTGCGGTCGAAGTGGTCCTCCAGGGCCCGCTTGTTACGCCCTGTGATCATGAGGACGTCGTCCAGTCCGGCCGAGACGGCCTCCTCGACGACGTACTGGATGGCCGGCTTGTCCACGACCGGGAGCATTTCCTTGGGCGTCGCCTTGGTCGCCGGAAGGAAGCGGGTGCCGAGGCCCGCGGCAGGGATGACTGCCTTTTTGATCACGGGGTGCAACTGAGTCATGGGCAGAACCATAGTGGGTGATGTCCTGGCCCCTGATTGAGAACCGGTAAGTAGATCAACATTTGATCCTTTTTGAGAGGAAATACGAGTCACCAGTGGTAACGACCCCGCCGAACCCCGCCCGCCCGCCCTGGCCCTCCGAGAAGGCGCTGCTGCGCCGCGAACTGCTGGCCGCCCGCCGCGCCCTGTCCCCCGAATCCCTGCGCACCTCGGCCCGCGCGCTCTCCCGCTCCGCCCTGGCCCTGCCCGAGCTGGCCGGCGCCCGCACGGTCGCCGCGTACGTCTCGGTCGGCAGCGAACCGGGGACCCTCGACCTGCTGGACGCGCTGCGCGCCGCCGGGAAGCGGGTGCTGCTGCCGGTCCTGCTGCCCGACAACGACCTGGACTGGGCCGCGTACGGGGGCCCGGGCTCCCTCGCCGAGGCCGGCCACGCGGGGAAGATACCGCTGCTGGAGCCTTCCGGCCCGCGCCTCGGGCCGGATGCGGTCACCGGCGCCGACACCGTCCTGCTGCCCGGGCTGGCGGTCGACGGGCGCGGGATGCGCCTGGGGCGCGGCGGGGGCTCGTACGACCGGGTGCTCGCGCGCCTGGCGCGGGCCGGGGCGCATCCGGCGCTGGTCGTGCTCCTCTACGACGAAGAGGTGGTCGCGCGGGTCCCGGAGGAACCGCACGACCACCCCGTTCAGGCGGTGGCCACCCCCTCGGGGGTGACGCGTTTCACGGATTCAGGGTGAGCCGGTACACCGTCGCCTTGTCCACGGCCTCCTTGCCGAAGGGCCAGTCGAGCAGGTCGCCCTTGGCCCACAGCGTGGTCTGGTCCGTGTAGTTGTCGTGGTACGCGTGCCCGGAGGCGCCGGTGAGGTTGATCCAGCGGGACTTGTCCAGGTCGCTGAGGTTCACGACCATCCGCATGGACGGGACCCAGGTGACCCCGTAGCCGCCGGCCGCGTTCCAGCCGGTCGCGTTCACGGTGGCCTCGCCGCCGCCCAGGTTCCACGGGCCGCGGTTGAGCATGAACTGGAGGAAGCCCGGGCCCTCCTTGCCGATGGTCTGGTTCTTCAGCGTCAGCTGGTGCATGCGGCCCCAGCTCCAGGTGGACTGGTCCTTGCCGAGCTTGGCGGTCAGCTCCCAGCGGGCGTCGACCATGGCGCGCGCGAAGAGCTCGTCGCGGGTGGTGGTCGCCGGCTTGTTGCGGACGGCGGGCGACTGCCACCAGGCCGACTTCTCGTCCTTGACCAGGCGGCGGACCACCTCGAACCAGCGGTCGCCGCCGTCCGGCTGCGCCGAGTCGGCATCGCGCGCACCGCATTCGCGGACGGTCTTGGCCAGGTCGTCGGCCGGTCCGCTCGTCTCCTCGCGGACGTTCATGCAGCTGCCCTGGATGCGCAGCTCCTTCGGCAGCTTGTCGCCGAAGGCCAGCCGGAGGATGTTGCTCCAGACCGCGTTGAAATAGGCGGCAGCGGCCGAGTCCGGCTCCTGGGTGTAGTTCCAGCCGTCCAGCAGCTTCTGGGCGGCGCGGACGTCCGGGTCGCCCATCTCGATCTTGGCCAGGATCGGGGTCAGCAGTGCGGCGATCTCGCTGCTGTTGTCCATCTGCATGGCGCGCATGTCGTCGCTGGAGACCTTGCCGCTGTCCTTGATCTTCGCCTCGATGAGGTCGTTGATCCGCTGGCTGCGGGCGCCGTAGCCCCAGTCGCCGGTCAGCAGGTGCGGGTACTTGCCCGCGCCGGTGCCGTTCTCCACGACGGCCTGGTTCGCGGTGACGATGTAGCCGCGCGCCGGGTTGTAGTCGTACGGCATCTCGTCCTGCGGGATGTAGCCGGTGTTGCCGTCCTTGCCGCCCTTCCAGGCGTACTTGGGGTCCCAGCCCGGGGCGGGCGTGCGGCCGTCGCCGGCGCCGCGGAGCGGGATGCGGCCCGGGGCCTGGTAGCCGATGTTGCCCTTGACGTCGGCGTAGATCAGGTTCTGCGAGGGGACCTCGAAGTCGCGGGCGGCGTTGCGGAAGCCCGCGAAGTCCTTGGCCTTGTTGAGCTTGAAGACGGCGTCCATCGACTTGCCCGGGTCCAGGGCGGTCCAGCGCAGGGCCACGGCGTAGCCGTCGCCGCGGTCCGGGGCCGAGCTGGGCACGGGGGCGCGGCTGCCGACCGTGCCGAGCTCGTCGCTGCGGTCGGAGACCAGCGGGCCGTTGTTGGTGGAGCGGATGGTGATCTTCTTGGAGCTGCCGCCGGCGACCTTGATCTCCTCCACACGGGTCGTGAAGGGGACCACCTTGTTGTCGTAGACGTAGCCCTCGGGCCGGACCTGCTCCAGGTAGAGGTCGGTGACGTCGGCGCCGAGGTTGGTCATGCCCCAGGCGATGTCCGTGTTGTGGCCGATGACCACGCCGGGCATGCCGGAGAAGGTGTAGCCGGCGACGTCGTACTGGCACTGGGGCGAGACGGCGCGGCAGTGCAGGCCCATCTGGTACCAGACCGAGGGCAGCTGCGGGGAAAGGTGCGGGTCGTTCGCGAGCAGCGGCTTGCCGGTGGTCGTGTACTTGCCCGAGATGACCCAGGAGTTCGAGCCGATGCCGCTGCCGTTGGGGCCGAGGATGGCCGGGATCTGGTCCAGGGACTTGGCCAGGGAGGACAGCGAGGTGCGCAGGCCCACGGTCGCGCCCTGGGCGCCGGCGTTGCCCGCGAGGCCGGACTGCGGGGCGGTGGAGGCCTGGGAGGCGGTGGAGGCGCCTGCGGCGCCGGAGCCCGTGCCCGTGCCCGTGGCGCCGGAGCCCGAGCCGGATCCCGTGCCGGTGGCGCCGGAGCCGGAGGTGCCCTGCGGCGTGAACTTGCCGCCCTCGATCTTGCCGCCCTCGACGACCGGCTTGTTCCGGTCGAAGGGGTACGGCGGGTAGAGCTCGTCGATCTGCTGCTGCGTGAGCTTGTTCGCCATCAGCGCGCGGTCGATCTCGTCCTGCATGTTGCCGCGCAGGTCCCAGGCCATCGCCTTGAGCCAGGCCACCGAGTCCACCGGCGTCCACGGCTCGGGCCGGTAGCCGTCGCTGAGCCCCAGGGCGGCGTGCTCGACGGAGAGGTCCTTGCCGGACTTCCCCTTCATGTACGCGTTGACCCCGTCGGCGTAGGCCTGGAGGTACTTCTTGGTGTCCGGGGAGAGCTTCGAGTCGAACTCCGCCTGGGCGACCTGGCGCCAGCCGAGGGTGCGCAGGAACGCGTCGGTCTCTACCTGACCGGCGCCGAACATCTCCGAGAGCCGCCCGGAGGTCATGTGGCGGCGCACGTCCATCTCCCAGAAGCGGTCCTGGGCGTGGACGAAGCCCTGGGCGCGGAAGAGGTCGTCGTCGTTGTCGGCGTACAGCTGGGGAATGCCGTGGGCGTCGCGCTTGACCTCGACGGTCCCGGTCAGGCCGGGAACCTTCAGGGAGCCGGTGGTCTGCGGGAAGGAGGCCCGGACGGTGTCCAGGCCCCAGTACGTCCCGTACCCGAAGCCCGAGAGGAGCGCCAGGACCAGAACGAGCACGATCAGTCGGGCGCGTCGTCCCTTCTTCTTGACGGAAGGGGCGGTTTCTTTGGCGGGCATCGCTGTCCTTAGAGGGGCAGGGTGGTCCTGGCAGTGCTGGAAGCAACCATAGGCGCAGGACCGCATGCGTTGATCCGCCAGGGGTCGAGGTCCTCAGGACAAGGGCGAACCGGCGTTTCACAATGTGGCTATCACGTAAAGGAAGCGTCAAATCTTAGGTAAGCTAACGAACCATTCGTCGATCCGGTCGCCAGGGGGAACGATCCACCAGGCGTGTTGAGGAGGGCCGCCCACTGACCGTCCACACGCTCAACGAGCTTCTGCTGGTCTGCTCGCTCGTCCTGCTCATCGCCGTCGCGGCGGTGCGCATCTCCTCGCGCAGCGGGCTGCCCAGCCTGCTCATCTACCTCGGCATAGGCGTCGCGATAGGCCAGGACGGCATAGGCGTCGTCTTCGACAATGCCGAGCTGACGCAGGTCATCGGCTATGCGGCCCTCGTCGTGATCCTCGCCGAGGGTGGTCTGGGCACGAAGTGGAAGCAGATCAGGCCGGCGCTGCCGGCCGCGGTCGCCCTGTCGCTCGTCGGCGTGGCGATCAGCGTGGGCGTGACGGCCGCGGGCGCCCACTACCTGGTCGGGCTGGACTGGCGGCAGTCACTGCTGATCGGCGCGGTCGTCTCCTCGACCGACGCCGCGGCCGTCTTCTCGGTGCTGCGCAAGGTGCCGCTGCCCTCGCGGATCACGGGCGTGCTGGAGGCCGAGTCGGGCTTCAACGACGCCCCCGTCGTCATCCTCGTCGTCGCGCTCTCGACCGCCGGACCCATCGACGCCTGGTACGTCCTGATCGGCAAGATCGCACTGGAGCTCGCGATCGGCGCCGCGATCGGCCTGGCCGTGGGCTTCCTGGGGGCCTACGGGCTGCGGCACGTGGCCCTGCCCGCCTCGGGCCTCTACCCCATCGCCGTCATGGCCATCGCCGTCACCGCGTACGCGGCCGGCGCGATGGCGCACGGCTCCGGCTTCCTCGCGGTGTACCTCGCGGCCGTGGTGCTCGGGAACGCGAAGCTCCCGCACTGGCCGGCGACCCGCGGGTTCGCGGACGGGCTCGGCTGGATCGCCCAGATCGGCATGTTCGTCCTGCTGGGCCTGCTGGTCACCCCGCACGAGCTGGCCGGCGACTTCTGGCCCGCGGTGGTCATCGGACTGGTGCTGACCATGGTGGCGCGGCCGCTGTCGGTGTTCCTCAGCCTGGCGCCGTTCCGGATTCCGTGGCCGGAGAAGACCCTGATGTCGTGGGCGGGCCTGCGCGGCGCCGTCCCCATCATCCTGGCAACCATCCCGATGGTGACCGGGATCGAGGGCAGCGACCGCGTCTTCAACATCGTCTTCGTACTGGTCGTCGTCTACACGCTGGTGCAGGGGCCGACGCTGCCCTGGCTGGCGCGCAAGCTCAACCTCGGCAGCGCCGACGAGACGGCCGCCGACCTGGGGATCGAATCGGCCCCGCTGGAGAAACTGCGCGGGCACCTGCTGTCCTTCGCCATCCCCGAGGCCTCGCGGATGCACGGCGTCGAGGTGAGCGAGCTGCGGCTGCCGCCCGGGGCCTCGGTGACGCTGGTGGTCCGGGAGGGGAAGAGCTTCGTACCGCTGCCGTCGACCGTGCTGCGGCGCGGGGACGAGCTGCTGGTGGTGGCCACCGACCCGGTGCGGGACGCGGCGGAGGCGCGGCTGCGGGCGGTGGCCCGGGGCGGAAAGCTGGCCGGATGGCTGGGAACGGGGAACGGGACGCCGGGGCGCTGACCGGGACACGGACTCCCTGCCGGATGTCCGCGCCGGATTCCACCGCCGGAGGCCGTGAAACCCCTCGATCACGCGGGTCCCAACGGCCTCAGACATTAGAGCACCGCTCCAAATCGGCCGTTTTCCATGGAAACTGCGGGTTTTTACGCCGATTCAAGGTCTTATGGAGGGCGAGGAGTGCGAAGTTCCCGTTAATCGCAGGCAAGGGCATGGCTTGTCGGCGGAATCACAGGGCGTGATAGCACACCTGCCTGTACGATAAAGGCACACCACATCGAACCAACTCTGCCTGACGCAGAGCTGGCGCGACCGCAAAGCGGCCGTGGCACCCTCACCGCAGTGGGCGCCCAGGTATCACTCGGTTCTGCGCAAGAGGACAGCTCTCGGGGCTCCCGTGTACGGGTGCGGCCGCTCACCAGCGAAACACCTCCGCAAGCCGGGATCTCTACCAGGCAGCGGAAAGGCCAGGCCGTGACATCCGCGGTCACGACCGACACGTCCGCCCGGCCCGGATACGGCGCGCTCCTGCGCACCCCCGGCGCCCTGGGCTTCGTCCTCCCGGGATTCGCCGCCCGCCTCCCCTTCGGCATGCTGACCATCAGCATCCTGCTCCTGGTCCAGCACACCACCGGCTCCTACGGCAGCGCCGGCATCGTCTCCGCCGTCACCGGCATCTCGATGGCCCTGTCCGCGCCGGTCATGGGCAAGTTCACCGACCGCCGCGGCCAGGGCGCCGTCCTCGTCCCGGTCGTCCTCGCGCACGCCGCGGCCGTCGCCGCCCTGGTGGCGCTGGCCCTGCTGGACGCCCCGCTGTGGGCGCTCGCGCTCTCCGCCGTCCCGACCGGCGCCTCGGTGCCGCAGGTCGGCCCGATGGTCCGGGCCCGCTGGACCGCCCGGCTCGAGGGCTCGCCGCTGCTGCCGACCGCAGCCGCCTTCGAGTCCGTCACCGACGAGTTCACCTTCGTCGTCGGCCCGGTGCTCGCCACCGCGCTGTGCACCGGCGGCCACCCCGCCGCCGGCCTGGCCACCGAGGCCGCGCTGACCCTGGCCGGCGGCCTGCTCTTCGCCGCCCGGCGCGCCACCCAGCCGAAGGTCCACGCCGCCGCGGCGACCGGCGAGAAGCACGCCTCCGCCCTGTCCTACGCCGGCCTGCGCGTCCTGATCGCGGCCTTCCTCGGGATCGGCGCCGTCTTCGGCGGCATGCAGGTCTCGCTGGCCGCCTTCTCCAACGAGATCGGCAACCCGGGCGCGAACGGCATGCTGTACGGCGTGTTCGCGGCCGGCAACATGATCGCGGGCATCGCCTGCGGCGCCATCGCCTGGAAGATCGGCCCGCGCCGCCGGCTGCTGCTCGGCTACGCCGGCCTGACCGCCGCCGCGTCCGTCCTGTGGACCGCGCACTCGGCCGTCCTGCTGGGCGCCCTCGGCCTGCTCGTCGGCCTGTGCATCGCCCCCGCCTTGATCACCGGCTACACGATGGTGGAGTCGCTGGTCCCGGCCCACACCCGCACCGAGGCCTTCACCTGGCTGACCGGCGCCGTCGCCTTCGGCCAGGCCACGGCCGTCATCGCGGCCGGCCGCCTGACCGACGCGCACGGATCCTCGTACGGCTTCCTGGTGCCGATGGCGGGCACGGTCCTGGCGCTGGCCACGCTGCTGGCGCTGCGGTCGAAGCTGGCCCCCAAGGCCCCGAGCCGGATCATCAACTCGTCCGCCCAGGCCGACGAGCGTGGGATGGGTCACCGCGTGCCGGTGACGGTGGACTGATCCGCCGGAATACGTCACCATGGAGCATCGTTAGCACTCATCGAGTCAGAGTGCCAGGAGGAAATTCGTGCCGACCTACCAGTACCAGTGCACCGAGTGCGGTGAGGGCCTTGAGGCCGTGCAGAAGTTCACTGACGACGCACTGACCGAGTGCCCGAGCTGCCACGGACGCCTCAAGAAGGTGTTCTCCGCGGTCGGCATCGTCTTCAAGGGTTCCGGCTTCTACCGGAACGACAGCCGCGGCGCCTCGTCGAGCAGCACCCCTGCCTCGAAGCCGGCTTCGTCGTCGAGCAGCACCTCGACGGCCTCCTCCGCGCCTGCCGCGTCGTCCGCCCCGTCGGCGGGCTCCACCTCGGCCGCCTGACCGAACCGCGTCTTCGCGAGGCCCCGCCGCCCCTCAGGGCAGCGGGGCCTCGCGCATGCCCGGTTAGGGTGACGGCATGGCTAACGCAGAGATCGGTGTCATCGGCGGGTCGGGCTTCTACTCCTTCCTGGAGGACGTCTCCGAGGTCCGGGTGGACACCCCGTACGGGCCCCCGAGCGACTCCCTCTTCCTCGGCGAGCTGGCCGGGCGCCAGGTCGCCTTCCTGCCCCGCCACGGCCGGGGCCACAAGGTCCCGCCCCACAAGATCAACTACCGGGCCAACCTGTGGGCGCTGCGCTCGATGGGCGTGCGCCAGGTGCTCGGGCCCTGCGCGGTCGGCGGGCTGCGCGCCGAGTACGGTCCGGGGACGCTGCTCGTCCCCGACCAGCTGGTCGACCGTACGAAGTCCCGCGTCCAGACCTTCTTCGACGGCGAGCCGCTGCCGGACGGGACCGTTCCGAACGTGGTGCACACCACCTTCGCCGACCCGTACTGCCCGGTGGGCCGCGCGGTGGCGCTGGCCGCGGCCCGCGGCCGGGGCTGGGAGCCGGTCGGCGGCGGCACCATGGTCGTGGTCGAGGGCCCCCGCTTCTCCACCCGGGCCGAATCGCAGTGGCACGCGGCGATGGGCTGGTCGGTCGTCGGCATGACGGGCCACCCCGAGGCCGTCCTCGCCCGGGAGCTGGGACTCTGCTACACCTCGATGGCGCTGGTCACCGACCTGGACGCGGGCGCGGAAACCGGCGAGGGCGTCTCCCACACCGAGGTCCTGAAGGTGTTCGGGGAGAACGTCGGCCGCCTGCGCGAGGTCCTCTTCGACGCCGTGGCGGCCCTGCCGGCCACGGACTCCCGCGACTGCCTGTGCACGCACGCGCACGACGGCTGGGACCTGGGCATCGAGCTGCCTTAGGGCGGACCGGAAGTCCGCAGGACGACGCGGCCCCCCTCGCCCCGGCGCGAGGGGGGCCGCGCCACGTACGGGTGACGCGGTTGCCCACAGGCTGGGGACGGTCCACAGGCGCGAGCGGGGACGGGCGGAACGGCGGATCGTGGGGGTGGTCCAGACGCCCGTCCGGACACCGGAACCCACTCCTCAGCCCGGCGGTGCCGTCATGTCCAGGACCTCGCAGACCCCATCCCCTTCCTCCCCCGCTCCCGTTTCCGTTTCCGCTCCCTTTCCCGCTCCCCTCGCTCCCGCTTCCGTTCACGCCCTCCCTCCCGGTCCCCCTCCGCCCCCGTGCCCTCCGGCCCGTACGGTCCCGGCCTTTCCGCCGCTGCGGGTCGGCCGGGGCGGGGACCGGCTGCGGCGGGCGCTGCGGCGCAGGCGGCGGGCGGCCTCGGCCGCGCTGGCCGTCGCGGCGGCCGCGCTCGCGGTGGCGGGCGGGCCTCAGGCCCAGGCGTCCCGGGGCGCCGGGCCGCCTGCGAAGGAACCGCCACCGCCCCAGCCCGTACGGATGGTCTCGGCTCCGGTGCGGATCGCGGACGCGGCGACGGTCCGGCTGCTGCGGCCCGGCGACCGGGTGGACGTGGTCGCGGCGGAGCGGGCCGGCCCGCCGCGGGTGGTGGCCGAGGGGGCCCGGGTCGCCGGGGTGCCCGGTCCGGAGGAGGACGCCGGGGACGGCGGGGCGCTGGTGGTGCTGTCCGTCCCCCGGGACACGGCGCGGTCCCTGGTCGGGGCGGGCGCGGTGGCACGACTGGCGGTGACGCTGTGCTGATCCGGAATCGCCGGGCGCGTACCGGCGGGCCACCACGGGTCGGACCCGGACTGACGTGCCGGACCCCGACTGCCGTAGCTTTCGGAACCGTTGGCTCCATTCAAGACGGACTCGAGGAGAGGCTCAGCGGTGAGCGAGAAGAAGGAGAGCGTCCTGGCGGGCTTCAAGGCCTTCCTGATGCGCGGCAACGTGGTCGACCTGGCTGTCGCGGTGGTCATCGGCGCCGCGTTCACGAACATCGTGAACTCGGTCGTGAAGGGGATCATCAGCCCGATCGTCGGTGCCGTCGGCACCAAGAGCCTGGAGGGCTACAGCTCCTGTCTGAAGGGCCCCTGCGGCGTCGACGCGAAGGGGGAGCCCATCGGCGTCAACATCCTCTGGGGCTCGGTGCTGAACGCCGCGCTGACCTTCCTGATCACGGCCGCGGTCGTGTACTTCCTGATGGTGCTGCCGATGGCGAAGTACCTGGCCAAGGTGGAGGACCGCCGCAAGGCCAGAGAGGGCGCCAAGGAGACCATCGAGGTCACCGAGCTGGTGGTCCTCAAGGAGATCCGGGACGAGCTGGTCGCACAGCGCGGCCGGGCGTCCGGCTACGGCTACGGCTACGGCGGCCCCGGGGCGGCCCCGGGCTCCCAGCACCGGCAGTACTAGCAGCACTAGCAGTCCCGGCGGGACCGGCGGCGCCCGCCGTACGGGCGGGGCCACTGCCGTCGGCCGGTCAGAGGTGGTGGGGCGGCTTCTCGTCGAGGAAGCGGGCCAGGTCGGCGGTGCTCCCGGCGGCCGGAGCCCGCTCGCCCCACCCGTGGTCGGTGTCGTCCCGGGACTGCCGGTCCAGCGGGTCGTCGAAGACGAGCCGCGGCCGGGGCTTCCGCGGGGCCGCGGACCCGGTCCGGGAGTCGGCCGGGGGCTCGGACCCGGCCGGGGGCGCGGGCTCGGGGTGCGCGGACTGCGGGTCGGAAGCGGGGACGGTGCTCATGCCCCCCAGGGTACGGCCGCCCGGACCCGCGGCCCCGGCCTCGGCCCAGCCCGTTCGGGGCGGGGGCCCTGCGGAGACCCGCGGTGAGCGGCCGTGCGGGTCGAGCGCCCAGGAGCCGAAGAAGCAGGAGCCGGCTCCCGAGCACGATGGCGGCGACGAGCAGGAGCGGGACGGCCGTGCCGGCGAGGGCGGCCCGTGCGATGACGGACCGTCCCGCCGACGGGAGGGCCGCGCCCGCTGCGGGGGAAGGCGCGGGCGGGACCGGCGCGGCACCGCGTACGTCTGAGGGCTCGGACACAGCACCACGCTAGGCCTTTCATCCGGTTGCGGCCCGCTTTGAGGGGGTCTCCGCGGGGCCGTCCGGGTGACGGCGGCCGCCTCGGACCGTCGCCGGCCCCTGCACGTTCGCGGGCACGGCCCTCCGGCTGGCGGTCCGGCCCCGCGGCCGCGCGCCTCGCCTGCCGGCCGGCCCCGGGCTGCTGTGCTGGGCGGTATGGCGTACGTACCGATGACGGCCCGCGACCGGGACGAGGGGCACCGGGCCGCCACCGCGCTGGAGCTGTTCTTCGACCTGTGCTTCGTCGTGGCGGTGGCGCAGGCCGGCCGCCAACTGGTCCACGCGCTCGCCGAGGACCACGTCGGCGCCGGGGTGAGCGGCTACTTCTACGTGTTCTTCGGGGTGTGGTGGGCGTGGATGAACTTCACGTGGTTCGCCTCCGCCTACGACGTCGACGACGTGCCGTACCGGGTCGCGACGCTCGTGCAGATCGCCGGCGTACTGGTCTACTCGGCCGGGATCCCGCGGGCCTTCAACAACAGCGACTGGACCGTCGCCGTCATCGGCTATGTGGTGATGCGCCTCGCGCTCACCGTGCAGTGGCTGCGCGCGGCGGCCGGGGAGAGCGGCCCGGCCCGCCGCTGCGCGCTCATGTACGCGGTCGGGCTGGTGGTCTGCCAGGCGGGCTGGGTGGCGCTGCTCGCGGCGCCGGAGGCCGGCCAGAGGTGGCTGTTCCTCGTCCTCGTCGCGGCGGAGCTGCTGGTGCCGGTCATCGCGGAGCGCGACCACCAGACCCCGTGGCACCCGCACCACATCGCAGAGCGCTACGGCCTGTTCACCATCATCGTGCTCGGCGAGACCATCGCCGCCAGCACCGTCGCCGTGCAGTCGGCGATCGACGAGCACAAGGCGCTGGACGTACTGCTGCCGATCGCGGGCGGCGGCCTGCTGCTGGTGTTCTCGGCCTGGTGGATCTACTTCGCCTCCCCCGCCCACGACCTGCTGCGCAGCAACCGCGAGGCCATTCCCTGGGGCTACGGGCACTTCGTGATCTTCGCTTCGGCCGCTGCGATCGGCGCCGGCATCGAGGTGGCGATCGAGTACTCCGTCGGCAAGGCCCACATCTCCCGGTTGGCGGCCAACCTCACGGTGGTGGTGCCGATGGCGGTGTACCTCGCCTTCGTCTGGCTGCTGCACTCCCGCCACTTCAAGCACGGCACGGCCCAGCAGCTGCTGCTGCCGGTGTCGGCGGCGGCGATCCTCGCCTGTGCCTGGACGGGCACGTACGCCGTGCTGTGGGCCGGGCTGGTGGCCGCGGCCACGGTCGCAGCGGGCGTGACCTTGGCGGAGCGGGAGCGTTCTGGTGCGTGAGGAGCGCGGGCGGCAGCGGCCGCGGCCAACGCGCCGGCAACAGGAAGAAGAAACGATGAAAGTCCCGGTACAGCGGTACGGGCAGGCCGACCCGGCGGTGGCGGAATACGGGGAGCTCGCCGACCCGGCGTTCTGGCAGCAGCCGCCCGCGGCGCGGCTCGCGGCGTTCGCCCGACTGCGGGCGCTGGACTCCCCGGTCCTCGTGCCCGAGGGCAGGGGGCGGGGCCACTGGGCCCTCGTCCGGTACGCGGACGTGCAGGAAGCGAGCCGGCTGCCGAAGGTGTTCGCGAGCGCGCCGGGGGTGACCACGCCCGAGCCGGCGCGGTGGGTGCGGGCCCTCTTCGGGGACTCGATGGTCAACCTGGACGGCGACGACCACGCCCAGCTGCGCAAGATCGTGCAGCGGGCGTTCACGCCGCGGCTGCTGGCGGCGGCCGAGGCGGACATCCACGCGGTGGCCGCCCGGATCGTGGACGACGTCCTGGCGGACCGGCCCGACGAGTTCGTCTCGGCCGTGGCCTCCCGGCTGCCCCTGGAGGTCATCTGCAACATGATGGGCATTCCGGAGCGCCACCGGCCGGAGATCGCCGACCGCGTCAACCACGCCTCGGAGAACATCGGCGTCGAACGGGGCCTGGCGGCACGGCTGCGGATGCCCGGGCGCGGCCTGCGGGCGCTGGCCCGGATGCAGCGGATGGTCGCGGGCATCGGCCGGGAGCGCCGCAAGAACCCCTCCGACGACCTGATCTCGGCGCTGGTGTGCGCGAACGTGGACGGGCAGGCGCTGGGGGCGCGCCAGTTGGGGGCGTTCTTCTCGCTGCTGATGGTCGCGGGCGTGGAGACCACCCGCAACGCGATCACGCACGGCCTGTCCCTGCTGACCGACCATCCGGACCAGCGGGACCTGCTGCTGGGGGACTTCGAGAAGCATGCGGACGGGGCGGTGGACGAGATGATCCGGCACTCGACGCCGATCATCCAGTTCCGCCGGACGGTGGTGGCCGAGCACACCCTGGGCGGGCACCTGTTCCGGCCCGGCGACAAGGTCGTGCTGTACTACGCCTCCGCCAATCGCGACGAGGCGGTGTTCCCCGACCCCGATGCCTTCGACATCACCCGCTCCCCCAACCCGCACCTGGGCTTCGGCGGCGGCGGTCCGCACTTCTGCCTGGGCGCGCACCTGGCCCGGGTGGAGATGAAGGCCCTGTTCCGCGAGTTGCTGACCCGGCCGGTCGGGCTGCGCGCGGTGGGGCTGCCGGACCTGGCGGGGTCGAACTTCGACAACCGCGTCCGCTCGCTCAAGTTCGCGTTCGAGCAGCCGGGGTAGCGCTCCGGCCGGCGCGGGGCGCGGATCCGGCCGGCGCGGGGCGGGCGCGCGGCGGGCGCGCGGCGGGCGCGCGGCGGGCGCGCGGCGGGCGCGCGGCGGGCGCGCGGCGGGCGCGCGGCGGGCGCGCGGCGGGCGCGCGGCGGGC
>NZ_JBWKDK010000027.1:0-6820 GCF_056436005.1 Streptomyces sp. NPDC043854
CCGGTCGGTTCTTTCCTTGGGAGGCCGGGGGCCGGGGCCCGCCCCCCCGGGGCCCCCCCCCCCCCCCCCCCCCCCCCACCCCGGGAAGGGGTACGGGGACCGGCGTCCCCGGCCCGTCAGGTCTCGCGCGTGTAATAGCGGTAGAACGCCACCACGCCGACGCCGGCACCCGTGATGAAGCCGACCCAGCTGGAGCGCAGGATGGAATCGCCCGTGAGGCTGTACAGGTAGCCCACGGCGATACCGCCGAAGGAGCCGTACGCTGTCGCCCGCGCCTCCCGCTTCAGGCGGGGGCCGACCCGGGCGAGGGTGAACATGACGGCGGCGAAGAGTGCACCGCACAGGATCCCGTAGAAGACGTTGCCCGCGTCGACGGGGCCCATCTGCCGCTGCATGAAGGCCGCGTAGACGCCGTAGACGAGTCCGAGCAGCAGGGCCCGGGTCAGCGCGCCCGTGTCCAGGTGCTGCGCCTGCGCCGTCTGCCCGCGGTGCCGCCGGTGGGCGACGGGTGCCGCATGAGCCATGACAGGGCTCCTCTCTCCCCCATCCAGAGCACACCCGGCACCCCCGCCCGGCAAGTGGATCAGCTGTCGACGGTGCGCACGGCCACGGCGTCGATCTCGAAGAGCATCCCGGGCAGGGCCAGCGAGGCGACTCCGATCAGGGTCTGGGCGGGCAGTTCGGTCCCCCAGGTGGCCTGCAGGTGCTTGGTGAGCACCTCCAGCTTCGCCAGGTCGTGCTCGACGATGTAGGTGCCGATACGGACGACGTCGCCGGGGCCGAGGCCGACAGCCGCGAGGGCGGTCCGCAGGTTGGCGAAGGCCCGCTCGACTTGGGCCTCGAAGCTCTCGGAGACGACGTGGCCGTTGTCGTCCGAGCCGTACTGGCCGGCTATGAAGACCTGCTCGCCGGGGGCGGAGACGATGTGGCTGTAGCCGAAGTCGACGGGGTTGTGGAGTCCTGCCGGGTTGGTGATGCTGCGCGTCATTGCCAAGCTCCTGGGTCTGTCGATGGCGTACGTCGGTCAGTGCGATCGGTTCGGTCAGGTGGTGGCCGGGCCGGCGAACCAGGTGCGCAGACGCACCGGGGCCTGCGGGGTCTGCCGCTCGGCCTCGCGCCGGATGTCGTCGAGGTTCTGCTCCGCCAGGGCCCGGCGCCAGGCCAGTTCGGCGCGGCTCATGGCGTGCGCGATGGCACACTCCGGGCCGTTGTCTACTGCAGGGCCGCCGCCGGGGCCCTGGTTGCGGATTTCGGTGCACCGGAAGGCCTCCGCGGCTCCCTCGACGGCGACGACCACGTCCATGAGCGAGATTTCGGCCAGTGGGCGGGCCAGCCGGAAGCCGCCTCGCGGGCCCGGGGTGGAGGTCAGGATCCCCGCCCGGGCCAGCGCTTGGAGCTGCTTGTTCAGGTAGGCGGCCGGCAGGTCGTGCCAGGCGGCCAGGCGCGCCGCCGGGACGGCCCGCTCGGGGCCGATCCAGGCCAGGTTGATGCAGCTGTGCATCGCCCACTCGCACCCCTCGCTCATCCTCATATTCTGGATATTAAATATCCAGGTTTTTTCCGCAAGGGGGTATCCGGCGCGGAAGGCGCCTTGCGCAGCCCGGCGCACCGGCGCCGGCGCACGGCCCGGCGTGTCGCCACCCGCCCGCAGCACCCCCGCTCGCGCCCGCCACGGCCGCGGATTTCCCTGGTGGCGTGCGCACCTTCCTGTCGGCGGTACTCATCGCGCTCATGGCGCTGCTCGTGCCGGCGAGCGCCGTCGCGTACTGGGCCGACCGCGAACTGGGCGACGCCGACCGCTACACCGCCGCCATGTCCCCGCTGGCCGGGAACCCGGCCGTACAGGAGGTCGTCGTCACCCAGGCGGCCCGCGCGCTGTCCGGGCAGATCGACGCCGGCCCCTTCCAGGGCGGGGTCGAGGAACTGCTCGGCGAGGCCCTGCGCTCCTTCATCGGCACCTCCGCGTACCGGACCGCCTGGGACGCGGCCAACCGCGCCGCGCACGCCGCCTTCCTGAAGGCGCTCACCACCGGCGACGGCGACGCCGTCACCATCGACCTCGCACCGGTCATCGACCGGGTACGGGCGGAACTCATCGCCGACGAGGTGCCGTTCGCCGACCGCATCCCGGTGACCCACGTGTCGGTGACGGTCATGGAGTACGACAACCTCGGCGCACTCCGGAGGGGTTTCCGCATGCTGCAGATCGCCGGTGTCTGGCTGCCCGTGCTGACCGTGGTGCTGGCCGTGGCGGCGGTCGCGGTCGCCGTGAACCGCCGCCGGGCCGTGGCGGCCACCGGCCTGGGGCTGGCCTTCGGGGCCGTCCTGCTGGGGGTCGCGGTGTCCGTGTGCCGCCGGCTCACCCTCGACGACCTGCCGGCCGACATCGACCGGTCGGCGGCCGGTGCCGTGTACGACGCGCTCACCGCGTTTCTACGCACCACCGCCTGGGTGGTCCTGGCGATCGGGCTGGCCGTGGCACTCGGCGCCTGGCTGGCCGGTCTCCGCCGCCGGACCCCATAAGCTCGGAAGGTACCAAGCACGCAGAACGGCGCAGAGAACCCGCAACCGCACAGAAGAACCGAAAGACCGACGAGCGAGCGGCGGCACGGAAGCAGATGGGCACCGAACGCACCGAAGACATACCGTCCGGGCGAGCCCGGCCGCACCCGCTGGCCCCGCCCGCCTGGCTGCTCTCGGGCCTGCGGCCCGAGAGCGCACCCGTCCCCTGGGCCGCCGTCGTCCGCGCGGGCATCGCCCTCTCCGTCCCGCTCGCCGTCGGCTTCGCCCTCGACGAGCCGGAGTACGGGGCGCTCGTCTCGATGGGCGCCCTGTCGGGGGTCATCGGCGACACCGCCGACGCCTACCGGATGCGGATCCTCAACATCGCCGTACCGCAGCTGTTCGGCGCGGCCGGCGTCGCGATCGGCACCCTGGTCTTCGGGCAGGGCTGGCTCGCCGTCGGCGTCCTCACCCTGATCGCCCTGATCTCCGGGATGATCTCCTCGATCGGCACGGTCGCCTCCGCCTCCGGGCTGCTGCTCCTGCTCAACGCGGTGGTCGGGGCCGGCCTGCCGCTGCCGCAGCCCTGGTGGACGGCCCCTCTCCTGCTGAGCGCCGGCGGCCTGTTCGTGCTGGTCCTGACCCTGCTGGGCTGGCCGCTGCGCGGGCGGCAGCCCGAGCGCACCGCCGTCGCCGCCACCTACCTGGCCCTCGCGGACGCCTTGGAGGCCGCCGGCGGACCCGACTACGACGACCGCCGCCGGCACGTCACCCAGACCCTCAACCAGGCCTACGACCTGATCCTGGGCCGGCGCGCCCGCGTCCACGGGCGCAGCCCCTCGCTGGTCCGGCTGCTGGCCCAGCTGAACGTGGTGATCCCGCTCGTGGAGGCGGCGCCCGCCGCACACCTGCGCGGCGGCCCGCTGTCCCCCGCCGTCCCGGCGGCCGTACGGGACCTTGGCAGGGCCGTGGAGGAGGGCCGCACCGAGCCGCCCGTACTGGACCTGCCCGCGCCGCACACCCCTGCCGAACGGGCCCTGGACGCGGCCCTGCGGCACGCGGCGGCCGTCGTGCACCTGCCCGAACCGACCCTGCGCGCCGTCGACGACGACCGGCTGGGCCGGCCCGCCGCCCTGCACGTCCGGGCCCGGCGGACGGCGCGGGACGTGATGCTGTCCGGGGCGTCCTGGCGGTACGGGCTGCGGCTCGCCCTGTGCATCGGGCTCGCCCAGTCGCTGGTCTCGCTGGTGCCCGTCGAGCGCTCGTACTGGGTGGCCCTGACCGTCACTTTCGTCCTCAAGCCCGACTTCGGCTCGGTGTTCTCCCGGGCCGTGCTGCGCGCGCTGGGCACCGCGGTCGGGCTCGTCGTCGCGGCCGCCGTGCTCGCCGAGGTGCCGCGCGGCTGGTGGGACGTGCCGGTCATGGCGGTCCTCGCCGCGCTGATCCCCGCGTTCTCCGCGAAGGGGTACGCCTTCCAGACCGCGGCCATCACCCCGGTGATCCTGCTGCTGTCGGACCTCCTCAGCCGCCAGGGCTTCGACCTGATCCGGCCCCGCCTGCTCGACAGCCTGATCGGCTGTGCGATCACCCTGGTCTTCGGCTACCTGCTGTGGCCCGAGAGCTGGCACACGCGGATCGGGGACCGGCTCGCCGACACCGTCGACGACGCCGCCCGCTACGTGGAGCGGGCCTTCGGCGCGCGGCCCGGGACGGCGGCCGCGGTGCGGACCGCGCGGACCGTGCGGCTCCAGGTCCGCCGGCGCCTCTACCGCGACCTGTCGTCCGTACGCAGCGAGTTCCAGCGGGCGCTGACCGAGCCGCCGCCGACCGGGACGCGGGCCGCGGCGTGGTGGCCGCTGGTCGTCGCCGTCGAGCGGATCGTCGACGCGACCACCGCTGCCCGGGTCCGCGTCAACCATGGGGCACCCGAGCCCCGGCCGGCCGAGGTGACGGCGCTGACCGGCGACCTGCGCGCCCTCGCCGAAGGCGTACGCACCGCCCGGACGCCCGACCGGCTGCGGCCCCCCTCCGAGCAGCCCGGCGACGAGGCGTCCGTCCTGGAGCCGGTCCGCCAGGAGGTCGCCGCCGCGCGCGGGATCGCCTCGTCCGAGCCCTGACCGCCCCCCGCCGTCCCCCCGCGCCCCTGCGGGTGCGGGAGGGGGATGGCGGGGCGTGTCCCCCGAACGGGCCTCCCGCCCGGCTGCCGGGGCCCGGCCGGGAGAGCATCGGGGCATGAGGCCCCTCCTCCCGCGCCGCCGGCACCGCCGCGCCGTGGCCGCCCCCGTCCTCGCCGCCGCCCTCGCGGTGGCGGCCGGGTGCGCCGATGTGGAAGGGCTGCGCGACGACGGCGACCTGGGGACCGTGCACGCCCCGCAGACCCTGTGGAAGGACATCCACCCCTCCCCGCCCGGCTCCGGCGAGCAGCCCGGTGCGGCCGCGGTGGTCCCCGGACTGCCCAAGGCGGCGGGCCGGAGCATGCGCGACGTGAACGCGCTGGCCGTCGTACGGGCCGACATCACCGCCGCCGCCCGGCAGGACGCGGGCACGGGACGCCTCGTCGACCCCCGGGCGGTGCGGCGGCTCGCGCTCTGCACACAGGCTGTGGACGGCGGTCCCGACTGTCCGGTTCGGCCGCCGGTGCTGCACGACGTGACGGGAGACGGCCGCGACGAGCTGATCACCGCCGTCGACATCGACGGCCGGCTCAGCGAACTGCGCGTCTACACCGTCCGGGACGACGGCTCGATCACCCGGATCCTGTCGCGGCGCGGGGTCCTGGAGGGCGTGGAGGTCGCCGCCGAGCACCTCGCGGTGCGCGAGCCGACCGCGAACCCGCGGAAGGTCTCCGTCTCGGACTACACGTGGAACCCCGAGACGGGGACCATGGACCTGGCCGAGCTCACCCTCGACGAGTGCCCCACGCTGAAGACCGGCTCCACCCCGTGCGCCGCGGTCCGGGGCTGAGGGGCGGCACACCGTGCGGGTGACGAGCAGTCTGCGCTGGAAGATCGCCCTGACCACGACGGCCGTGTGCTGCGCCGTCGCCGCCGTGCTGGGGATCCTCGTACACAACGTGGTCGCCCGGCAGGTCGTCGGCGAGGTCCGCAAGGACGCCGACCGGGACCTGGACCACGCCCTGACCGAGTACCAGTACGGCACCTCCCACGGCCACCTGAACGTCGCCCTGGACCCGCCCGACCTGCCCGGACCGCTGCGGGGACTCGTCGCCCGCGGCCGGACCGGCAGCATGGTCGGCGAGCACGCCGGCCGGCCCGTCATGTGGGCCGCCGGACCCGCCGACGGCAAGCCCCTCGCCGTGTGGGTCCCGTACGAGAGCACCCGCAGCCGGCTACGGGACCTCGACGCCGCGATCCTCGCCTCCGCCGCGCTCGCCGCCGGGGTGGTGGCGCTGGCCGGCCTGTTCCTCGCCAACCGGATCAGCCGGCGGCTGACGACCACCGCCGCCGTCGCCCGCCGGATCAGCGCCGGCGACCTCGACGCCCGCGTCGACATCCCCGACGCCGGCGGCGAGGGGGCACACCGCGACGAGGTACGGGACGTGGCACAGGCGCTGAACACCATGGCCAAATCGCTTCAGGATCGGCTGGAGGCGGAGAAGCGGTTCACCGCGGATGTCGCGCACGAGCTGCGGACCCCGCTGACCGGCTCGCTCGCCGCGGCCGCGCTGCTGCCGGAGGGCCGCCCCAAGGAGATGATCAACGATCGGCTGGCGGCGCTGCACCGGCTCACGGAGGACCTGCTGGAGATTTCCCGGCTGGACTCGGGCGTCGAGCACGCCGATCTGGCCCGGGTGGAACTCGGCCGGGCCGTGCGGCGGGCGGCCGCCGCGACCCGGCTGGACGTGTCGGTACGGGTGGTCCGCGACATGGAGGTGCTCACCGACCGGCGGCGGCTGGACCGGATCCTGGCCAACCTGCTGGTCAACGCCGACCGGCACGGCGCCCCGCCGATCGAGGTGACCGTCGACGGGCCGGTGGTGACCGTACGGGACCACGGGCCCGGCTACCCGGACCGGCTGATCGAGCAGGGCCCGCAGCGCTTCCGCACCGGGGACCCGGGCCGCGGCCGGGGCCATGGGCTGGGCCTGACCATCGTGGCCGGTCAGGCGGCGGTCCTGGAGATCGCCCTCGGCTTCGCCAACGCACCGGACGGGGGCGCGGTGACCACGCTCCGGCTCCCCGTCGGGCGTCTGGTGGACGGGAGTTGACGCACGGGAGCGGGGGGGGGGGGGGGGGGGGGGGGGGGGGGAGGGAGCCCCCCCCCCCCCCCCCACCTCCCCCGCTGCGAACGACGTCCG
>NZ_JBWKDK010000027.1:6830-77591 GCF_056436005.1 Streptomyces sp. NPDC043854
TTTTTCTTTTCGTCGTGGCCCCCCCCCCCCCCCCTCCCCTCCCTTCCCCCCCCCCCCCCCCCCCCCCCCCCCCCCCTCCCCTGTGGCCTACGGGTCAACTGCCCGCGGGGCGACGGCCCGCGGGCAGCGGACCGGACACCGGCGTCAGACGCCGATGTTCTTGCCGTCCTTGCGCCAGACCGACACCACGGACGGGCGGACGATCTTGCCGGGGCCGTCGGGCCACACCGACGCGGGCTTCTCGACGGATGCGCCGTCGACCTCGCCCGGGTGCTGCACGGCGACCAGGACGCGCTTGTCCTGGACCAGCGGCCCGCAGGTCTCGGCGCCGCGCGGCACGGTCAGGAACTGCTTGAGCTCACCCCGGCGGTCGCCGGCGGTGGCGACGCCGAACAGTCCGTCGTGGGAGCCGAGCTGGTTGCCGTCCGTGGAGATCCACAGGTTGCCGTGCGGGTCGAAGGCCACGTTGTCCGGGCAGGAGATCGGGCTGACCTTGTCCTTCGGGAAGCCCGCGAAGTAGGTGGCCGGGTCGTTCGGGTCACCGGCGACCAGGAACAGGCGCCAGGCGAAGGCGTCGCCGGCCGGGTCGTCGAAGCTCTCGGCGAGCTCCAGGATCTGGCCGTGCTTGTTGGCGTTGCGCGGGTTGGCCTCGTCGGCGGCGGGCTGGCCCGCCTTGCCCCGGTTGCTGTTGTTGGTCAGCGCGACGTAGACGCGGCCGGTGCGCGGCGAGGGCTCGACGTCCTCGGGGCGGTCCATCTTGGTGGCGCCCACCTTGTCGGCGGCCTGGCGCGTGAAGACGTACACCTCCTCGGCGGTGAAGCCCGGGACGTGCGAGACGTTGCCGGTGGCCAGCGGGATCCACACGCCGGTGCCGTCGAACTGGCCGTCCGACGGGTACTTGCCGCTGCCGTCGATCTGGTCGGCCGGGGAGTCGCCGGTCAGCTTGGCGACGTAGAGGGTGCCCTCGTCGAGCAGCGTGAGGTTGTGCTCCTTCGCGGCGCGGCTGGTGCCCTTCATCATCCGCTTGCTGGAGACGAACTTGTAGAAGTAGTCGAAGCGCTCGTCGTCGCCCATGTAGACGACCGGGCGGCCGTCCTCGGTGAGGCGGGGCTGCGCAGCCTCGTGCTTGAAGCGGCCCAGCGCGGTGCGCTTGCGCGGCACGGAGTTCGGGTCGTACGGGTCGAGCTCGACGACCCAGCCGAAGCGGTGGGACTCGTTGGGCTCCTGGGCGACGTCGAAGCGCTTGTCGAAGCGCTCCCACTTGCGCTCGGAGGCGGCACCGGTGACGCCGTAGCGCTTCAGGCGGGCGGCCTGGACGGGCTCGGTGACGGAGCCGCCGTTGGCGAAGTACTGGTTGAAGTTCTCCTCGCCGTGGAGGGTGGTGCCCCACGGGGTGGTGCCGCCGGCGCAGTTGTTGAGGGTGCCGAGCACCTTGGTGCCGGACGGGTCGGCGGAGGTCTTCAGCAGGGCGCTGCCGGCGGCCGGGCCGGTCATGCGGAACTCGCTGGTCGCGGTGAGGCGGCGGTTCAGCTGGTGGCGGTTGACCGCGGTCAGCTTGCCGCTGCGGTGGTCTTCCTGGACGACGACCACGGACAGGCCGTGCGCGGCCCAGGCGATCTCGACCTGCTCCTTGGTCGGGTTGGCCGGGTCGTAGCCCTTGAACATCAGGACTTCGTCCGTGTACTCGTGGTTGGCGACGAGGAGCTGCTGGCGCTCGTAGTCGCTGCCGAGCGGGAGCAGGCTGAGGAAGTCGTTGTTGTAGCCGAACTGGCCCGCCTGGGCGGCGGCGGACTGCTTGTCGGCGTTGAAGCCCGGGGCGCCCTTGACGATCGGGTCGCCCCACTTGATGACCACGTGCTGCTCGTAGCCCTCGGGGATGGTGACGCGGTCGTCGGTGTTCGGCGCGACCGGCTGGAAGCGCAGGCCGCGGGCGGCCTGGCCGGCGCCCTCGGCGGCTGCCTGGGCGTCGGCCGCGGGGACGGCGGTGGCCTGCGAGCCGCTGCCGCCGACGGCGACGGCCGTACCGGCGGCCGTGGCGACCGTGACGACGGCGGCGGAGCGCAGCATCGAGCGGCGGGACCAGGTGCGGGCGATGATGTCGCCGGCGTACTCGTTGTCGCTGGTGTTCGGCACTTCGTGGAAGCAGGCGTCACCACAGCGGTAGCGACAGGTGAGGGCGGAACGGCCGCCCCCATGCGGGTTGCCTATGAGCGGCAGAAGCTTGCGCACGAGTGTCCTCCGTAACTGCGCGGTTGCCGACGGGAATCGGCCGAATCCAGCGGTGACGCTAGGGGCGGGGTACGCCGAACCGGCGGCCGCGGGATGAACGTCCGGTGAACCGGGCACGTCGGGGCAGGAGTTCGGGAAGGGAGTTCGGGGAAGGTGGGGGTGCCGTTCGGTAGGGCCGCCGTGGTGTGGTAAGGCTCTGTGCGGGCCCCGCACGGCTGGCGGTCCGGAGGAGCCCTCGTACGTGGCGGGCGGATCGGCCGAGATCCGCAAGAAAAGGCCGAAAAGGGCCTGGCGCCACGAGGGGTGCCCCTCCCGACGTTCCAGCCGGGGGGTCGATAACCTTACGTGTCCACTCTGGGCAGGGATCAACCGCGCAGCACGGACAAAAGACGCACGCACTCATGCGAAAGGCCTGGCCCATGGGTATTCGGAGCTTGTTGCGCAAGGTATTCGGACGGTCCGCCGAGCCGGTTCCGGAGTCGACTGAGGCCACCACCCCTTCGACGTCATCAGCGGCTGTGCCGAGCCAGGCGGAACGGACGCCGCTCGACGCGGCGGCGGAGCTGGTCGCGGCGTCGTTCGACAACCCGACGGTCCCGCCGCAGTCCGCGCCGCGCGACCGCGAACCGGGCGTGCTCGTCACCGCTCCGGCCACGGACCCCACGGTCCCGGAGGCCCGTCGCCCCCTGCACCCGACCGAGGCAGCGGCCCCCGCCTCCGCCGCCACAGGCCCCGAAGCCGAGCCCGCTGAGGCTGCGGCCCCCGCCACCGAGCCCCAGGCCGCCCCCACCGAGGCGGAATCGGCCGCCGCCGAGCCGGAGGCAGCCGTCACCGAGGCGCAGCCGGAGGCAGAGCCGGAAGCCGCGCAGGCCGAGCCCATCAACCCCCAGGACGAGGCGAAGCCCGCCGCCGCCGAGGCGCAGGAAGCCGAGGCCGCCGAGGCGGAGCCCGCAGCCGAGCCCGTTGCCGCGCAGGACGACGTGGAGCCCGCCGCCGAAGCGCAGCCCGAAGCCGCGCAGGCTGAATCCGTCGCTGCTCAGGACGAGGTGGAGCCCGCCGCCGCCGAGACGCAGGAGCAGCCCGCCGAGGAGCCCGCACCGCAGGAAGCCGTGGCCGACGAGGCAGCGGCTCCCGCCGAGGCCGAACCGGCCGCCGCCCTGCCGGAGGCGGCCGAGGCGGAGCCCCAGGCCGAGCCCGACGCCGTACGGGCCGAGGCGGATCCCGCCGCCGAGGCGGAGCCGGTCGACGCCAAGCCGGCGGCCGCTCTCGCCGAGGCGGAGCCGGAAGTCGAACCTGTCGCCCCGCAGGATGAGGCCGTTGCCGCGCAGGACGACGTGGAGCCGACCGCTGCCGAGGCAGAGGCTGTCCTCGCCGAGGCGGAGCCGGAAGCCGCGCAGGCCGAGCCCATCACTGCCCAGGACGAGGTGGAGCCCGCCGCCGCCGAGACGCAGGAAGAGCCCGCCGAGGAGCCCGCACCGCAGGAAGCCGTGGCCGACGAGGCAGCGGCTCCCGCCGAGGCCGAACCGGTCGCGGCCCTGCCGGAGGCGGCCGAGGCGGAGCCCCAGGCCGAGTCGGCGGAGGTGGAGCGGGAAGCCGAGCCCGTCGCGGCCCAGGCCGACGCCGAAGCGGCCGCCGAGGCCCTCGCCGCGCAGGACGAGGCGGAGCCGGAGGCCGTTGCCGTGCAGGCCGAGGCGGATGACGCATCCGCAGAGGCCGAGGCCGTCGGAGGGCCGGCGCACGGTGCGGCCGTGGTGCGGAAGCGGGCGCCCGAGGTGGCCGCGTCCTACAAGGCGGCCGGCCAGGTGCTCCGCGCCAAGGGCAGGGCCGGGGCCCGGGCCAAGGTGTACCTGGTCCTCGACCGGTCCGGGTCCATGCGGCCGTTCTACAAGGACGGCAGCGCCCAGTACCTCGCCGACCACGCCCTCGCCCTCGCCGCGCACCTCGACGACGAGGCGACCGTGCACACCGTGTTCTTCTCCACGGAGGTGGACGGCACCGCCGACCTGACCCTCGACACCCACTACGCCTCCTGGGTCGAGGGCCGCCACGCCGAGCTCGGCCGCATGGGCCGCACCAGCTACCACGTCGCCGTGGAGCAGGTCCTGGAGCGCTACCGCAAGGACGGCGACTCGGGCCCGGCCCTCGTCGTCTTCCAGACCGACGGCGCCCCCGACAACCGGCAGCCCGCGAAGCAGGCCCTGGCGGACGCGGCCGCGTCGGCACCGCAGGTGCACTGGCAGTTCGTCGCCTTCGGCGACCACGACAACAAGGCCTTCGACTTCCTGCGCAAGCTGGACGCCGAGAACGCCGGGTTCTTCCACGCCGGCCCGACTCCCTGCGAGCTGACCTCGGCGGCCCTGCTCAAGGGGATCCTCGACCGCTTCTAGGACCGCTTCCAGCACAACGTCTCATACGCCGAAGGGCCCGGGATCCGCGAGGATCCCGGGCCCTTCCGCACGTCAGGCGGCCGCAGCGGCGTTACCGCGAGGCGTCGGGGTGGACGGCCTCCGCGATCGGCTTGGCGTCCACCGGCTTCGCCTCCACCGGCTTGCGCAGCGCGATGTTCAGCTCGCGCAGGCGGGACTCCTCCAGGATCGTGGGCGCGCCCATCATCAGGTCCTGCGCGTTGCCGTTCAGCGGGAACGCGATGGTCTCGCGGATGTTCGGCTCGTCGGCGAGCAGCATCACGATGCGGTCCACGCCCGGGGCGATGCCGCCGTGCGGCGGGGCGCCGAGGCGGAACGCGCGCAGCATGCCGGCGAACTCGCGCTCGACGGTCTCCGCCTCGTAACCGGCGATCTCGAAGGCCTTCAGCATGACCTCGGGCTCGTGGTTGCGGATCGCGCCGGAGGACAGCTCGATGCCGTTGCAGACGATGTCGTACTGCCACGCCAGGATGTCCAGCGGGTCCTTCTCCTCCAGGTCCTTCATGCCGCCCTGCGGCATGGAGAACGGGTTGTGGGAGAAGTCGATCCGGCCGGTCTCCTCGTCCTTCTCGTACATCGGGAAGTCGACGATCCAGCAGAAGCGGAAGACGTTCTCCTCGAAGTGGCCGGCGCGCTTGGCGGCCTCGACCCGGACCGGGCCCATGATCTTGGAGACCTCGTCGAACTCGCCGGCGCCGAAGAACACGGCGTGGCCGGCGACCAGGCCCAGGCGCTCGGTGAGGACCTTGACGTTCTCCTCGGTGAGGAACTTCGCGATCGGGCCGGTCAGCGTGCCGTCCTCGCCGACGCGCACCCAGGCGAGGCCCTTGGCGCCGAGCGAGACGGCGTAGTCGCCGAGGCCGTCGAAGAACTTGCGCGGCTGGGCGGCGGTGTCCGGGACCGGCAGGGCGCGGACGTGCTTGCCGGCGAACGCCTTGAACTCGGAGCCCTCGAAGACGTCGGTGATGTCGACGAGCTCCAGCTTGGCGCGCAGGTCGGGCTTGTCGTTGCCGTACTTCAGCATCGACTCGCGGAACGGGATCCGCGGGAACGGGGAGGTGACCTCGCGGCCGCCGCCGAACTCGGTGAAGAGCTCGGTCATCAGCTTCTCGATCGGCTGGAAGACGTCCTCCTGCTCGACGAAGGACATCTCGACGTCGAGCTGGTAGAACTCGCCCGGCGAGCGGTCGGCGCGGGCGTCCTCGTCGCGGAAGCAGGGCGCGATCTGGAAGTACCGGTCGAAGCCGGAGATCATCAGCAGCTGCTTGAACTGCTGCGGGGCCTGCGGCAGCGCGTAGAACTTGCCGGGGTTCAGGCGGGACGGGACGACGAAGTCGCGCGCGCCCTCGGGGGAGGTCGCGGTGAGGATCGGGGTCGCCATCTCGTTGAAGCCGAGGGCGGTCATCTTCTGGCGGATCGAGCCGATCACGGCGGAGCGCAGCATGATGTTGCGGTGCATGCGCTCGCGGCGCAGGTCGAGGAAGCGGTACTCCAGGCGCCGCTCCTCGTTCACACCGTCGTCGGTGTTGATGGTGAAGGGCAGCGGGGCGGCCGCGCCCAGCACCTCGACCTCGGCGGCCTCGATCTCGATCTCGCCGGTGGGCAGGTCGGGGTTGACGTTCTCGGCGCCGCGGGAGACGACCTTGCCGTCGACGCGGACGACGGTCTCCTTGGAGAGCTTGTCCAGGGCGTCCGCGGCGGGGGTGCCGGGACGGGCGACGAGCTGCGTGATGCCGTAGTGGTCGCGCAGATCGATGAAGAGGATGCCGCCCAGGTCTCGACGATTGTGCAGCCAGCCGCTCAGCCGGACGTCGGTGTTGACGTCAGAGGCGCGGAGCTCGCCGCAGGTGTGGGACCTGTACCGATGCATCAGTCATCCAGTTCTTCGCGATACCAGGGTGGATTCAACCCTCCCAAGGTTACCGTCCGGGACGCGGGCCGCGCTGGTGCGCCCGGCGGGCTCCGCGAACAGGCACGTCGGGGCGATGACCTGTAAAGATGACCGGGTGCGCACCGAGGATGTCCTGGCTGCCGTCGCGACGGGCCTGTGGCGATGGGACAACGCGTCCGGGAAGGTCAGCCTCGACGGCGAGGCCGCCCGGCTGCTCGGTCTGCCCGCCGAGCCGGCCGTGCTGCCGGAGGCGGCCGTACGGTCCCGGTTCCACCCGGTGGACTGGAACGAGGTCAACGGGATCGTCAACCTGGCGGTGGCCGAGGGCACGCTCGCCGAGGCCCGGCTGCGGATCATGGACGGGGACGGGCGGGTGCTGCGGACCGTCCGCAGCCGCTCGAAGCCGGTGCAGAGCCGGTCCGTCGACGGCCGCCTCGGCTACGAGCTGATCGGCACCATCCAGGAGATCGCCGAGCCCCAGCCCGGCACCACCGCCGCCCACACCACCGTCACCGGCGACTGGCGGCGCTCCCGCGAGGCGTTCCTGCTGGACGCGGGACGGGCGCTGGCCGAGGCCCGGTCGACGGCCGAGGTGCTGCGGGTCGCCGCCTCGCTGTCCATGCCCGGCTTCAACCCCGACGGGCTGGCCGTCTTCGGGGTGGCCGGGGACCGGCTGTCGGTCATCGGCCACCACGGGCACGGACCGGGGGACGAGGGCCCCTTCGCGGACATGCGGCTGGACACGGACTACCCGGCGGCGGAAGTCGCCCGCACCGGGCGGGCGATCTACCTGCCCACCCCCGAGGACTACAAGCGGCGGTTCCCGGCCACCTGGCCGCTCGCCCGGCGCTTCGGCCGGGCCTCCTGGGCCTTCCTGCCGCTGATCGTGGCCGGGCGCACCATGGGCGCCTGGCTCGCCGCGTTCAAACACCCGGTGTCGTTCTCGCCGGACGAGCGGTCCGTGCTGACCACCGTGGCCCGGATGCTGGCCCAGGCGCTCCAGCGGGCCGGGGTGGCCGAGTCCGAGCGGGAGCTCACCACCGGGCTCCAGCGGTCGATGATGCCGACGCTGGGCCCGGACATCCCCGGCATGCGGATCGCCGCACGGTACGTCCCGACCGGCGGCGGGCTCCAGGTCGGCGGCGACTGGTACGACGTGATCCCGTTGCCGTCGGGCCGGTTCGCGCTGGTCATCGGGGACGTACAGGGGCACGACGTACGGGCCGCCGGGCTGATGGGCCAGCTGCGGATCGCGGTGCGCGCGTACGCCTCCGAGGGCCACCGCCCGGACGCGGTGCTCTCCCGCGCCTCCCGGTTCCTGGCCGGGCTGGGCTCCGCGGCGCAGGGCACCGGCTCGTACGGCGGCCCGGACTCCGGCGCCGATCCCGATCCGGACGGCGACGCCGACGCGGGCTTCGACTTCCGGAGCCCGCGCTTCGCGACCTGCCTGTACGTGGAGTGCGATCCGGAGACCGGGGTGCTGGAGGCGGCCCGCGCGGGGCACCCCGAGCCGGCGATCCGGATGACCGACGGGACCGTGCTGATGCGGCCCGTCGCCGGGGGCCTGCCGCTGGGCATCATCCCCGACACCGACTACCCGACGACCCGGTTCACGCTGGAGCCGGGAGAGACGATGCTGCTGTGCACCGACGGGCTCATCGAGACCGGCGGGCACGACCTGGACACGGGCTGGGCGCGGCTGCGGGCGGCCCTGGAGTCCGAAACGCACGAGACGGAGAACCTGGAGAAGCTGGCCGACCTGCTGGTCCAGACGGTGCACGGGCCGTCCTCGCACCACACCACCGGCCCGCTCGCCGACCGGCGCGAGGACGACATAGCCCTCGTCCTGCTGTGCCGGGAGGGCCCGGGCTGCGGCTGCGGCGCCCCGCTGCGGCATCCGGCCCGCCCCACGCGCCGCACGATGCTGACGGTGGCGCAGGCGGAGCCGGCCCGGATCGCGGGCGCCCGCCGGCAGATCCGGGAACTGCTGCATGACTGGGCGGACCCCGAACAGGTGGACTCGGCGGTGCTGATGGTCTCCGAGATGGTGACGAACGTGCTCATGCACACCGACGGCGACGCGCTGCTGGTCGCGGAGGCGGTGGGCCGGCCGGGCACGCGCAGGCTGCGGATCGAGGTGGCGGACTCCAGCGACGAGCTGCCGCACATGCGGCATCCGGGCGAGATGGCGTCGAGCGGCCGCGGGGTGCTGCTGATGGAGATGCTGGCGGACGCGTGGGGCGTCGACCCGCGCGGCGAGGGCAAGTCGATCTGGTTCGAGCTGCACGAGCAGCCGAAGCCGGAGTCCGGCTGAGCAAGCGGCCGGGACGGGGGCCCGGCTGGGCGGGCGGCCGGGGCGGGAGGCCGGGGCGGGAGGGCGGCTGACGCGTGGTTGGATGACCGTGTGACCAGCTCCTCCCTGCTGCCCGAGCCCGTACGCCGTCTCGCCGCCTGGTGCGTGGTCATACTCCTCGTCACCGGTGTGGCCGCTGTCGGGATCTGGCTGTGCATCGTCTTCAAGGCCGCCGTCACCCCGGTCCTGCTCGCCCTCCTCGGCACGGCCCTGCTGGGGCCGCTGCACCGGCGGCTCGTCCGGATGAAGGTCAACCCCTCGCTCGCCGCCGCGCTCACCTGCCTGGCCGTGCTCGCGGTGGCCGGCGGGGCCACGTACATCGTCGTCTCGGCCCTCCTCAACACCGGCGACCAGATCATCAGCGCCCTGCGGCGGGCCGGCCAGGACCTCGCCGGGCACTTCGGCGCCGCCGGGACCTCCCTGGAGGACCTGGCCGCCAACGCCAAGGGGCTGCTGGCCAAGTTCGGCGGTACGGCCGCCTCCGGCGTCATCGCCGGGCTCAGCGTCGTCGCCGAGGTGATGGCCATGGCCGCCCTCGCCCTCCTGCTGATGTTCTTCTTCCTGCGCGACTCCCACCGCGCCGCCGCGGCCCTGCGCGGGCTCGGCCCCCGCGGCAGGGGCGACACCGTCGAGGCCATGGCCCGCCGCGCGTTCGACGCGGTCGAGGGCTTCATGCGCGGCACCACCTTCATCGCCCTGATCGACGCCGTCCTCATCACCGTGGGCCTGCTGGTGCTCCGGGTGCCCGGCGCCGTCGGGCTCGGCGCCCTGGTCTTCCTCGGCGCGTACATCCCGTACCTGGGCGCGTTCCTCTCCGGCGCGCTGGCCGTCCTCGTCGCCTTCGCCGACCGGGGCTGGGTCATCGGCCTGTGGGTCGTCGCCCTGGTGGTCGCCGTACAGCTGGTGGAGGGCCACTTCCTCCAGCCGGTGATCCAGAGCCGGACCGTCCAGATGCACCCGGCGGTGGTCATGCTGGCCATCACGGCCGGCGCCGCTGTCGCCGGGATCCTCGGGATGCTGCTCTCGGTGCCCCTGGCCGCGGCCGCGTTCGGCATGGTGTCGGAGCTGCGGGCGCGCCACGGGGGGAGCCGGGGCACCGAGCGGCGGGAGCAAGACGAGTAGCGGGTGTTTCCGGACAACCGCGAAGCGGTTCCCGATCATCCATTAACGGAGGACCCGAGGCGGCCGATTTCGGGCTGTACCTGTTTTCCAGCGCAAACCCCGAAAAGGATCTGAAGACTCCGTGGAAGCGGCCGGGCGTTCCGGCACGGTGCATTCAAGCCGCTCTCCCCCACACGGCCGAAACCCCCTGGTACGGGATTGCCGTTCGTGCCATCGTCTTTCACCGGACCGGGGGGACCAGCTCAGCGCTTGCCGCTGACGGCGGTACTGGCTCTTCCTCTCGGCTGCACCACGACGTGTCCGCTCAGAAGAGGAGACAGCGTGCGCAAGGCAGCAAGGTTCACCGCGGTGGCACTCTCCACCGCTGCGATCGCCCTGGGGTCCGCCACCGTCGCCCACGCCGGCGACTACACCGAGGACGGGGTCCGGATCCGCTCCAACTCCACCACCACCTCCAGCGTCCTGGGGCTCGGCTACCGCAGCCACACGATCACGCCCATCTGCTACAAGTCGGGCACCGTGATCAACGGCAACAAGTGGTGGGACAAGCACCGCAACAACAACACGAGCGTCACCGGCTACAGCTCGATGACCCTGCTCACCAAGTGGGCTGCGAACCCCTGCTGATCGGTGCTCGGATCCACCCGGGGCCGGGACCGCTGGAATCGGTCCCGGCCCCGGGTGTGCCGGGCAGTGTACGACCACCAGTCCCACCATCGAAAGGCTGATCGTGCACCACGCACGCCAACGGCTGCCCCTGCTCCTGGCCGCCGCCGTCGCGGTCGCGGCGCTCGGTGCCTGCAGCGGCCCGTCGACGGAGAAACCGGGCGGCGCGGCCGCGGGCACGGGCGAGCCTCCGGTGAAGGTCACCGCGCAGCCCGACCCTGCGAACGCGGCCCTCCCGCTGGACGCCTACGGTTTCGACAAGAGCCAGCAGAAGGTCCTCCAGCAGGCGCAGGACATCCTCACCGAGGCGTGCATGCGCCGCATCGGATTCGCCTCCTTCAAGAATTCGAGCACGTACGTCTCCCAGCCCGACACCCGGCGGACCACCAGCGGAATCGGTCTCGTGGACGCCGAATCCGCGAAGAAGTACGGCTACCGCTCAGGCGAACTGCCGAACCGCGACGCGGGGGCCCCGGCCAAACGCGACCCGAGTGAGACGGCCGCCCTGTTCGGCCCGCAGGACGGCGCCGCCGCCCACCCGGGCGCCCCGGAAGGCGGCTGCGCGGGCGAGGCCGGCCGCAAGCTCTACCCGAGGAGCGCCAAGGGCTCTTCGGCGGCCCCCGCCGGGAACGGCCTGGTCGACGAACTCGCCCAGCAGGCCGGGGACCGGGCGCGCGGCGACAGCCGGGTCACCGCGGCCATCGCGCAGTGGAGCTCCTGCATGCGCGACGCGGGATTCCAGGTGAAGACGCCCTGGGAGCTCCAGCAGATGGAGGGCACCCGGTGGACCGGGCCGGTCACCGGCGAGGAGATCACCGCCGCGACGACGGATGTGTCCTGCAAGCAGAAGACGAAGCTCGCCGACACCTGGACCGCCGTCCTGGCCGCCTACCAGAACACCCTGGTCGAGAAGCACAAGCAGGACCTGGACCAGGAGAAGAAGCACCTCGGCGAGCAGGTGAAGTTCGCCGAGAAGGTCCTCAAGGACGGCGCGGCATGAGGCTCCGCGGCCGGACGGCCCGCGCCAGGGCCGCCGTCACGACGGCCCTGGCATCGGCCCTGCTCGCCGGGTGCAGCACCGCCCCGGCGCCCTCCGCTCCCGCGGGCGGTACGACAGAGGCCGCGCCCGCGCTGCAGCCGCCGAGCCCCGAAGTGCGGCAGGCGTACGACGCCTACTGGGCGGCCTGGCTCGCCGCGAACCGCACGCCCGACCCGCAGGATCCCGCCATCGAACGGGTCGCCACGGGAGGCCAGTTGCAGGAGCTGCGCGACAACCTCGCCCACTCCAGATCCGCCGGGCAGGTGCTCCTCGGCGAGGTGGGCCACCGGATCGACGGGGTGGAGAGCCCCGGGCCGCGGTCGCTGGTCCTGCACGACTGCGTGGACCTGGACCGCTGGCTGATCCACGACGCCAGGACCGGCGAGCCCATCGACCAACTGCAGGACAAGCCCTCGCAGATGGGCGCCTTCACGCTGACCCGGGACAGCGAGGGCGACCCGTGGCGGGTGAGCTCCCTCCGGGTGATCGGCGAGAACTGCTGAGCGACGAAACGGGTTTCACGTGAAACATCAAGAGCCGCCGGAGCCGGTCGCGGCGGACGGGTCCGACGACGGGCCCGGCGACGGGCCGGACGATGCAAGGGCCTCCCTGGCCCGTCGGCGCCGCATCCTGACCTGGGTCGTCGCCGGCGCCGTCGCCCTGACCGGAGCCGGTATCGCCGTCGCCGCCACCATCCGCTCCCCCGCCCAGGTCGCCGCCGACGCCGCCCCGCCGCCCGCCTCCGTCCTCGCCGACCGGGTCGAACGGCGGGTACTCACCTCCTCCGTCGTCGTCCGCGGCACGGTCGCCGCCGAGCAGGTGCTGACCGTGTCCCCGGGCGCCGGGGCCGCCGCGGCCGCCGGCACGGGCGGCAAGCCCGTGGTCACGCGGGTCAACAAACAGCCCGGGTCGGCCGTACAGGCGGGCGAGGTACTGCTGGAGGTGTCGGGGCGGCCCGTGTTCGCCCTGGCCGGGGCCCTGCCCGTGTACCGGGACCTGAAGCCCGGCGCCACCGGCAAGGACGTGGGGCAGCTCCAGGAGGGCCTCAAGGCGCTCGGCCACCCCACCGGCAAGGACCCCGCGGGCACCTACGGCGCCGGCACCAAGGCGGCGGTCACCGCGCTCTACGCCGCGCTGGGCCACACCCCCCGGCCCGCCGATCCCGGCGACACCGAGAAACTCCAGGCGGCCGAGGACGCCGCCGACGCCGCGCAGCGGCAGGTCACCACCGCCAAGACCGCCCTCGCCAAGGCCAAGGCGGGCGGCGGCACCGACACCGCGGAGGCGCAGCAGCAGCTCGCCTTCGCCCAGGCCGACCTGGCCAAGGCCAACAGCCGCCTGGAGGCGGCCCGGGCGGCCTCCGGGCCGATGGTCCCGGCGGACGAGCTCGTCTTCGTCAAGGGCTTCCCGGCCCGCGTGGACGCGGTCAAGGCAGCGGTGGGAGAGCCCGTCCCGGACGGGCTGCTGACCCTGTCGGCGGGCGCCCCCGTGATCCGCTCCTCCCTCCCGGCCCACCAAAAAGACCTGGTCAAGACGGGGATGAAGGTGGAGGTGCTGTCGGAGGCCACCGGGCTGACCGCCACCGGGACCGTCGCCTCGGTGGCCACCGCCCCGACCCCGGCGGCCGGCGGGTCCGGGGGGTCCGGGCCCGGGGCGGGCGCCCCGGACGGCAGCGGCTCCGGCGGGAGCGGGAGCGCCCCGGGCGGGGCCGGGGCCGCGGACGCCGGCGGGTACGCCCTGACGGTCACCCCGGACCAGACGCTCGACGCCCGGCTCGCGGGTCAGGGCGTACGGCTCACGGTGACCGCCGCCTCCTCGGGTGAGCCGGTCCTCGTCGTGCCCCTGTCCGCGGTGTCGGCGGGCGCCGACGGGCGGACCACCGTCACGGTGCTCGGCAAGGACCCGGCCGCGGCGGGCGAGCGGCGGCGCGTCGAGGTCCGGGCGGGGATGTCCGCCGACGGGATGGTCCAGGTCGAGCCGGTCGGCGGTGGCGCGCTCGCCGACGGGGACCGGGTCCTCGTCGCCCAGGCGAAGCCATGACCGCGCCCGAGCACGCCGCCGACTCCTCCGCCGCGGACCCCGCCGCCGACTCCTCCGCCGGGGGCCCTTCCGCCGGGGGCCCTTCCGCCGCGGGCCCCTCCGCCACCGGCCCTTCCGCCGCGGGCCCTGCGCCGGTCGTCCGGTTCGAGGGCGTCGGGCTCACCTATCCCGGCCCGCCGCCCGTCCAGGCGCTGCGGCCCTGCGACCTGACGGTGGAGCGCGGCGAGTACGTCACCGTCGTCGGCCCCTCGGGCTCCGGGAAGTCGACCTTCCTGAACGTCGCGGGACTCATCGACGCCCCCTCCGCCGGCCGCTACCTGCTCGACGGCATCGACACCGGCGCCCTGCCCGACCGCGACCGCACCGCCCTGCGCGGGCAGCGCATCGGGTTCGTCTTCCAGTCCTTCCACCTGCTGCCGCACCGCAGCGCCCTGGAGAACGTCCTCCTCGCGATGGTCTACAACGGCGTCCCGCGCGGGCAGCGCGCCGGCCGGGCCCGTACGGCGCTGGAGCGCGTCGGCCTCGGCCACCGCAGCGGCCACCTGCCGACCCGGATGTCCGGCGGCGAACGCCAGCGCGTGGCCATCGCCCGCGCCCTGGTCTCCGAGCCCTCGCTGCTGCTGTGCGACGAGCCGACCGGGAACCTGGACACGGCGACCGCCGGCGCCGTACTGGCCCTGCTGGACGAGCTGCACGCCGACGGGCTGACCCTGCTGGTCATCACGCACGACCCGCACGTCGCACAGCGGGGCCGGCGGACCGTGTCCATCCGCGACGGGGTCCTGAGCGAGGTGGTCCCGGGATGAGGCGGTGGCGCTGCGGGAGACGCGGCGGGGACGGCGCCGCCCCGGCCATCCCCCCGTCCCGGCTGTCGGCGCGCGACCTGCTGTCCGAGGCGCTCGCCGGGATGCTCCAGCGGCCCGCCCGCTCGGCGCTCACGGGCCTCGGCACGGTGCTCGGCGTCGGCACGTTCGTGGCGATCCTCGGCCTGACGGCCACCGCGTCCTCGCAGATCGACAGCCGCTTCAACGCCCTGACGGCCACCGAGGTCGGCGTCCAGGACACCGCGGGCGGCGGCGACCCGCAGCTCGCCCGGCAGGTCCCGAACGCCTTCCCGCGGGACGCCGACACCCGGGCGGGCGCGCTCAACGGGGTCACCGCCGCCGGGGTGTTCTGGCCGGTGCCGCTCGGCGAGACGACCGTGCGGTCCGCCCCGGTCGCCGGGGCCACGGGGGAGCGGATCCCGGTCGTCGCCGCCTCCCCCGGCATGCTGCGCGCGGCCGGTCTCACGCTCGGCGACGGCCGCGCCTACGACGCCTTCCACGACGGGCGGGCCGAGCAGGTCGCGGTGGTGGGCTCGGCGATGGCGGCCCGGCTGGGCATCACCACGCTGGAGAGCCGCCCGGCGGTGTTCATCGGCGACCACCCGTTCACCGTGATCGGGATCGCGGGCGGGGCCGAGCGCAGGCCCGACCTGCTGCTGTCGGTGATGGTGCCCCGGGGCACCGCGGAACGGCTGTGGGGGCCGCCCGACAACGCCCAGCGGGCCCGGATGCTGGTGGTGACCGAGCTGGGGGCGGCCCGGCAGGTGGCCGCCGAGCTGCCGCTGGCGCTGCGCCCGGACCATCCCGACTGGCTGACCCCGGCGCCGCCGCCGGATCCGCGGACGCTGCGGGCCGGGGTGACCTCCGACCTGGACCAGCTGTTCCTGCTGCTGGCCGCGATCTGCCTGGTCATCGGGGCGGTGGGGATCGCGAACACCACCCTCGTCGCCGTGCTTGAGCGGACCGGGGAGATCGGGCTGCGCCGGGCCCTGGGGGCGCGGGGGCGGCACATCACCGCCCAGTTCCTGGCCGAGTCGGCCGCGCAGGGCACGGTCGGCGGCCTGGTGGGCACCACGCTCGGCACCCTGACCGTGGTCGGGGTGTCCGCCCTGCGCGACTGGACCCCGGTGATGTCGCCGCTGACGGTTGCCGTGGCGCCGCTGATCGGGCTCGTCACCGGGGTCCTCGCCGGGCTGTACCCGGCCTGGCGGGCCTCCCGCACCCAGCCCGCCGAGGCCCTGCGCCGCTAGCGACTCCCCGCCGGTGCGGGCGGGGAGCGCTGCTGCCCGGAAGGCGGGTACTGCCTAGGAGTGCTGCTCCACGGTGCTCGTACGCTCCCGGGCGGTGGTGGGGATGGTCCCCAGCCGGCCCGCCTGGAAGTCGTCGAACGCCTGCTGGAGCTCCTGGCGGCTGTTCATGACGAACGGCCCGTAGTGCGCCATCGGCTCCCTGATCGGCCGGCCGCCGAGGAGGACGACCTCCAGGTCCGGGGTGTGGGAGTCCTGGGAGGCCTCCGCCCGCACGGTGAGGGAGCCCCCCTCGCCGAACACCGCGGTCTGGCCGGTCTCGACGGGCCGCCGGTCGGTGCCGACGCTGCCGCGCCCGGCCATGACGTACGCGAGGGCGTTGAAGTCCTCGCGCCACGGCAGGGTGATCTGCGCGCCGGGCCGGACCGTCGCGTGGATCATCGTGATCGGGGTGTGGGTGATGCCCGGGCCGCTGTGGCCGTCGAGCTCGCCGGCGATCACGCGGAGCAGGGAGCCGCCGTCGGGGGTGGTCAGCAGCTTGACCTTGCCGCCGCCGATGTCCTGGTAGCGCGGGGGCATCATCTTGTCGGAGGCGGGGAGGTTCACCCACAGCTGGAGGCCGTGGAAGAGCCCGCCGCTGACGACGAGGGACTCCGGCGGCGCCTCGATGTGCAGCAGGCCCGAGCCGGCGGTCATCCACTGGGTGTCACCGCCGTTGATGACTCCGCCGCCGCCGTTGCTGTCCTGGTGGACGAAGGTTCCGTCGATCAGGTACGTGACGGTCTCGAAGCCGCGGTGCGGGTGCCAGGGGGTGCCCTTGGGCTCGCCCGGCGCGTACTCCACCTCGCCCATCTGGTCCATCATGATGAACGGGTCGAGGTAGCGGTAGTTGATCCCGGCGAAGGCGCGGCGCACCGGGAAGCCCTCGCCCTCGAAGCCGCCCGGCGCGGTCACGACGGCCAGCACCTTGCGGTCGGCGGTCTCCTGGGACGGTTCGGCGACGCGGGGGAGCGTCAACGGGTTCTCGACGGTCACTGCAGGCATGGTCGGCCTCCTTCTGCCCCGAGTTTAGTTGAAACTCGAACTTTCTGCCACCCGTCAGAACACCGACCCCTCATCACCCATTCCCGCAGCGGCACCCGAGCCCGGCGAAACACAGCAGCAGCGGCATGTCGCCGTCCCCACCGCGGGACCGGCATATCTGCGGCGCCGCGCGCCGGGGCTGGTTCGCGCTCCTGCCGCTCGCCGACCACAGCCCCGAGATCGGGTCAAGCGCAGCCGGCCGCCCCCGGCGGCCGGGGCGGCCCAGTCGCATACAGGGGCACACCGGGTGAGGCGGGCGGGTGGAGCACATGCGGGCGCAGGGGACTGGTCGGAAAAAGCGGTTATTCCAGATCATCTGGCTGCCCAGTTTCACGGAATAGCAAGTTCCGAATTAGCGGATTCTGCAATTCCGAATCGAAAGTCGGCCACCCGAACCCCCCTTAACTCAGATGATGCTCAAATAATTGAGGATTGATTGACGCCCTGCGGCCGCCCCGTGCAGTCTTTGTGCTGCGCGGCCGACAGGGGGGCAAAGAGCCGGACGCGCAATGCGGGGGGTGGGGGGACGGCAGGGTGCGCATGCGTGCACTCCTCCCTTTCTGCCCGAATTCAACCAGGTGGCATGAAAGTCGAGAGAGAGAATTCAGCATGCGTTCCGCAATCAGGAAAAGCCTCGTATCCACGGCCGCTCTCGCGGGTGTGACCCTGGCGCTGCTGCCCGGTTCGGCCCAGGCCGACGGCAACCCGGCCACGCAGGCTCTCCGCGTCGCGAAGTACCAGGCCTACCTCAAGGCGAAGGTGGCCAAGGGGGACGAGCAGGCCAAGGAGACCGCCGAGGGGTTCGCGGCCCTTTCGGCCGCCGAGAAGAAGCGGTTCCTCGACCTGATCGAGGACCGCGCCCTGATCAAGCAGCTCCTCGATTCGGGCGAGTCCGCGACTGCGGGCGTCACCCGGAGGACGTTCGCGGCCGGCGACGTCGTCCAGGAGCGCGAGGCCGCCGGCGATGAGGACCTGGCGTCCCCCAACTCCACCTCGGCACTGCGGGCGTCGGGCTACCGCGACATGTGGGCCTCGTACTCGGTCACCGACAAGTTCCTCGGCGTGAAGGTCGCGCGCGTCACGGTCCGCACCAACTACCAGGTCAAGGGCAAGGACACCAGGAAGGTGTACCCGGGCAGCGCCGCCCACTACCTCTTCGTGCCGGGCTGCGACTTCAGCAACAGCCCGGTGAAGGAGTGGATCTCCTCCCCGCCGGCCGACAACGCCCAGAGCGAGACCACCTGGACGGCGGACTGCTGGGGCAGCTCCTGGACCATGCGTGAGCGCGTCTGGGGCGACTACCGCGGCTTCGTCGGCGGCTACCTGAAGGAGGAGTAGAACGCCCCGAATTCCCGCCGGCACACTTGACCCTAAGTGCGCCGCCACTCACGGGGGAAATGGCGGCGACTGATGGTGCCGTAATGTGCAGCGGCTCCTGATTGCCTACCGATATCCCTGCCCTTCAACGAAGGCGGGGATATCGGCGTGCTCAGCCGTACATTCGGCGCATGGCATAGTCGACCATCTGCTCGACCGCCTTCGCGTCGAATACCATCCGGTGGTCGCCCTCCATGTCGAGGACGAATCCGTATCCGGTGGGCAGCAGGTCGATGACCTCGGCGCCGGTGATGACGAAGTACTTGGACTCCTTGCCGGCGTACCGGCGGAGCTCCTTGAGCGTGCTGAACATGGGGATGACCGGCTGCTGCGTGTTGTGCAGCGCCAGGAAGCCGGGGGTGTCGCCGCGCGGGCAGTAGACCTTCGAGGTGGCGAAGATCTGCTGGAAGTCCTCGGCGGACAGCGACCCGGTCGTGAAGGCGCGCACCGCGTCGGCGAGCGACGGCGGCGAGGGCTCGGGGTACAGCGGCTGCTCGTACCCCGCCCCAGGCATCGGCTGCTGGGGCGGGGCATACTGCTGCTGCTGGGCACCCGGGTTCTGGTCGTAGCCGTACATGCCGGCCAGCCTACCGAGGGCGGGAGCCCGCCGGTCCCCTGGTTCCGGTCAGAGCCCGGCCTTGACCGCCTCGACGAACGGCCCCCACGCCGCCGCGGTGATCAGAATCGTCGGCCCGTCGGCCAGCTTGGAGTCCCGAACGGGCGTGAACCCGGTGACCCCGTCCGCCACCTCGACGCAGTTGCCGTTTTCGCCGTTGGAATAGGTGCTCTTGCGCCAGCGGGCGGCACTGAAGTCACTTTTCCTGCTTGCCATTTCGGTAGTCCTCAGCCGCATCCTCGATCATGGTGAGGGACACCTCTGGCGGCAGCGCGGCGGCCCTTAGCCGATCGTAGGCCTTGCGGTACTGCTTCACGAGGGCCGGATCGTCGATGGTTTGGCCGTGGTACGGCCCCTCGGTGTACAGCAGTGGGGGTTCGTCATCGAACTCCATGAACCTGAGCGACATCTCCATGAACGGACGGGTGGGCCCGTTCCACGGCAGGATCTGTGGAACGATGCGTCCGCATCGGGCCAAGACTGCGATCCGATCCAGCTGTTCGGCCATCTCCGGGAACGGGATGATCGGGTTTCGCACCAGCGACTCGTGCAAGATCACCCAGTACTCAGGTCTCTTGGGGTCACCGAAAAGGTTGGCCCGCAGCGCCCTGGTGCGGATCTTTGCGTCAACCTCCTCAGGGAGGTCCAAGGGGTGGGTGGACCGAATCACGGCCCGCAGATACGCCTCGGTCTGAAGTAGACCGGGGATCAGGGCGCTGCACCACTCCTCGATGGTTCGCGCCCGCCTCTCTGCCTCCGCGACCGGTGCGAAGTGCTCCGCGTGCGTGCCTCGCCGCGCTTTCCGGACATCCTCACAGCACCGCTCGAAGAAGCCGTCGGTCGCCAGCACCCTGTCCACGTGCCGCGCCAGATCCAGCGGCATCCGCCGCTCGCCGCGCTCAATCTCGCTCAGGTAGCTGACCCCGTAGAAGACGCCCTCCACCATCTGCTGGAGCGTGCGCCCCGCCGCCTCCCGCTTCCAGCGCAGCTCCTTGCCGTAGAAGGCCGGCACGCTCACCGAACCGTCGATGTCCTTACGCGCGGCCACAATCGCCCGCCCTTCCACAACTCGCACCGTGGAACCCGAAACCCTTCCCACGCTACGCCGAGCCACGCCAGCCTGTGAGCAGTTCGTCACAGTCCGCACAGGAAGGCCCCCATGAGCGACCACGCCGCCGACCACCAGGCGATCGACGCCCTGATCGAGCTCCGCTCCGCACTCGCCGCGCACGGGATCACGCTGCCCTCCCTCGACCTCCACCTCCCCTCCTACGCCGGCACGTACAAGACCCCGCCCCTCATCTCCCTCGGCAACTGCAACGCCGCCACCGCCACCCGCCTCGCCGCCGCCCTCCGGGCCGACCACCGGTGAGGCCGCTGACCCTCGGGCTGCTCGCCGTACCGAAGGCGGTCCCCGAGCTGCGGCTCGCCGTGCGCGAGCACCTCGGCAGGCCGTGTCCCGAGCTCCAGCTCTGCGTCACGGAGCTGCTGACCAACGTGATCACCCACCTCGGGGAGGGCACCCCCGTCACCCTGCGCATCAGCGGAAGGGCAACCCGCACGCGGGTCGAGCTCACCGATCCCGATCCGCAGGCCCGGCCCGTCCTCCGCCGCGCGGCCGGCACCGACGAGTCCGGGCGGGGGCTCGCCCTGCTGGACGCGGTGGCGCTGCGGTGGGGCGTCGTCCACGGGGCCGGCACCAAGACCGTGTGGTGTGAGCTTTGACGCTGGTCACAGTGGCCGGGCAAGGGTTGCTTCTTATTACCGACGGGTAGCATCATGTTGTTACCGATTGGTATGTACGAGGAACCCGTCTTCCCGAGCCTTAACGGAGCCGTCGCCATGGGGCACTACAAGTCGAATCTCCGCGACATCGAGTTCAACCTCTTCGAGGTCCTCGGCCGCGACAAGCTGTACGGCACCGGCCCGTTCGGCGAGATGGACACCGAGACCGCCAAGAGCATCCTGTCCGAGATCGCCCGCCTCGCCGAGAACGAGCTGGCCGAGTCGTTCGCGGACGCCGACCGCAACCCGCCGGTCTTCGACCCGGCCACCAACACGGCTCCGGTCCCGGCCTCCTTCAAGAAGAGCTACAACGCCTTCATGGAGTCCGAGTACTGGCGGCTCGGCCTGCCCGAGGAGATCGGCGGCACCACCTCGCCCCGCTCCCTGATCTGGGCCTACGCGGAGCTGCTGCTCGGCTCGAACCCGGCCGTCTGGATGTACTCCTCCGGCCCGGCCTTCGCCGGCGTCCTCCATGCCGAGGGCAACGAGGCGCAGAAGCGCGTCGCGCAGATCGCCGTCGAGAAGCGCTGGGGCTCCACCATGGTCCTCACCGAGCCGGACGCGGGCTCGGACGTCGGCGCCGGCCGCACCAAGGCGGTCCAGCAGGAGGACGGCTCCTGGCACATCGAGGGCGTCAAGCGCTTCATCACGTCCGGTGAGCACGACATGGAGGAGAACATCCTCCACTACGTCCTCGCCCGCCCCGAGGGCCACGGCCCGGGCACCAAGGGCCTGTCGCTCTTCCTCGTCCCGAAGTTCCACTTCGACTGGGAGACCGGCGAGCTGGGCGAGCGCAACGGCGTCTACGCGACGAACGTCGAGCACAAGATGGGCCTGAAGGCCTCCAACACGTGCGAGATGACCTTCGGCGACAAGCACCCCGCCAAGGGCTGGCTGATCGGCGACAAGCACGACGGCATCCGCCAGATGTTCATGATCATCGAGTTCGCCCGCATGATGGTCGGCACGAAGGCGATCTCCACCCTCTCCACGGGCTACCTCAACGCCCTGGAGTACGCCAAGGAGCGCGTGCAGGGCCCGGACCTGGCCAACTTCATGGACAAGACCGCGCCCAAGGTCACCATCACGCACCACCCGGACGTCCGCCGCTCGCTGATGACGCAGAAGGCGTACGCCGAGGGCATGCGCTCCCTCGTCCTCTACACGGCCTCCGTGCAGGACGAGATCGCGGTCAAGGAGGCGGCCGGCGAGGACGCCAAGGCCCTGCACGGCCTGAACGACCTGCTGCT
Organism: Streptomyces sp. NPDC043854; assembly: GCF_056436005.1. NCBI lineage: Bacteria > Bacillati > Actinomycetota > Actinomycetes > Kitasatosporales > Streptomycetaceae > Streptomyces > Streptomyces sp. NPDC043854. The sequence continues at coordinate 28,779 of NZ_JBWKDK010000027.1, forward strand.
CCCGATCGTCAAGGGCTACGGCTCCGAGAAGGGCTACGAGCAGCTCGCCCAGTCGCTCCAGACCTTCGGCGGCTCCGGCTTCCTGCAGGAGTACCCGATCGAGCAGTACATCCGCGACGCCAAGATCGACACCCTGTACGAGGGCACCACCGCGATCCAGGGCCAGGACTTCTTCTTCCGGAAGATCGTCCGCGACCAGGGCGCGGCCCTGAACCTCCTCTCCGAGGAGATCAAGAAGTTCCTCGCCCAGGGCGAGGGCGGCGAGGACCTGGCCGGCGCCCGCGACGCGCTCGCCAAGGCCGCCGTCGACCTGGAGGCCATCGTCGGCCAGATGATCACCGACCTCACCGCCACCGGCGAGGACGTCAAGAACATCTACAAGGTCGGCCAGAACACCACCCGCCTGCTGATGGCCTCCGGTGACGTGGTCGTCGGATACCTGCTGCTCAAGGGCGCGGCCGTGGCCGCCGAGAAGCTGGCGGCGGGCGCCGCCGGCAAGGACGTCCCCTTCTACCAGGGCAAGATCGCGGCCGCGAAGTTCTTCGCCTCGCAGATCCTGCCGGGCGTCTCGGTCCAGCGCGCGCTGGCCGAGGCCGTCGACAACTCCCTGATGGAGCTCGACGAGGCCGTCTTCTAGTTCCTGTAGTTCCTGTAGTTCCTGTAGTTCCTGCGCGGCAGGTCTGCACCCACGGTGTGCGCACAGCGGCCGGATCCTCGTGCGGGGGATCCGGCCGCGGGCGTACCCGGCCCCTCCCGCGGCATGCCCCGACCCGGGCGATTCCCGCCTTGTCGGTGCTTCGTGGGACGCTCGTAGACATGAGTCCACAGGAGCAGCACGGCACCAGCAGGGGGTACGCGGTCCCGACCGGGCGGCCCTACGCCCTCCGGGAGCTCCAGGCCGCCATCGGCAGCCTCGGCGACCACCTGAAGGAGCTGTACGAGGGCGCCCACCCCGCCGAGTACGAGGCCGTCGCCGACGCCCTCTACACCGCCTTCCAGACCGCCGCCGGACTCGCCCCCGCCAAGAGCTACACCGGCTGCCCCGAGCACCCCAACGGCGCCCTCGACCCCGAGGCGCCCGACGGCTGGGGCCGCTGCCTGATCTGCAACGACCGGCGCCGCCTCGGGCTGCGCGACCGCGGCGGCCCGGCCGGCCGGGCCGCCGCCGCCCGCCTGGCCGCCCCGCCCGCCGGGGAGCAGCGCCGGCTCGGCTACCCGGTGCCCGACCCGCCGTACACCCTCCAGGCGCTGCGCGACCACGTCCGCACCGTCGAGGACCGCCGCTTCCACCTGGCCCTCACCTCCCCCACCGACGACTTCGTGCGGATCGCGGACGACCTCCACCGCGCGTTCATCGTGGCCCGCGAGCTGTCCCGGCCGCGCGGCGCCTCCGGCTGCTCCGAGCACCCCGGCGCACCCGTGGACCCGGACGCGCCTCCGGGAGAGGCCTGTATCTTCTGCGCCGGACGCAAGAGACGCGCGCAGCGCTCCGCGACGACCCCGGAGATGCTCCCGCGCATCCGCCGGGGCGAACGCAGGCAGCTGCAGCGCCGATTCGAACGGCCGCCGGGCTGAGAAGCCGCCGGAACCGCGGACGACACGGGCCGCGGCCCGGCGTCCGACAGCGATCCCCCGCAGTCCGGCCAAGGCGAACACGACCGTCGTTAAGGTGAACCCCATGAGCTCTCCCGCCCGCTTCGACCGCGGCCACACCGACGATCTGATGACCTTCCTGACGGCCAGCCCGTCGCCGTACCACGCCGTGGCCAACGCGGCCAAGCGGCTGGAGAAGGCAGGGTTCAGGCAGGTGTCGGAGACGGACGCCTGGGACGCGGGCAGCGGGGGCCGGTTCGTGCTCCGCGGCGGCGCACTCATCGCGTGGTACGTCCCGGAGGGCGCGGCCGCACACACCCCCTTCCGGATCATCGGCGCGCACACCGACTCGCCCAACCTCCGCGTCAAGCCGCTTCCTGACACCGGGTCGGAGGGCTGGCGGCAGATCGCCGTCGAGATCTACGGCGGGCCCCTGCTCAACACCTGGCTCGACCGCGACCTGGGCCTGGCCGGGCGGCTGTCGCTGCGCGACGGCAGCGAGCGGCTGGTCAACGTGGACCGGGCGCTGATGCGCGTACCGCAGCTGGCCATCCACCTGGACCGGGCCGTCAACAGCGACGGCCTCAAGCTCGACAAGCAGCGGCACATGCAGCCGATCTGGGGGCTCGGCGAGGTCCGCGAGGGCGACCTCATCGCGTTCCTGGAGGAGGAAGAGGGCCTGCCGCAGGGCTCGGTGGCCGGCTGGGACCTGATGGTCCACTCGATCGAGCCGGCCGCCTACCTGGGGCGCGACCGCGAGCTGGTGGCCGGGCCGCGCATGGACAACCTGGTCTCGGTGCACGCGGGGGTCGCCGCCCTGGCCGCCGTCTCGGCCGACGGCGGGACGCCGGACCACATCCCGGTGCTGGCCGCGTTCGACCACGAGGAGAACGGCTCGCAGTCGGACACCGGCGCCGACGGCCCGCTCCTGGGGAACGTGCTGGAACGTTCCGTCTTCGCGCGCGGAGGCTCGTACGAGGACCGGGCGCGGGCCTTCGCGGGCAGCATCTGCATCTCCTCCGACACCGGCCACGCCGTGCACCCCAACTACGCGGAGCGGCACGACCCCACGCACCACCCGCGCGCCAACGGCGGCCCCATCCTCAAGGTCAACGTCAACCAGCGGTACGCGACGGACGGCAGCGGGCGGGCGGTTTTCGCCGCGGCCTGCGAGCGGGCCGGCGTGCCGTGGCAGACGTTCGTATCGAACAACTCGATGCCCTGCGGTACGACGATCGGCCCGATCACGGCCGCCCGGCACGGCATCCAGACCGTGGACATCGGCATCGCGATCCTGTCGATGCACAGCGCGCGCGAACTGTGCGGCGCGGAGGACCCGTACCTCCTCGCCAACGCCCTCGTCGCCTTCCTGGAGTCCTGACACCCCACCCCGATCAACCGACCGACCGGCCAACCGGCCGACCGGCCGACCGACCGACCGACCGGGAACGCAGAACGCCCCCGCGCGGTGCGCGGGGGCGTTCCGGTGGCTCCGTCAGGCGTCGAGGCCGGCGAGGACCAGGGGGAGGCGGGTCGCGCCGGTCGGGGCGAGGGCCAGCGGGACGCCCCAGTCCTGCTGGTGGACGTGGCAGGCCGGGTACTCGTTGGCCGGGTCGTCGTCGCAGGACGCCGCCATCGCGGAGACGTGCAGGACGCCCTCGGCGACGTCCGGATTGAGCTCCAGATCCCGGAACAGGTCCGTGCCCGTGCCCTCCCCGGACAGCAGCAGCTCCGGCGGGGTCGAGGACACCAGCAGCCGCGTCGACGGCCCGTAGCGGGTGTCGAGCTTCTGGCCGCTCGGGGCCTGGAAGACCACGTCGAGGCGGAGCGTGCCCGGGGCCACCTCGGTGGCGGCGCGCTGGGTGCGGTGGGCGACGGCGTCCACCCGTACCGCCTCCTCCGGCAGCCGCAGCCGGGTCAGCCGGTGCCGGGCCGACTCCACGACCACGATGTCCTCGCCGTCGAGCACGGCGTCGCTGGGCTCGCGCAGGTCGGTGGCCAGCGTGGTGACCCGGCCGGTCGCCGGGTCGAAGCGGCGCAGGGCGTGGTTGTACGTGTCGCAGACCGCGACCGAGCCGTCGGGCAGGGCCGTCACGCCGAGCGGGTGCTGGAGCAGCGCCTGCGCCGCGTCGCCGTCCCGGTGCCCGAAGTCGAACAGGCCGGTCCCGACGGCGGTGCGCAGCACGTACCCGTCGCCGTCGGCGGCGGGCTCGACGTAGCGCAGGGCGCTGTTCTCGGAGTCGGCGATCCACAGCCGGTCCCCGGCGGCCGCGAGCCCGGACGGCTGCGCGAGCCAGGCCTGCGCGGCGGGCCCGTCGTGCAGGCCCTCGTTGGTCGTGCCCGCGGCGACGGCCACGGTCCCGGTCTCCGGGTCCCACGTCCACAGCTGGTGGATGCCCGCCATGGCGATCCACACCCGGCCCTGCCACCAGGCCACGTCCCACGGCGAGGACAGGTCCACCTCCAGGGCCGGCCCGGAGGACGGCGAACCCTGCCACCACTGGCGGCCGGTGCCGGCGACGGTCTCCACGGCCCCGGTGGCCGGGTCGAAGGTGCGCAGCGCGTGGTTGACGGTGTCGGCGACCACGACCCGCCCGTCGGGCAGCAGCGCCAGGCCCTGCGGCTCGCTGAACGCGTCCGGCCCGAAGCCGCGCTCGCCGCTGCCGATGCGGCGCACGACGGTCTCCCCGTCCGGGGCCAGCTCCACGAGCCGGTGCCGCGTCGAGTCGGACACCAGCAGGTTCCCGGACGGCAGGACGAGCGCCTTCCCGGGGAACCGCAGCTCGCCCGCCACCGGCTCGGGCGCCACGTACGGACCGTCCCCGCGGCGCAGGGTGCCCCTGGCCTCGTGCTCGGCCTCCAGCTCCTCGACCAGGCGCTGGATGGCGTGCGCGTGCCCCTCGCCGGCGTGCTGGGCGACGATGTAGCCCTCGGGGTCGATCACGACGAGCGTGGGCCAGGCCCGTACGGCGTACTGCTTCCAGGTGGCCAGCTCGGGGTCGTCCAGCACCGGGTGGTGCACCTCGTAGCGCTCGACGGCGTCGACGACGGCCGCGTGCTCGGCCTCGTGGACGAACTTCGGCGAGTGGACCCCGATGATCACGACGGTGTCGCGGTGCTTCTCCTCCAGCTCCCGCAGCTCGTCGAGGACGTGGAGGCAGTTGATGCAGCAGAACGTCCAGAAGTCGAGGATGGTGATGCGTCCCCGCAGGTCGGCGAGGGTGAGCTCGTTGCCTCCGGTGTTGAGCCAGCCCCCCTTCCCGACCAGCTCGGGGGCACGGACACGGGCACGGCTGCGGGGCGCGGGCGCAGGGGCGGGCGCCGGGGCGGCATCGTTCATGCTTCAAGCTTGCCATCCGCGTGTGAACGGCGGATCAACACGCATGCCCGGGGCATATCCACTCCCAGGGGTGACGACGCAACCGGCGTGCGCGTGCGACTCTGGCGGCGGGGAGCGAAGGAGGCGTCCGGCATGACCACCGCACACGGGCCCATCGACTACAGCGAGGGCATCGATCCCGAGCGTGCGCTGAAGTACGCCCTGCAGCATCTGTGCGGAGACCGCGCCGAGCTGATCGAGGGGGTCGTCTCGAACGTGGCGCCGAGCTGGGACCATGAGAACGCAGCCGAAGAGATCCGCGATCAGATCAAGCCACGGGTCAGGGAACTGGGCTGCGTCACCGGCTCGGGCAACCTGGACCTTCCGGGCTCCACCAACTGGTATGTACCCGACCTCGCCGTCGCCCCGAAAGACCTGGTCAAGGGTGCCAAAGCCCTCCTCCCGGACCAGACCCTCCTGATCGTCGAGGTGACCTCGGACTCGAATGCCGAGACCGACCGGGTGGTCAAGCGCAAGCGGTACGCCGAGTACGGGGCGCCGCTGTACCTGCTGGTCGACCGGGTGGAGAAGACCGTCACGGTGTTTTCCGGGCCCGGGCGGCTCGGGTACACCGAGGTCGACGGTCCGCACTCCTTCGGGACGCCGGTGCGGCTGCCCGAGCCGTTCGGCCTGGAGCTCGACACCAGCGGGCTCTAAGCGGCCTCGGGGAGGCCGCCTAGTCGAACAGGGCGCTCAGGCGGGGGAGGCGGGCGGCGGTCTCGGCCGTGTCGTCGAAGTCGAAGTCCCAGGACGGGTCCAGGGGCGGGTAGCCGATCGTGAACGAGTCCGCGGGCAGCTCGGTGCCCGTGGCCTGCTCGTATGCGGTCCAGGCGATGGAGAGGGCCGCCTCGTCCCACAGCTCCAGGCCCTCCGCCGCCGCCTCGCGGACCGCCGGGTGGCCGGCGAGGGAGTCCGGGTCGGCGAGGGCGGCGGCGAAGACGGCCTCGCCCTGGGTCAGCAGCCAGCCGCGGAAGTAGTCGAAGCCGTCGTCCGAGCAGCCGCCGTTGATCACGTACGCGGCCGCCCACAGCGGGCTGCGGTACGACTCGGAGAGGAGGTCCCACAGCACCTGCTGGGCCGCGGCTATCTCGGCCGGCGGGCGCAGGGCCAGCAACCGGGCGGCACGCGCGGCCACATGGTCCGGGGCGGCCTCCGCACGGGCCGTCTCGATCAGCGTCCAGAACGTCTGCTTGTCCATGGAGGCAGCCTCGCATCCCCCTGTGACATCAGACCCGGCTCCCCGGTACGGGCGGGTGGGCCGGTCAGCGGGTCGGGGGATGCAGGCCCAGCATGCGGTCCTTCAGGGCCGGGAACTGCTCGCGGGTGTCGGCGACCTTCGCCGGGTCCAGCTCGACGGTGAGGACCTCCTCGCCGGGGCCGGCCTCGGCCAGGACCTCCCCCCACGGGTCCACGGCCAGGCTGTGCCCGGCCTGCTCGACCCCGGCGTGGGTGCCGGCCAGGCTGCAGGCGAGGACGTACGACTGGTCCTCGACGGCGCGCGCCCGGTTCAGCAGGGTCCAGTGCTCGCGGCGGCGGGCGGGCCAGCCCGCGACGACGACCATGGTGGTGGCTCCGGCGTCGACGAGGCCGCGGAAGAGCTCGGGGAAGCGCAGGTCGTAGCAGGTGGCGACGCCGAGGGTCTGCTCCGGCAGGGCCACGGTGGTGAGGGAGTCGCCGGGGGTCATCATCACGGCCTCGCCCTGGTCGAAGCCGAAGCGGTGGATCTTGCGGTAGCTGGCGGCGAGCTCGCCCGCCGGGGAAATGACGAGGGCGGTGTTGTAGAGGGAGCCGTCGCCGGCGCGCTCGACGACCGAGCCGGCGTGCAGCCAGACCCCGGCGTCGCTCGCCGCCTTGGACATGGCCTCGAAGGTGGGGCCGTCCAGGGGCTCGGCCTCGGTCTCGAACAGCTCGTAGGCGAAGGCGCCCACGGTCCACAGCTCGGGCAGGACGACGAGGTCCGAACCGGCCTGTTCCCGTACGAGATCGGCTGCCCGGGCCCGTCGGCGGGCCACCGACTCCCCATCGGACACCGCGATTTGGATCAGCGAGGCGCGCACAGTACCACCATCCTGGTGTTCAAGCCGTCAGCTCGGCCTACGATCGTCACACGAAAGCACTGCCGGGGTGCTCACCGGCAGCGTAGTTTGGGAAACCGTCCACACGCTTCCAGACATGGCACCGCCGAACAGCACGCGAGGGGTCCCGTTGACCGTCCATCCGCATCCCAGCCTCCAGCCCTATGCCGAAGCGTGGACGCACTCCATCGAGGCGATATCCGAACTGGTCCTCCCCCTGACGGAGGGCGAGTGGAACCGGGCGACCCCGTGCCCCGGCTGGTCGGTCCGCGATGTGGTGTCGCACGTCATCGGCATCGAGACCGAGATGCTCGGGGATCCGCGGCCGATCCACACGCTGCCGAGGGACCTGCGGCACGTGGTGGACGAGTTCACCCGGTACATGGAGGTCCAGGTTGACGTCCGCCGGCACCACACCGCGCCGGAGATGACCTCGGAGCTGGAGTACACGGTCATCCGGCGTGCGCGGCAGCTGCGCAACGAGAAGCGGGACCCGTCGACGATGGTGCGCGGGCCGCTCGGCACCCAGGTGACCCTGGAGTTCGCGCTCCGGCTGCGGGCGTTCGACGTGTGGATCCACGAGCAGGACCTGCGGGCGGCGCTCGGCGTGCCGGGGAACTGGGACTCGCCGGGGGCGTTCGTGGCGCGGGACATCCTGCTCGCCGGGCTGCCGAAGGTGGTCGCCAAGCTGGCCGGGGCGCCCGCGAACTCGGCCGTGGTCATCGACGTGCACGGGCCCGTGGAGTTCCTGCGGACGGTCCGCGTGGACGGTTCGGGGCGCGGGACGATCGACTCGACGCCCTCCCTCGGGCCCGCGGTGACGCTGGCGATGGACTGGGAGACGTACGTACGGCTGGCGGCGGGCCGGGTCCGGCCGCACGCGGTGGCCGACCGGGTGAAGGCCGAGGGCGACGCGGAGCTCGCGGCCGCGATCCTGGCGAACTTCGCCGTCACCCCTTAGCGCGGGCCGCCGGCGCTCCCCGTACGTGCACGGGGAGCGCCGGCGCGGGCCGTTAGCTTGTCCCCGTCTCCGGGGCGCGGATCGATCGGGAGAAGAGGGGACGCACAGAAGTGTGGGCCAGGTTGTCGGCCGGGGCCGTTCCGGAGAAGGAGCGGCTCGACTGGTTCACGGACATCATCGCGCAGGAGCTGGTGCCGACGGCGATCAGGAGCGAGCAGTCCGACAGCTTCTGGGCCGAGGCCTCCGTCCTCGACCTCGGCCCCGTACAGGTGTCGACGTTCGAGTTCGCGGCCCTTCAGTCCCGGCGTACGGCCGCCCATGTGCGGCGCAGCGACCCCGAGCAGTACCAGATCGGGCTGGTGACCGACGGCGCCATGACGCTCAACCAGAACCGCGCCGAATCCGGGCCGTTCAACGGGGACATCGTGCTGTGGGACACCTCGCTGCCCATGACCTCGGACGCCGTCCCGCCGGAGGGGGGCCTGGTCCGGGCCGTCACCCTGGCGTTCCCGCGCGATGCGCTGCCGGTGCGCGGCGCCCGGGTGGAGCGGCTGCTGGCGCAGCGCATCCCCGGCCGCCACGGAACGGGGGCGATCCTCGCCCAGTACATGCGCTCGCTGGCGGAGCACGGCGCGGACTGCGGTCCGGCGGAGCTGAACCGGCTCGGGGTGGTGGCCCTCGACCTGGTGGGCGCCTGCCTGGCCGGGATGCTGGGCGCCGAGGAGACGCTGTCGCCCGAGGCCCGCACCCGGGCGCTGCTGGAGCGGATCGACGCCTTCGTCGAGCACAACCTGGGGGATCCGCAGCTGACCCCGGCTGCGGTCGCGGCCCGGCACGGCATCTCGCTGCGCCGCCTCCAGCAGCTCTTCCGGGAGCGGGGCGAGACGCCGGCGGCCGGGATCCGGCGGCGCCGGCTGGAGCGGTGCCGGGCCGAACTGGCCGACCCCGCGCGGGCCGGCCGGCCCGTGCACGCGACGGCCGCGCGGTGGGGTTTCACCGACCCTTCGGCTTTCAGCCGCTCGTTCCGCGAGGCGTACGGGGAAAGCCCCAGCGAGTACCGGCACCGGGCGGTACGGAAGGCGCTTGCGCAGGAGGTCAACGATGTCTGCGCGGCCCGCACAGCCGGGCCCGCCGGTCGGCCGTAGGCTCGGCACCGCCGGCCGGATGCGTCCGGTCCGCCGGCGGCGGGGCGGGGAAGGACGGGGGTCTGCCCCGCCCCGGCGCCGACGGACCGGACGCACCGGGCGAGCCAGGCGAGCCGGGCGAGCCGGGCGCCCACGACGCCGGGACGGCGCCTCAGTCGGGGCTGCGGCCCGGGGTGGTACGGGCCCGGCCCGGGAGGAGGGCTCCGGCCGGGCGGGCGGCGCCGGGCTCGGCGTCCCGTCCCCGTACGCGTCCGGCCTCGCGCTCGGCTTCGCGTTCGCGCTCCCGGGCGAGGGTGCGGCCGCGCAGGCGCAGGATCTGGGCGAGGCCGACGAGTTCCACGGCGAAGACCGAGGAGAACGCGATCCGGTAGTCGCCGCCGGTGGCGTCCAGCAGCACGCCGACCGTCAGCAGGGTGGTCATGGAGGCGAGGAAGCCGCCCATGTTGGTGATGCCGGAGGCGGTGCCCTGCCGTTCGGGCGGGTTGGCGGGCCGGGCGAAGTCGAACCCGATCATCGAGGCCGGCCCGCAGGTGCCCAGCACCACGCACAGCGTGACGAGCAGCCACATCGGGGCCCGCTCCCCCGGAAAGACCAGGACCGCGGCCCACAGCGCGGCCGTCAGCCCGACGGTGCCCAGGGCCAGCGGGACCCGGGCGCCCTGCCGGCGGCCGATGGCCTGGCCGTAGGCCAGGCCGAAGGCCATGTGCGAGGCGACCACCAGGGTCAGCAGCCCGGCTGCGGTGGCCCGCGGCAGTCCCTGCGCCTCGACCAGGAAGGGCATGCCCCACAGCAGCAGGAACACCATCGCCGGGAACTGGGTGGTGAAGTGCACCCACAGGCCCAGGCGGGTGCCGGGCTCGCGCCAGGAGTCCCGGATCTGCCGGCGGACGAAGCCGCCGCCGCCCGCGGCCGGCCGGGCCGGGGACGGGGACGGGGACGGGGACGGGGGCTCGCAGCCCTCGGGGTGGTCCCGCAGGAACAGCACCAGCGGGACGAGCACCAGCAGGCCCGCGGCCGCACTGCCCGCGAACGCCGGGACCCAGCCCAGGCCGTGCAGGACGGGGGCCAGGACCAGGGTGGAGACCAGGTTGCCGGCCATGCCGACCAGGCCGGCCAGCTGCGCCATCAGCGGCCCGCGCCGGGCCGGGAACCAGCGGGTGCCCAGCCGCAGGACGGAGATGAAGGTCATCGCGTCCCCGCAGCCCAGCAGCGCGCGGGCGGCGAGCGCCGTGCCGTACGAGGGGGCCAGCGCGAAGCCGAGCTGGCCGGCGGTGAACAGGACCGCGCCGAGGGTCAGCACCCGCTTCGTGCCGAGCCGGTCCACCATCAGGCCGACGGGTATCTGCATGCCCGCGTAGACGAGCAGTTGGAGCAGGGAGAACGTCGAGAGGGCGGAGGCGTTCACGTGGAAGCGGTCCACGGCCTCCAGGCCGGCCACCCCCAGGCTGGTGCGGAAGGTGACCGCGACCAAGTAGACGGCGACGCCGATGGACCAGACGGCCGCCGCCCGCCGCCCGCCCGGCGGCTCCTGCGGTGCGGGGCCGGTCACCGGCCCGTCCCCCGGCCCAGGGCCCCGACGCGGCCCACATGGCCCACGTGGCCCACGTGGCCCACGTGGCCCACGTGGCCCACGTGGCCCACGTGGCCCACGTGGCCCGGTACGGCGGCGGCAGGGGCGGGCACGGGGGCGGGAGCGGCCATGCGCAACAGGTTAGGTACATGACGGATGCACCCGCTTGTGCCGTCCAGGATGCGGACCGACGGCGCCGTCCGCTGCATCGAAGGATGTACCCCGGCTTCGTCCGCCCGCAGGACGAGACGGGCCGCACGCGCCGGGACGCTGAAGACATGGCCCACAGCACCCGCCCCGACGCTCCCGGCCCCCGGAGGACCGAGCCCCCGACCGGGGCACCGACCGCGACCGCGACCGCATTCTCGACCGCAACCGCAACCGCGGCCGGGACCGTGTCCGCGGCCGGGGCCCGGCTCCCGCTCCTCGACGTCCTGCGCGGCGCCGCCATCCTCGGCACGCTCATGACCAACGTCTGGATCTTCACCTCGCCCGGCTCCGAGTGGAGCGTGCTCCGGGGAAGCCTGGACCTGCCCGACCCGATCGCCGACCCGGGCCCGGCCCCGATCGCCGAGTTCGTCTTCCGCTTCCTCGCCGACGGCAAGTTCCTGTCCCTGCTGACCATCCTGTTCGGGGTGGGGCTGGCCATCCAGTACGACTCCGCCGCCCGCCGCGGACAGCCCTGGCCCGGCCGCTACCCCCGCCGGGCGGCGTTCCTCTTCCTCGAGGGGACCGTCCACTTCGTCCTGGTCTTCGCCTGGGACGTGCTGATGGGGTACGCGGTCACCGCCCTGCTCGTCGCCTGGCTGCTGGCCCGCTCCGAGCGGGTGCGGCGCGCGGCCCTGTGGACGGCCGCCACCGTGCACCTGGCCCTCGTCGGCCTCGTGACCCTCGGCGGCCTGGCCGAGCCCGACACCGGGCCCGGGGCCCCGGACCCGGACGCCGTCCGCCTCTACGCCGGCGGCAGCTGGCCCGACCAGATCCGCTTCCGCCTCGACAACGCCCTCGCCCTGCGCATCGAGCCCGTCTTCTCCTTCGGCCTGCTGGTCTTCCTCTTCCTGCTCGGCGTACGCCTCCACCGGGCCGGCGCCTTCGCCCCGACCGACACCGGGCGCCGCATCCGGGCCCGGATGGCCGGCTGGGGCCTGGGCCTCGGCCTGCCGCTCGGCACCGCGGCCGCGCTCGGCGGATCCGAATTCTTCGTGCTCGGCCGCTACGTGATCGCCCCGCTGGTCGCCGTCGGCTACATCGGCCTGATCGGCTGGACCCTGGACCGCCGCCTGCTCCCCGGGGCCGCCGCCCTCGGGAACATCGGACGCACCGCCCTGTCCGCCTACGTCGGCCAGAACCTGCTGTGCATGCTGCTCTGCTACGGGATCGGCCTGGGCCTCACCGACCGGTTCGCCGGGACCGGCCCCTGGTGGGTGATGGGCCTGTGGGCGGCCGTGTCGTCGGCCCTGGCCGCCGGGTCCTGGCTGTGGCTGCGCCGCTTCGAACGCGGCCCGCTGGAGTCCGTACAGCACTGGGCGCTCAGGCCCCGCCGGGCCGTCCGGCGGTGACCTCCACCTCCAGGACGAGCTCGTCGTACGGGGCCTCCTGCGGGTAGGGCGGGCGGATCTGCGCGAAGCGGATCCGGGCCCGCCCGCCCGCACGGGTCCCCCGCACGGTGTACACCCGCTCCACGGCGGCGCCCGGCGGCACCGCCGCTGCCGGGCTCGGGGCCGCGTCCACCGCGACCGCGTCCGCATCGCCCGTGACCTGCCAGGTCCACACGTAGCCGCGGGCACCGCGCCCGGCGAGCCGCACCTCGTACGACTCGCCCGCACCCAGGGCCAGCCTGCGCACCTCCACCGCGACCGCCTCCCTCCCGGCTGTCCGGCTCAGGCGGGGCCGATCACGGGCCCCTCGTGCCAGCCCGCGCCGTCCCTCCAGTAGTGCTGGAGCCGCCGGTCGGTGCGCAGGACGACGACCTCCAGATTGAACCCGAAGCTGCCCTGGAGCATCCCGGTGACGGCGAGGACGTCGTGCCCGAACACGGCGCTGCGCCGCCAGGCCGCACCGGCCGCGTTGCCCCGCCACCAGTGCTCCACGCGCCCGCCGGCAACGGCCGCGCACAGCTCGTAGTTCCCGGCGGTGTCCTCGTCGGCGGCCCCGTACTGCGCCTCGATCAGGCAGGGCGCGGAGGTGACCGCGCTGCCGAAGACCTCCCCGGGGCGCCAGACGAAGCCGTTCGGATCGTCGCGCCACCACAGCTGCATCCGGCCGTCCGTACGGGTGGCGACGAGGTCGAGGTGGCGGCTGCGGGTCTGGACCAGGGCGGGCCCGAAGTGGGCGATGCCGGAGGCGAAGCGGCCGCCGTCGTTCCAGGTCCAGGGCGCGCCGTTGATCCGCCACCAGTGGTTCAGCCGGCCGTCGGCGGTGCGCACGACCACCTCGAAGTTGCCCGGTTTGCCGTAGTCGCTCTGGATGAACGCGGGCGTGGAGCCGACGGCCGCGTCGCCCGGGCCGAAGGCGCCGCCGTCGCGCCAGGTGCCGGCGGACTGCTCGTAGTACCAGTGGCGGAGCCGGCCGCCGGTGGTCACGTGCACCGATTCCATGTTGCGGTTGTAGGTGGTGCCGGTGAAGGCGGGCTGGCCGGAGGCGTCGCCGGCGAAGACGGCGGCCCGGGCCCACGGGAAGGGGGCGTCGCCCTCGCGCCACCAGTGCTGGAGGCGGCCGCCGGTGGTCGTGGCGAGCATCTCGAAGTTGCGGTGGGCGCGGCCGTTGCCGCTCTCGTAGACGTTCCCGGAGTGCAGGCGGCGCTTGGTCCACGGGTCGACGTTGGTGCCGCGCAGCCCGCACTTGGCCCAGTGGTCGATGTCGGCCTCGCCGTAGGCGATCCGGCCGTGGCCGCCGACGTGGTAGCCGGTGCCCCAGGAGTTCTTGAACAGCCAGCAGCCGGCGGCGTCGTCGTAGCCGGTGATCAGCACGCAGTGGCCGCCCGCGAAACGGTCGCTGGTGCGGTGGTAGACGCCGGAGCCGAGGCCGAAGAAGTCGTCGTACACGTCGAAGCAGGCGGTGAGCGGGCCGACGGTGTCGAGCCAGACCTTCTGCTGCTCCACGTCGCCGAGGCGGACGTAGTCCCCGATCCGGACGGTGCGGCCGGACCGGTCCCAGCTGGGGGTGTACTCGGCGCGCCAGGCGTCGCGGCGGTCGGCGGGCACGGACGGCGGGGGCGGGGAGTACGGCCAGCAGTCCGGGTCGGCGAGTCCGCCGCCCGCCCGGATCCAGTCGAGGGCGGTCTCCGGGTTGGAGCCCTGGCCGCAGGTGAAGCGCAGCCCGTCGTGCACGTCGCCCTCGGAGCGCTCCGCCCAGACGCCGTGCTCGATCCGGGCCATCGACTCCACCAGGCCGGCGGCGCCGAACGCCCAGCAGGAGCCGCACGGGTTCTGGTCCTTGACCTTGGTGATCCAGGGCCAGCCCCAGCGGCTGCGCCAGTCGATGGCGGCGGGCCGGGCCCCGGCCGGGCCCGCTGCGGCGGCCGCGGCGGCGGGCGTGCCGGGCAGCAGGCCGTGGGCGGCGCGGCGGCGGGTCAGGTGCGGATTGCCGCTGGGGCGGCCGAGGAGGGCGCGCAGGTCGACGGTCCCGGCCTCCGCGGCGGAGGTCAGGTTGGCCCCGGGCTCCAGGCCGAGCGCGGGGCGCGGCACGGCCTCGTCGTCGGCGAGGTGCTCCATGACCGTCCAGCGCGCGCCGTGCTCCGCGAGCTGCGCGCGCAGCTCCCCCGCCGTCTGTACGGACTCGACTGACTGCTCCGGCATGGCGGCCCCCCAGCTGCAACCGTGTGGATCGGGACCGCGGGAGCGTCCACCTGGCACGGCGGGGCGTCAAGGGGGTCCGGGCGGTCGCTCGGTCGCACGGGGGTCGTACCGGCGTACGGGGTGCCGGGCTCCCGTGAGCCCCCCACCCCGGCCTGCCCCCCTTGGTCAGGCCGGGGTGGAGGAGTGCTGCGGCTGCCGGTCGACGGCGCGCCCGGCGGTCGGCTCGGGGGCCGGCCCGGCGGTCGGGGCGGTCGGCCCGGCGGTGCGGGCCCGGCGGTTGGGGGAGAGCCCGTACCCGGCCAGGGCGATGGCCAGCACGAACACGGCGCAGGTTGCCTCGAAGGCGAAGGCGTACCCGCCCGTGGCCGCGTGCGGATCGCCTGCGGCGAGCAGCGTGGCCGTACGGGCGTCGGCGGCGGAGCTGATCAGGGCGAGGCTGATGGTCGGCCCGGCCAGGATCGCCGTGTTGACCACCGCCCCGGCGAGGGCGGACTGCCTCTCCGGGACGCCGGCGACCGCGCCCACGACGGCCGCGGACATCAGCGTGCCGATCCCGGCCGACAGGACGACCAGGCCCGCCAGCACCGGCACCGCCGAGTCGGTGCGCAGCCCCACGGCGCCGATGAGGAACAGCCCGGCGGCGATCACGGCGAGCCCGCCCACGGCGACCGCGCGCACCCCGTGGCGGGCGACGATCCGCCCGGCGACGAAGCCGACGCCGAGCAGCACCGCGCTGTACGGGACGAAGGCCAGGGCGTTCTCCAGCGCCGAGTAGCCGCGCACCTGCTGGAACCAGAGGGCGAGCAGGAAGGCGGTGCCCGCCCCGATCGCGGGACCGAGCAGCGCGCACACCAGGGCGGTGGCCCGGTACCGGGAGGCGAGGAAGCCGAGCGGCAGCAGCGGCGCGGGCACCCGCCGCTGGGCGGCGGCGAAGGCGGCGAGCAGTACGGCGCCGAGGGCCAGCGGGCCGAGGACGGCGGCGGCGGTCCAGCCGTGCGGGCCGACCATCACGAAGCCGTAGCCGAGGGTGGAGAGGGCGAGGGTGCCGAGCACGGCGCCCACCAGGTCGACGGGGACGCGTACGGGCGCGGGACCGGTCGGCAGGGCGCGGCGGGTGCAGGCCAGGGCGGCGACGGCCACGGCGGCGAGGGCCCCGAAGCTCCACCGCCAGTTCACCCAGGTCGACAGCGCCCCGCTGAGCACGATGCCGACGGCGGCGCCGAGGCTGGCCAGCAGCCCCCAGCGGGCGAGGGCGACGCCCCGGGCCCGGCCCTCGGGGAAGACGACCCCCAGCAGGGACATGGCCGCCGGGGCCGCGAGGGCCGCACCGCAGCCCTGGAGGAAGCGGGCGGCGAGCACGGCGTGGGAGACGGGGGCCAGGGCCGCGGCCAGCGAGGCCACGGCGAAGAGGGCGGTTCCCCAGGAGAAGAGGCGGCGCCGGCCGACCCGGTCGGTGAGGCGGCCGCCGAGCAGCAGGAGTCCGCTGAAGGAGATCCCGTACGCGGCGCTGTCGAGGATGAGGTCGATGCGGCTGAGGCCGAGTTCGCGCTGCATGGCCGGACCGGCGGCGAAGGTCACCGACACCGAGGCGTTGAGCAGCAGCTGTACGGCGCCGAGGAGGGCGAAGCTGACCCAGGCGTTCCGCGGTTCGGCCGAGGTCTCCGGGAAAACGTCCATGCGGGGAGTCTGGCAGCCGCTGACAGGCGGCCGCGGGGCGTGTCTGCCAGTCCGTCAGGTCGGCGGGGGCGCGCGGTGCGTGCGGGCTGCGCGCCCCCGGCCGCCCGGTGCCGGGCGCCCGGGAGGCCTTCGGGCGGAGTACGGGAGGTCTTGCGCCGCGGGGTGTTCAGGCCGGCGGATCGTGCTCCGGGCGGCGCCCGGCGCCGTACGGGCCGTAGCGGGCGGTGCTCACGATTCCTTGGGCAGCAGGACGACGCGGCTGCCGTGGAGTTCGCCGGCCTCGATGCGCCGGTGGGTCCGCGCGGCGTCGGACAGCGGGGCCCGTTCGATGGCGCGGGCGCGCAGCCGGCCGTCCGCCATCAGCCGGTTGATCGCGACGGCCGCCTCGGCGAGTTCGGCGGTGGTGGCGTGCGAGATGACGAAGCCGACGACCGCGCCGTCCTTCATGTAGAGCGGACCGGCGGGCAGCACGGGCCGGGAGCGGGCGCCGGCGAGGAGGACGATCCGGCCGCGGTGGGCCAGGACCTCCACGGCGGTGGTGAAGTCGTTCGTGCCGGAGGTGTCGATGTGCACGTCGATGCCCTGCGGGGCGGCCTCGAGGATCCGGGCCGCGAGCGCGGGCACGGCGTCCTTGTAGTCGAGGACCTCGGCCGCGCCGAGGGAGCGGCAGTACTCGGCGTCGCGGGCGGCGGCGGTGGCGATGACCCGGGCGCCGGCCTCGACGGCCATGGTGACCAGGGCGCTGCCGACGTTCCCGGCGGCGCCGGCG
Source organism: Streptomyces sp. NPDC043854 (assembly GCF_056436005.1). Lineage (NCBI taxonomy): Bacteria > Bacillati > Actinomycetota > Actinomycetes > Kitasatosporales > Streptomycetaceae > Streptomyces > Streptomyces sp. NPDC043854. The sequence continues at coordinate 45,745 of NZ_JBWKDK010000027.1, forward strand.
ACGAGGACGGTCTCGCCGGGGCGGACCCGGCCGTGGGTGAACAGGGCGAGGTAGGCGGTGCCGGCGGGGTGCACGACGGCGACGGCCTCGGCCGCGTCCACGCCGGGCGGCAGGTGGTAGAGCCGGTCGACGGGGACGACGGCCTGCTCGGCGGCGGCGCCCTGGCGGCCGCCGTGGCCGAGGCTGTTGCACCAGACGCGGTCGCCGACGGCGAACCCGGGGGCGCCGGCGCCGGCGGAGACGACGGTGCCGACGAGGTCGCGGCTGACGGCGAACGGGAACTCGACGGGGGTGCGGAAGAGCCCGGACCGCACGAAGGTGTCGACCGGGTTGACGGACACGGCCTCGACCTCGACGAGGACGTCCGTGGGGCCGGGGGCCGGAAGGGCCATGTCGCCGTAGCGGATGTTCTCGGCGGGGCCCAGTTCTTCGATGAAGGCTGCACGCATGGGCCGATCCTCGCAAGGGGGCGCGGGGACGGCGCACCGCTCCGTACAGGCTTCGTCAACTTCGCGCGGGCCAGAGCGGAGCCGGGGCGGAACCGCGCCGGAACCGGGGCGGAACGGGGGCGGAACGGGACATGCCGAAGGGCCGCCACGGGGGTGGACGGCCCTTCGGAGAGGGGGAGACGAGCAGGAGCCGGCGACTCCGGTCGACGGGTGGAGCGTGGGGGGTGTGGGGTGTGGGGTGTGGGGGGGGTGTCGGGTCGGGTGGAGGTCGGGTCAGACCGTGCCGTTGGCCAGGGCGCGGGTCTCGCGGATCTTGGTGCCGAGGGTGTCGAGCAGCTGCTTGAGGATCTCGATGGCGGTCTCGTCCGTCAGGTTGCCGGCCTCGTCGAAGCGCTCGTTGGCACGGAAGATCTGGAGCTCGGGCTTGCCGACGACCTTGGAGTCCGTCCACAGGAACATCTGGCGCAGGGCCAGCTGCGCGCGGACGGTGCCGAAGTTGGTCGGCGCGGCGCCGGCGATCGCGATCGGCTTGCCGGTGAGGGAGGAGGCGAGGGCCGGGCGGCTCGCCCAGTCCAGGGCGTTCTTCAGGACGCCGGGGATCCCGTAGTTGTACTCGGGGGTGGCGATGAAGAGGCCGTCGGCCTCGATGATGCGGCGGCGCAGGTCGGCCACGGCGGCCGGGGCGGGGTCGATGTCCTGGTCGGTGTCGTAGGGCGGGATGTCGCGCAGGCCCTCGTAGATCTCGATGTTCAGGTCGCCGGGGGCGTGCTTCTGCGCGGCGCGGACGAGGGCACTGTTGAACGAGCCGCTGCGCAGGCTGCCGGAGATGGCGAGGATCTTGAGCTCGGGCATGAACTGTCCTTCCACAAAGGTGGCATGCGCAGCGAATGCCGGTGGCGGCATGCCCCTGCGATGACGAGGTGTGCGTTGGTGCGATGGGAAGGAGTCTGTCCGCGCACGCGGGGCACCGACAATCGCGGCCGGCGGTATCTGTCAGTTAGGGCCGGGGCGCCCGGTCGAAGAACTCGAACTAGCGCTGAACTGAACTGAACTGTATAGTTCACTGCATTGGAAGGCGACGACCCCCGAACGACGAGAGAAGGCATCATGACCATGCTGGGTTCTGCCCTCGGCACCGCTGCCGCCACCACCGCCGCGACCCGCTCGGTGGCCGACGTCCTGCAGCCCGTACACACCCTGGAGGGCGAGGGATTCCCGGTCCGCCGGCCCTTCCCGACGCCGCAGATCCCGCAGCTCGACCCGTTCCTGATGCTCGACCAGGTCGGGCCGGTGGACCTCGGCCCGGGCGAGCCCAAGGGCGCCCCCGACCACCCGCACCGCGGCTTCGAGACCATCGCCTACGTCCTGGAGGGCGACATCGAGTACGCCGACTCCACCGGAAACCACGGCGTGGTGCCGCCGGGCGGCGTGCAGTGGCTGACCGCGGGCGCGGGCGTGGTGCACTCCGCGCAGCCGACCGACGCCTTCCGCGCGGCCGGCGGCCTCCAGCACAACCTGCAGATCTGGGTGAACCTGCCGGCCTCCCTCAAGGGGCTCCGCCCGCGCACGCAGAACCGCACCGCGGAGCAGATCCCGGTGGTCCGGAGGCTCGACGGGTCCTGGTTCAAGGTGATCGCGGGCACGGCCCTCGGCGTGACCGGCCCGTTCGAGACGCAGGTCCCGGTGACCGTCGTGCACGCCTCCCTCGCCCCGGGCGAGAACGCGGAACTGCCCGCGCCGCAGGGCCGCAACGCGGCCGTGTACGTCCTGTCCGGCAGCGGCCGCGTCGCCGAGGCGGACGTCACCGACGGCGAGCTGGCCGTCCTCGCGAACGAGGGCGACACCGTCCGCATCGAAGGCGGGCCGATCGGGGCCGACTTCCTCTTCCTCAGCGGCGAGCCGATCGGCGAACCGGTCTACCGCGGCGGCCCGTTCGTGATGACCTCCCCCGAGGAGATCGAGCAGGCCTTCGACGACTACGCCGCGGACCGCCTCGGCCGATACGAGGACTGACGGCACCGGTCGGAGCGCCCCGAAGGCGCCCCGCCGGCCGCCCCCGCGCCCCCGGGGACGGCCGACGGGGCGCCTCCCCCGTTCACGGTCGGCGACGGAGAGACGCCCTCTCCGGGGTGCGAACCCGGCGTCAGGGGCAGGTCGCACCTCGGGCGGGTGTCAGACCGAGGGCCGCGAACGGCCGCCACCGCGTCCGTGCACAGCTCCCCTCGTGAAGTCCTCGTCGGCGATACCGAGACCGGCCAGGACGGCACGGACGTCGGCCAGCGCGTCGACGACGCGGACCACTTCGGGGAAGGCGGCCAGGTCGAAGGCGGCGCCACCCGCCCCTCACGGCCAGCGGCCAAGCCGAGATCGGGCAAGTGCCCCCGATTCACGGCCCCCTCAGGACGGCCGTCGGTCCGCGGCGTCAGCCGCCGGCGAGCAGTTCGAGGATCTTGGTGACGGCGTCCACGATCGGCTGGCCGAGCGGGCCGACGACGGCGGCGATGCCGGCGATGGACATCAGCGCGCTCTGCCGGACCTGCGCCGGTACCTCCGCACCGCCGGTGGCATCGGGCAGGGACGCGTCCAGTACCTGCGTACTGGCGGGCGGGAGCTGCCCGCGCAGCGCGTCGACCCGGTCGAGGAGGTCCTGGATGGCCGCCCGGAGATCCGGGGGCAGGTCCGACGGGCCGTCCGCCGCCCCGTAGTTCTTCACGATGCCGGTGTTGCCGGTGCCGCCGTTCATGGTGACGTTGTCGCCGAAGTGGTAGCTGTCGCCGCTCATCGAGTCCCGATCCCCACGTTGCCGGTGCCGCCGTACATGTTCACGTTGTCCCCGAAGTGGTAGTTCTTCGAGGTGATCGAGATGGTGTCCACCCGCACCCCGTGGAGCTCGGTGTCGGGGTTGTCGATCGCGTGCGTGATCTGGCCGACGAGCCGGTGCAGGTGGTTGTGGTCCTTGCTGGTGACCACGGCGATGGACGGCCCGGAGGTCTCGACGGCCAGCACGTAGAACGACGAGGCCGCCAGCACGCTGATCAGCTGGACGATGCAGTAGATCAGCGCGGCAGCGGTGCCGAGCCAGACGAACTGGAGGATCGTTGCCGATGCCTCCCTGTTGGCGAGGGACGTCAGACCGCCGAGGATCGTCAGGGTGAAGGCCACGGAGAGGATGATGCCGAGGTTCTTCAGGAAGTGGACGGTCGCGTCCTTGCGCCGCGGGTGCAGCGTGAAGGTGTAGACCCGCGCGATGTTGTCCAGCGGGTACGCGGCCCCGCCCACCCACAGGATCCGCTTGCTGATCCGGAGCTCGATCCCGCCGCCGGCGACGACTCGCGGCGGCGAGGGGGGAGGAGGCGGGGCACTCGGCGGGGCGCCGGGCGGCTTACTGGGCGGTGCGATCGGCGCAGCCGGTAACGCGCTGTCCGTCTGCCCGTAAGGCGGCGTGTTCTCCATGCGGTGTGATCCCCCTGGGATTCGGGTGACGATCCGTCAACGGGGGACGACCATAGGCACGCCCCACCTTGCCGGGGCAAGCGGCTTTCACTGTGAAGTTTGGCTTTGACACAGGAAATTGACGGCCATTCACCCGCAGCCCGGGCGTTCTACGGGTTCACCCCGTACTGGTTGAGGAACATGTCCACGCCGCCCTGGAGCAGCCGCTCGGCGAGGTCCTCGTCCAGCGTCGTGCCGTAGACGCCGTAGACCAGGTGCGGGGACAGCACCAGCCCCGACAGCTGGAGCACGGCCAGCTCCATGTCCGGGATGCGCAGCAGCCCGCGCTGGTCCAGCCGGCCCAGGGCGGAGGCCAGGGCGGCGTGCTGGCGGCCGGGGCCCTCCTCCTGCCAGGTCCGGCCGAGTTCGGGGAAGCGGTGGCGCTCCCCCGCGATCACGTTGCGCAGGGCCAGCACGTCGGGGGTGGTGAGGCCGGCGACCCAGATCCGGCAGGCCTCGAGCAGGTCGGCGCGGACGTCGTCGGACTCGGCGAGCTTGGCCTGGATGACCGACTGGGCGACTTCGAGGGCCTCGTCGAGGGTCTGCCCGATGACGGCGTTGAACAGGTTCTCCTTGCTGCCGAAGTGGTTGTAGACGGTGACCTTGGAGACGCCCGCCTCGGCGGCGAGCTGGTCGACTCCGGCCCCGAACCCCTCGCGCAGGAAGACCGTGCGGGCCGCGGCCAGGATGGCCTGCCGTTTGCGCGCGGCACGGGCCCCGGAGGGGCCGGTGGTGGCTTCTGCAGTGCTGGTCCGTGCGGTCATGTCGTTCGTCCCCAACTTCCTCGGCTCGCACCAGTCTAGATCCCAACTGAACTGAACCGTTGCGTTCAGTTGAACTGAACTGTATGGTTCATCTAGCTGAGCAGCCAAGCAAGGCGGCAGAAGCGGAAGTTCAGATTTCCGACGTTGCTTCTCACCAGGAGGACACCCGCTATGAGCGGCACCCAGACCCCCCTCTTCCGGTCCCGGGCCCAGATCCGCGTCTCGGCCACCCCGGCCCAGGTGTACGCGGTCGTGAGCGACCTCGCCCGCAGCGGCGAGTGGAGCCCCGAGTGCCTCGGCGGGGAGTGGACCACCGGCGAGCCCGGCGCGGTCGGCTCGGTCTTCCGCGGCGAGAACGAGCGCAGCGAGGAGGTCGTCGCCTGGGCGCCGGTGGTGCGCGGCAAGTGGACGACGTACGCCGAGGTCGTCGCGGCCGAGGCCGGCCGGACGTTCCAGTGGGCCATGCACAACAGCAAGGGCGAGAAGCAGGACAGCGTCTGGGGCTTCACCATCGAGGCCGACGGCGAGGGCAGCCTCCTGGTGCACCACTTCCGGATGGGCAGCCCCACCGAGGGCATCCGCGGCATCACCGCCGAGATGGACGACGACCGGAAGCAGCAGTTCTTCGCCGAGTGGGGCGACAAGGTCGCCGGCGACCTGGCCGAGACCCTCGGCCGCATCAAGACCGTCATCGAGAAGGAGCAGGCAGCGGCCGCGCAGGGCGCCTGACCGCCCTTCCTCTCCTCCTCTCTCCACCCCTACGACCAGCGAGCACCGGCAACCGGCAACCGGCAACCGAAGCCATCCGTACGTGACTTGAGAAGGGCAAAGGCGATGATTCTGCAGCGCATCGGCAACAAGGGCATACGACTCGGAACCCTCTTCGAGCGGGCCGCCAAGAAGCACCCGACGAACGTCGTGATCCTCGACCACGACCTCGACGTCGCCCCGGAGCTCGGGCGCCGGGCAACCGTGGCCGAGGTGGCCGACCTGATCGACGACCTCGCCTCCCGGCTCTGGGCCGCGCAGGTCCGCCCCAGCCGCCGGGTCGTGATCTACAAGTCCGACGGTTTCGACATCACCCTGCTGGCCTGCGCCGCGGTCCGCATCGGTGCGGTGCCGGTGCTGCTGTCGCCGAAGCTCGACGGCGAGACCGTGGCCGAGCTGGTGCGCCGCACCGAGCAGCCCTACCTGCTCACCGACCAGAACAAGCTGGAGACGGAGCTGCCCGCCTCGGTCTTCGAGGAGGCCGAGCAGGTCCTGCTCACCTCCGGCAGCTACAAGGAGGCCACCGAGCTCGCCTCGCTGGCCGGCTCCCCCCGGGTGCCCGCCGTGACGATGCCGCCCGAGCACCCGACCCTGATCACCCACACCTCCGGCACCACCGGCACCCCCAAGCTCGCCGTCCACACCGGCGCCACCCTCCAGGCGCGCTACCGCCCGCAGGCCGCGATCACCAAGCCGCTCCTCCCGGGCCGCGAGACCATCGCGATGCACGTCTCCTTCGTCCACTCCCGCCTGATCACCGCCCTGGCCATCTCCCTCTTCCGCGGCTACCCGATCGTCGTCCTCGCCGACTCCGACCCCAAGAAGGCCGCCGACCTGTTCGCCCGGCTGCGCCCCGGCATCCTGGAGGCCCACCCCAACTCGTTCATGGAGTGGGAGGAGCTCGCCGACGACCCGCGGGGCCCGCTCGCCAACGTCAAGCTGTTCTCCAGCACCTTCGACGCCATCCACCCGCGCACCGTGCAGCGGATGCTGGCCGCCACCCGGCGCACCGCCCCGGTCTTCGGCCAGCTGTACGGGCAGAGCGAGATCGGCCCGGCCGTGGCCCGGTCCTTCTCCAAGCGCCGCGGGCTCGACGCCGACGGCCGCTGCGTGGGGATGCCCTTCCCCGGCATGACCGACGTCCGCGTCGTCAGCCGCAACGGACTGCCGGTCTCGGAGTCCAACCCCGGCTTCATCGAGGTCAGGAGCGACGGCCGGATCGTCACCTACCTCGGCGAGCAGGAACGTTACGACAAGCAGGTCAACGACGGCTGGTGGCGCATGGGCGACGTCGGCTACCGCACCAAGTGGGGCTGCGTGCACCTGCTCGACCGCGAGGTCGACCTGATCGAGGGCTTCGGCTCCACCCTCGCCGCCGAGGACACCCTCTTCACCAGGCTGGAGGAGCTCGCCGAGGTCATCATCATCCCCGACGAGAACGGCCGGGCCGTCCCCGTGGTCTGCACCCGGGACGACAAGCCGCTCGACCCCGCCGCCTGGCAGGCCGCCACCGCCGGCCTGCCCCCGATGGCCGACCCCGTCCAGTGGCGGCAGTCCGACCTGCCGCAGACGGCCACCACCAAGATCAAGCGTCTCGAACTCGCCCGGCTCATCGCCGCCGGCGCCGGCTCGCAGCTCACCGAGGAGAAGGTCTGATGTCGAAGCTCATCATCGTCGGCGGCGGAATCGGCGGTCTGGCCACGGCCCTCTCGGTCGCCCGGCAGGGCCACGAGGTCCTCGTCCTGGAACGCGCCCCCGAGTTCGCCGAGATCGGCGCGGGCATCCAGCTCGCCCCCAACGGACTGCACGCCCTCGACCGGCTCGGCCTCGGCGAGGCCGTCCGCTCCACCGCCGTCCGGATGGACGCGCTCACCTTCATGGACGGCGTCACCGGCGAACACGTGGTCAGCCTCGACCTGACCGAGCACTACCGGGAGCGGTTCGGCAACCCGTACGCGGTCGTCCACCGGGCCGAGCTGCACACCAAGCTGCTGGAGGCCTGCCGGGCCGACGAGTCCATACGGCTGCGCAGCGCCGCCACCGCGGTCGGCTACGAGCAGGACGCCACCAGCGCCACCGTCGTCCTCGAGGACGGCGAGCGCATCACCGGCGACGCCCTGATCGGCGCCGACGGCATCCACTCCGCGATCCGCGCCCAGCTCGTCGGCGACGGCGCCCCCCGCAACTCCGGGATCACCGTCTACCGGGCGATCATCCCGATGGAGCAGGTCCCCGAGGAGCTGCGCCGGCGCCACCTGGCCTCCGTCACCTGGTGGACCGGTCCCGGCTGCCACTTCGTGCACTACCCGATCGCCGGCGGCAAGTACCTCAACCTCGCGGCCAGCAGCGACAACAAGGCCACCGAGGCCGTGGCCGGCGTCCCCGCCACCCAGGGCGACATCCGCCGCGAGTTCGCCGCGCTCGGCGAGGACGCGCAGCGCCTGCTCGCCCTCGGCGAGGGCTGGAAGTCCTGGGTCCTCGTCGACCGCGACCCGGTCGGCACCTGGACCGACGGCCGGGTCGCCCTCCTCGGCGACGCCGCCCACCCGATGCTCCACTACGTGGCCCAGGGCGCCTGCCAGGGCTTGGAGGACGCCGTGACCCTCGGCGACCTCCTCGACTGCGACGCCGACGAGTTCCCGCAGCGCTTCGAGAAGTTCAACGCGGAGCGGACCGAGCGGACCGGCCGGATCCAGCTCCTGGCCCGGGAGAGCATCAAGCTCTGGCACACCTCCGGCGCCGCCGCCACCGACCGCAACGCCGTCCTGCGCTCCTTCTCCCGCGACGAGCTCCACGACTACGTGGCCTGGATGCACGGCTTCCGCGTCCCCGAGCCGAACGCGTCGACCGCCCCGGACGCCCTGGCCGCCCCGGCCGCCCCGACCGCCGAGCGCACCGCCCCGAACGGAGACCAGTGATGAGCACGCACCGCGACCACCTCCAGGTGGCCATCATCGGAGCCGGCCCCCGCGGCCTCTCCGTCCTGGAGCGCCTGTGCGCCAACGAGCGCAGCACCCCCTCGCACGACACGGTCACCGTCCACGTGGTCGACCCCTCGGCGCCCGGCGCCGGCCAGGTCTGGCGGCCCGACCAGTCCCAGCACCTGCTGATGAACACGGTCGCCTCCCAGATCACCATCTACACCGACGACAGCGTCCGCACCGAGGGCCCCATCGAGCCCGGCCCCAGCCTGTACGAGTGGGCGCAAGGCCTCGCCGAGTCCGGCGAGGGGGACGGGGCCACGGTCGCCGAGGCCCGCCGCCTGGGACCGAACACCTACCCCACCCGCGCCTTCTACGGCAGCTACCTGCGCGCCACCTTCGAGCGGGTCGCCGCCCTCGCCCCCGCCCACGTCACCATCGAGGTCCACCGCTCCCGGGCCGTGGCCATGGCCGACACCCACGGCACCCCCGGCGGCCTCCAGGGCGTCCGCCTCGAGAACGGCACCCGGCTCAACGACCTCGACGCCATCGTCATGGCCCAGGGCCACGTACCGGCCCGGCTGACCCCCCGCGAGGCCAAGACCGCGAGCCTCGCCCGCATCCACCACCTCACCTACATCACCCCCGCCAACCCCGCCGACCTCGACCTGAACACCGTCAAGCCCGGCCAGAACGTCCTGCTGCGCGGCCTCGGCCTGAACTTCTTCGACCACATGGCCCTCTTCACCGCCGGCCGCGGCGGGCAGTTCGTCCGCGAGGACGACGGCCGCCTCGTCTACCGGGCCTCCGGCAACGAGCCGGTGCTGTACGCCAGCTCGCGCCGCGGCATCCCGTACCACGCCCGCGGCGAGAACGAGAAGGGCGCCTACGGCCGCTACCTGCCGCGCCTGCTCACCCCCGCCCGGATCGAGGAGCTGCACCGCCGCTCCGAGGACGGCGAGGGCATCGACTTCACCACCGACCTGTGGCCGCTGATCTCCCGCGAGGCGGAGAGCGTCTACTACGGCGCCCTGCTCCGGGCCCGCGGCCGCGGGGACGAGCGCGAGGGCTTCACCACCCGCTTCCTGTCCCTGGAGGAGGAAGAGGACCGGTCCTCCCTCCTCGACGTGTACGGCATCGGCGCGGACGAGCGCTGGAGCTGGGAGAAGCTCTCCCGCCCCTACGGCGACCGCGAGTTCACCAGCCGCGAGGACTTCCGGGCCTGGCTCGTCGACTACCTGGCCGAGGACGTCCGCGAGGCCCGGGCCGGCAACCTCAGCGGCCCCCTCAAGGCGGCCCTGGACGTCCTGCGCGACCTGCGCAACGAGATCCGCCTCGCCGTCGACCACGGCGGCCTGACCGGCGACTCGCACCGCGACGACCTCGAGGGCTGGTACACCCCGCTCAACGCCTTCCTCTCCATCGGCCCGCCGGCCTCCCGCATCGAGGAGATGATCGCCCTGATCGACGCCGGGGTGCTCGTCCTGACCGGTCCCGGGACCGAGATCCGCGTCGACACGGCCGCCGGCGACGACGCCACCTTCATCGCCCGGTCCCGCAGCGTCCCCGGCCCCGCGGTCCGCTCCACCGTGCTGATCGAGGCCCGGCTGCCCGAGCCCGACCTGCGCCGCACCGACGACCCGCTGCTGCGCCACCTCCTCGACACCGAGCAGTGCACCACGTACCGGATCTCCGGCCCCGACGGCACCGGCTACGAGTCCGGCGGCCTCGCGGTCACCGAGCGCCCGTACCGGCTCCTCGACGCCCGCGGCCGCGCCCACCCGCGCCGGTTCGCGTACGGGGTGCCCACCGAGTCCGTGCACTGGGTCACCGCGGCCGGCATCCGCCCGGGCGTCGACTCGGTCACCCTCGGCGACTCCGACTCCATCGCCCGCTCGGTCCTGGCCCTGCCGCCCGCCTCCGTCGTCCCGGCCGGGGTCGCCCTGCCCGCCGAGACCGACCTGACCGGCGTGCTGGTATGAGCACCACGGCCATGAGCACCGCAGCCATGAGCACCGCGGCGAGCGCCGGCTGGGCGCAGGACGCGCTCACCGACGCGGGGCTGCTGTCGCCGGTGCGGGCCGGCACCCCCGCCGAGGAGGCCGTCTCCGACCTCGCCTGGCTCCAGGCCATGCTCGACGCCGAGGCCGCCCTGGCCCGCGCCCAGGCCGGGCTCGGCACCCTCCCGGAGGCGGCCGCGGACACCATCACCCGCGCGGCCCGGGCCGGCAACCTCGACCTGCGGGAACTCGCCCTGGCCGCCCGGGAGACCGCGAACCCGGTGGTCGGACTGGTGCAGGCGCTGACCCGGGTGGTCGCCGCCGAGGACGCGCAGGCCGCCGAGTACGTGCACCGCGGCTCCACCAGCCAGGACATCCTCGACACCGGCGCCATGCTGGTGGCCGCCCGGACCCTGCGCCTGATCCGCGCCGACCTGGGCCGTACCGCCGCCGCCCTGGCCCGGCTGGCCGGCGAGCACCGGGACACGGCGATGGCGGGCCGCACCCTGGCCCTCCAGGCCGTGCCCACCACCTTCGGGCTGAAGGCGGCCGGCTGGCGGCAGTTGGTCCTGGACGCGGACGAGCGCCTGGCCCGGATCGCCGACGGCGGACTGCCGGTGTCCCTGGGCGGGGCCGCCGGAACCCTCGCCGGATACCTGGAGTACGCCCGGATCGACGGCGCCGAGGTCGACGGCGCGGGGATCGACGGCGCGGGGCGGCAGGACCCCGGCGCGTACCTGGACCGGCTCGTCGGGGCGTACGCCGCCGAGACGGGGCTGGCCCGCCCCGCCCTTCCCTGGCACGTGCTGCGGACCCCGGTCGCGGACCTCGCCGCCGCGCTCGCCTTCACCGCGGGCGCCCTCGGGAAGATCGCCGTCGACGTGCAGAACCTGTCCCGTACGGAGGTCGGCGAGGTCGCCGAGCCGGCCGTGGCCGGCCGGGGCAGCTCCTCGGCCATGCCGCACAAGCGCAATCCGGTGCTGAGCACGCTGCTGCGCAGCGCCGCCCTCCAGGTGCCGGTGCTGGCCACGGGGCTGGTGCAGTGCCTGGTCGCGGAGGACGAGCGCTCCGCCGGCGCCTGGCACGCCGAGTGGCAGCTGCTGCGCGAGGCCCTGCGGCTGGTCGGCGGCGCGGCCCACACCGCGGTCGAGCTCGCGCAGGGGCTGTCCGCACGGCCCGAACGGATGCGCGCCAACCTGATGCTGACGGGCAGCCAGGTGGTGTCGGAGCGGATCGCGGCGGTGCTGGCGCCGGAGCTGGGAAAGGCGGCGGCCAAGCAGCTGCTGACCCGGGTCTCGGCCGCGGCGGAGGAGAGCGGCCGGCCGCTGCACGAGCTGCTCGCCGGGGAGCCGGTGCTCGAAGGCCGGTGGAGCGGTGCGGAGTTGGCCGCGCTCTGCGACCCGGCGGCGTACACCGGGGGTGCGGGTGCGCTGGTGGACAAGGCGCTGAAGCGGCCGAACTGACGCTTGGGCGCCGAGGCTTGAGTTCGAACTGAACTGAACTGTATAGTTCAAGGTGTCAGCCACCGAACAGAAAGCCGAGGAGCCATGACGTCGCCCGCGCCCGCACGTCCCGCAACCGGACGCTGGATCGAGGACTGGGACCCCGAGAACGAAGAGTTCTGGCAGCGGACCGGAAAGCGGATCGCACGCCGCAACCTGGCCCTCTCGGTCCTCTCCGAGCACATCGGCTTCTCGGTGTGGAGCATGTGGTCCGTCCTCGTGCTCTTCATGTCGCCCGCGATCGGCCTGGGCTTCACCCCCGCCGAGAAGTTCCTCCTCGTCGTCGTCCCCACCCTCGTGGGCGCCGCCCTGCGGCTGCCCTACAGCCACGCGGTGACCCGCTTCGGCGGCCGCAACTGGACCGTCTTCGCCTCCGGGATCCTGCTCGTACCCGCCCTGGCAGCCCTGTGGTTTATCCAGCAGCCCGGCACCCCGCTGTGGGTGTTCCTGCTGATCGGCGCGGCCGGCGGAGTCGGCGGCGGCAACTTCGCCTCCTCGATGACCAACATCACCGCCCTCTTCCCGCAGCGCCACCAGGGCTGGGCCCTCGGCATCAACGCGGGCGGCGGCAACCTCGGCGTCGCCGCCATCCAGCTGATCGGCCTCCTCGTCATCGCCACCGCCGGCAGCACCCACCCCGCGTACGTCATCGCCGTCTACCTCCCGCTGATCGTGCTGGCCGCGCTCCTCGCCGCCTGGAAGATGGACAACTTCACGGCCGTCCGCAGTGCCCCCGGCGCCCAGCGCGAGGCCGCCCGCAACCCGCACACCTGGTGGATATCCCTCCTCTACATCGGCACCTTCGGCTCCTTCATCGGCTACGGCTTCGCCTTCGGGCTGGTCCTCCAGAGCCAGTTCGGCGCCACCCCGCTCCAGTCCGCCTCCTACACCTTCCTCGGCCCGCTGCTCGGCTCCCTCTTCCGGCCCGTCGGCGGGCTGCTCTCCGACCGGTGGGGCGGAGCCCGGGTCACGCTGGTGACCTTCCTGGCGATGGCCGCCGGCACCGGCGTCCTGCTGCTGGCCTCCGCGCAGGGCTCGTACGGGCTGTTCATCGCCGGCTTCACCGCCCTGTTCGTCCTGACCGGCATCGGCAACGGCTCCACCTACAAGCTCATCCCGGCCGTCTTCGCCCGGCAGGCCCAGGACCAGGTCACCTCCGGCCACGACGCCGAGGCCGCCTTCGCCCGCGCCCGCCGGCTCTCCGGCGCGGTCATCGGCATCGCCGGCGCGGTCGGCGCCCTCGGCGGAGTCGGCGTCAACCTGGTCTTCCGCAGCGCCTACGGCGGGCCCGAACCCTCCGGCGAGCCGGCCTTCCTCGCCTTCCTCGGCTTCTACGTGGTCTGCGTCCTGATCACCTGGGCGGTCTACCTGCGCCGCGGCCCCGCGGCCGGGACCGCCGCCGCGGACCGGACCCCCGCCACCGCCGCGGACCGGGCCGCCGCGGCCCCCGCGGCCGCCGAGCCGGCCCGAGCGGAGGCCACCCGTGTCTGAGACCGCCACCCACTGCCCCTACTGCGCCCTCCAGTGCGGCACCCGGCTCGCCCACGACGCCGACCGCACCACCGGCCGCACCACCGGCCGCACCACCGTCCGCCCCGATCCCTCCTTCCCCGTCAACCAGGGCGGCCTCTGCCAGAAGGGCTGGACCGCCCCCGCCCTCCTCGACACCCCCGGCCGCATCACCCGGCCCCTGGTCCGCGGCGCGGACGGCGCACTCGCCCCCGCCGACTGGGACACCGCCCTCGACCTGATCGCCGGCCGGCTGCGGGCCATCCGCGACGAGCACGGCCCCGACGCGGTCGGCGTGTTCGGCGGCGGCGGCCTCACCAACGAAAAGGCCTACCAGCTCGGCAAGTTCGCCCGCGTCGCCCTCGGCACCAGCCAGATCGACTACAACGGCCGCTTCTGCATGTCCTCCGCGGCCGCCGCCGGCTCGGCCGCCTTCGGCCTCGACCGCGGCCTGCCCTTCCCCGTCACCGACCTCGCCTCCGCCGACGTCATCCTCCTCGCCGGCGCCAACCCGGCCGAGACGATGCCGCCGCTGATGCGCCACCTGAACGCGGCGCAGCTCATCGTCATCGACCCGCGCCGCACCCCCACCGCCGAGGCCGCCGCCCTGCACCTCCAGCCCGCCCCCGGCACCGACCTCGCACTCGCCCTCGGCCTGCTGCACCTCGCCGTCACCGAGGGCCACACCGACCGGGAGTACCTCGACAAGCGCACCACCGGCTTCGAGGCCGCGTGGCGGCGGGCCGCCGCCTGGTGGCCCGAGCGGGTGGAACGCGTCACCGGCGTCCCCGTCGCCGAGATGCGCGAGGCCGTCGCCCTGCTGGCCGGCGCCGAGCGGGCGTACGTCCTGACCGGCCGCGGCGCCGAACAGCACAGCAAGGGCACCGACACCGTCGCCGCGTTCATCAACCTCGCCCTCACCCTCGGCCTGCCCGGCCGCGAGGGCAGCGGCTACGGCTGCCTCACCGGCCAGGGCAACGGCCAGGGCGGCCGCGAACACGGCCAGAAGGCCGACCAGCTGCCCGGCTACCGGATGCTCACCGACCCCGCCGCCCGCGCCCACGTCGCCGCCGTGTGGGGCGTGGACCCGGACAGCCTGCCCGGCCCCGGCCGCAGCGCCTACGAGCTCCTCGACGCCCTCGGCACGGACGGCGGGCCGCGCGCCCTGCTCGTCTTCGGCTCCAACCCGGTGGTCTCCGCGCCCCGCGCGGCCCGCATCGCCGACCGGCTGGCCTCGCTCGACCTGCTCGTCGTCGCCGACTTCGTGCCGTCCGAGACCGCCGAGATGGCCGACGTCGTCCTCCCCGTCACCCAGTGGGCGGAGGAGGAGGGCACCATGACCAGCCTCGAAGGCCGCGTCCTGCGCCGCCGCCGGCTGCTCACCCCGCCCGGCGAGGCCCGCAGCGACCTGGAGGTGCTCCGCGGCCTCGCCGTCCGGCTCGGCCAGGACCCCGCCCGCTTCCCCGCCGTACCGCGGGAGGTCTTCGACGAGCTGCGCCGGGCCTCGCGCGGCGGGCGCGCCGACTACTCCGGCATCAGCTACGAGCGGCTCGACGCCGGCGAGGCCCTGCACTGGCCCTGCCCCGAGACCCCCGACGGCGCCGCCCCGCACCCCGGGACACCGCGGCTGTTCCTCGACTCCTTCGCCCACCCCGACGGGCTCGCCCGGTTCGCCGAGGTCGAGCACCGCGACGCCGCAGAGACCCCCGACCCCGACTACCCGCTGTACGCCACCACCGGCCGGGTCCTCGCCCAGTACCAGTCGGGCGCCCAGACCCGCCGGGTCCCCGAACTCGCGGCCGCCGCCCCCGAGGCCTTCGTCGAGATCCACCCCGACACCGCCGCCCGGCTCGGGCTGGACGAGGGCGCCGCCGCCGAGGTCGCCTCGGCCCGCGGCAGCACCACCGCCCGGGTCCGGCTCGTCCCCTCGCTGCGCACGGACACGGTGTTCCTGCCGTTCCACTTCGCCGGGGCCGGGCGGGCCAACCTGATCACCTCGGCGGCCCTCGACCCGCGCAGCCGGATGCCCGAGTTCAAGGTGTGCGCGGTCCGGGTCGGGCCCGCCGCCGAGGCCGCCGACGACGTCCGTGACGCCGGCGACGAAGCCGGAGCCGGGCTGTGAGCGCGGGCGAGGTGCTGGTCGTCGGCGGCGGCAGCGCCGCCCACCGCTTCGCGGAACGGCTGCACCACCACGGCCACCGCGGCGGGGTGACGGTGCTCGGCGCCGAACCGCGGGCCCCCTACCACCGGGTGCTGCTGACCTCCGTCCTGGATGGCACGCTGCCCGCCGCCGCCCTCGCCCTGCCCGAACTCCCCGAGGGCGTCCGGGTGCGCACCGGGACCACCGTGACCCGCATCGACCGCCGCCGGCGCCTCGCGTACGCCGACGACGGCTCGGTGCACCGCTACGACACGCTGGTCCTGGCCACCGGCTCCCGCCCCCGCGTCCCCCGCATCCCGGGGCTGCCCCGGCCCGGCGGAGCCGAAGGGGTCGTGGCCCTGCGCACCCTCGCCGACGCCGGACAGGTGCTGCGGGCCGCGCCCGACGCGCGCCGCACCGTCGTCCTGGGCGCCGGGCTGCTCGGCGTCGAGGCGGCCGCCGCCCTGCGCCGGGCCGGCCACGAAGTGGCCCTCGTCCACCGCGGGCCGCACCCCCTGCACCGGCACGTCGACGCCACCGCCGGCGCACTCCTCGGCCGGCGCCTGGCCGAACTGGGCGTGGAGCTCCACACCGGCCGCCGCGCCACCGGGTACTGCTCCGGCAAGCTCACCCTGGACGACGGCAGCGTGCTGGCCGCGGACACCCTGCTGCTGTGCACCGGGGCCGTGCCCGAGACGGAACTCGCCCGCCGGGCCGGCCTCGCGGTCCGCTCCGGGATCACCGTCGACGGGCGGCTGCGCACCGACGACCCGCACATCCACGCCATCGGGGACTGCGCGGAACACCCGGGGGACACCGCGGGACACCTCGAACCCGCCTGGGAGCAGGCGGAGTCGCTGGCCCGGCAGCTGACCGGAGCCGACAGCGGCCCGGAGCACCGCGGCACCCGCCAGGTCACCCGGCTGCGGGTGCCCGGCATCGACCTGGTCCGGCTGGGCGGAGCCCCGGCCCCGGCGGCCGGCACGGACCGGGCCGACGGCGCGGCCCCGTCAGCCGGTGCGGACCCCGTGGTCGACGCCGCGAGTCCGGCAGCCGGCCCGGCCCCCGCCACGGGCGGCGCGGTGCCCGCGGGCAGCGGACCCGAAGTGATCACGCTCGCCGATCCGGCGCGCGGCCGCTACGCCCGCCTCACCCTGCACGACCGGCGCATCACCGGGGCGGTCCTGCTCGGCCTGCCGCGGGCCATCGCCGCCGTGACCCGGCTCTACGAGCGCGGCCTGCCCGTGCCGTCCGCCGGGCGGCTGGAGTTCCTGCTCGGCATCCCGCCGGCCGAGCCCGGCGCGGACGAGCTTCCCGACGACGCCGTCGTCTGCCGCTGCAACAACGTCACCAAGCACGCCATCACCGAGGCCTGCCGGGCCGGCGCCGACGGTGTGGAGGAGGTCGCCGCGGCGACCCGCGCCACCACCGGCTGCGGCGGCTGCACGAGCGCCGTGCGCTCGCTGTGCGGCCTGGTCCGAACCGGGAGCACCCCCTCATGACGACGCACGCCGCCCGCACCCCGCGCACCCCCCGCACCCTCGTCCTGGCCGGACACGGCATGGCCGGCCACCGCCTCGTGGAGGAGCTGCGCGCCCTGGACCCGGCCGGATCCTGGCGGGTGGTGGTCCTGGCCGAGGAGCCGCACCCCGCGTACGACCGGGTGGCGCTCTCCTCCTACCTGGACGGCCGCACCGCCGCCGACCTCAGCCTGCCCGCGCCCGGCCTCGCGTCGGACCCGCGGGTGGAGCTGCGGCTCTCCACGGCCGTCGCCTCGATCGACCGCACGGCCCGTACGGTGACCACCACCGCGGGCGACACCATCGGCTACGACGCCCTGGTCCTGGCCACCGGCTCCAAGCCCTTCATCCCTCCCGTACCGGGCCATGACCTGCCCGGCTGCTTCGCCTACCGCACCCTCACCGACCTCGACGCGATCCGCGAGGCGGCCGTGCCGGGCCGCCCCGGCGTGGTCATCGGCGGCGGCCTGCTCGGCCTGGAGGCGGCGAACGCGCTCCGGCTGCTCGGCATGGAGCCGCACGTGGTGGAGCTCGCCCCACGGCTGATGCCGCTGCAGGTGGACGCGGCCGGCGGCGGCGTCCTCGGGCAGCGGGTGGCGGAGCGCGGACTGCACGCCCACTGCGGGGTCGCGACCGCGTCGGTGCAGGCCGGCCCGGACGGCCGGGCCGCGGCGGTGGCCCTGGCGGACGGCACCGCCCTGGAAGCGTCCGTGGTGATCTTCTCGGCGGGCGTGCGCCCCCGCGACGAACTGGCCACCCCGGCCGGCCTGGAGCGCGGCGAGCGCGGCGGCTTCCTGGTGGACGCGCTGTGCCGCACGGAGGACCGTCGCATCTGGGCGATCGGCGAGTGCGCGGCCGTATCCGGCCGCTGCTACGGCCTGGCCGCCCCCGGCTACCGAATGGCCGAATCGGTGGCCCGCCAACTCCTCGGCCTCGGCGCGGAGCCCTTCGAACAAGCGGACATGTCAACGAAGCTGAAGCTGCTCGGAGTGGAGGTGGCAAGCTTCGGCGACGCCCAGGCGAGCACCGAGGGCTCCCTGGAACTCAGCCGCCTGGACGAGACGCAGGGCACGTACGCCAAGCTCGTCCTGGACGCCGACTGCCGCACCCTCCTGGGCGGCATCCTGGTAGGCGACGCCCAGGCCTACGCCGACCTCCTCCCCTACGTGGGCCACCCCGCCCCCACAGCGGCCCACCGCCTCCTGGCCCCGGCGTCGTAACCGACGGGCCCAGAGGGGCATTCGGGATCGCCGTACGCGTGGCCGTACTGATCGGGCCGGGCGCCGGACGCCGAGAACGAGACGATCGTCACGTACAAGGCGCTGCGGATCGCGCGCTGACAGCGCGCACAGACTCGCCCTCCGCTCACGCGGCCACGACCCGGGAAAGCAGCGCGTGGAGCCGCCGGAGCACGCGGGCCATCGCCCGGGTGCGGGTCCACCGACCGAGCGACGAGTCGGCCGGCCCCTCGCGCAGGATGGCGTTCCAGTCGTCCAGCACCCGCACCGCTTCCGCGCTGTCGAGAGCGGCGACCTCCGGAAACCACAGGTCGCCGTACACCTGCAGATCGACCGCGATCCCGGCGATCTCCCCGTCCGCCGGCTTCTGCTCGAACGGCACGAGGGCCCGCGCAATCAACCGCGCCCCCGCATCCAGCTCCGCCTGGTCGATGGCCATACCGTGCGCTCCCTACCGTTGTCACCGGATGTAATGGGTAGATGATGGGCAGGCCCCCTCCTGGCCGAATAGGCCATCCCGCGGCCACGCATGGCCACGTTGCGGCCATCGCTGGATACGGCCGCTACAGCACCTCAGACTGGGCTCATGAGCCACCGCAACGATGCGTTGAGGGCAGCCCGGCTCCGGGTCGGCTGGCGCACCATGGAAGCCGCCGCCGCGCAGCTCACCCAGCACGGTCAACGACTTCTCGATGATGCGCATTTCACCGTCAGTGCCCGAACATGGCGCCGATGGGAGGGGGCACGGCCTGGGTGGCCGCCGGAAGAGACCGCGATCGTGCTGCACGATGCGCTTGGGCGATGGCCGGAGGACCTCGGATTCACGGTGCCCCGCGGGTGGATGCGCCCCGAGAGACACCGAGAGGAAGATGTGAAGCGCAGGACGTTCGTCTCTGTCACCGCGGCCGCGCTGCTGCCCGGTCCGACCGCCCCTCAGTACGTCGACCCTGCGCTGATCACCTATTTCCAGGAGCAGTTGGAGGGGCACTACCGCGCCGACATGCTTCTCGGCCCGCACGACCTGATCGGCACCGTGTCCGCCCAGTACCAGCTCATCGACAAGCTGGTCAGGTCTGCGAGCGGAGAAACCCGCCGAGGTCTGCTCAGTGTCGGAGCCGCCTATGCGGCACTCGTCGGCTGGCTCTATCAGGACGCCGGCGATCTCGGGGCAGCCGCCTTCTGGCGGGGTATAACCCAGGAGATCGCGGCGCGCTCCCGAGACCCGCAACTGATCGGCTACAGCCTCGTCAACCTGGCCCAAGTCCGCACCGACCTCGGTGATGGCCGCGGGGTCATCGACCTGTGCGAGGCCGCCCTCGAGGACTCCGACCGGCTCGTGCCCAAAGTGCGGATCATGGCCATGCAGCAGCAGGCCCACGGCGCCAGCCTCACCGGCGACCGGCATGCCGTGGACCAGCTCATCGATGGCGCCGGCAGACTGCTCGGCAGGGTCGACGACCACCTGCCCTGGGGCAACGCGTGCCGACGAACGCCGGGCTACCTGGAGGTGCAGCGCGCCACCTGCTACGGCCGTCTCGGCCTCGGCAACGAGGCCGACAGCCTCTGGGCGCAGTTGGTCGCCGACGTGCCAGCGACCGCTCGGCGGGATCGCGGCGTCTACCTCGCCCGCCACGCCGCGGCCGCGGCCTCAGCCCGAAAACCGGACCAAGCCGTCGAGATTGCGCGGGAGGCAGCGGCCATCGCCGTCGAGACCCGTTCCGCCCGCTTGGTCCGTGAACTGCATTCCCTGAAGCGGACCATGACGCCATGGCAGGATGCGCCGGAAGGCCGGGGCCTCGCCGAGGTCTTGGCACCTGTGACCGAGGGGAGCTGACATGGGTGTACCGCAGCCGCTGTCCGACGAAGCGATCACACAGAAGCTGTCGGGCCTGCCGGGGTGGAAGCGGGAGGGCAACGAGATCACCCGCACCTACGAGATCCGCTACCACGCCGCGGTGGCCGCGATCGTCACGATCGCCGACAGGTCCCGGCGGATCCAGCACCACGCGGACCTCGACCTCCGGATCGACCACCTGCGGGCGGCGATCACGACCCACGACGCCGGGCACCGACTGACCGCCGCGGACTTCGACCTCGCCCGCCGCATCGACGACATCGTCGCCGCACACCAGGCCATCCCACTGGACTGAGAACGGCAAAGCCCTCGCCCGGGACATGGCGGCGCCCTTCGGGTTCGGTGGGAACCCGAAGGGCGCGGGCCTGAGGTCGTGGCGGGCGGCCGGGCCTGAATTCCGGCCGGGAGGGGTGCGCGGCGCTCTGGTGGGCGGCGTGGGTTCCGGTGGGGCGGAGGTGCACCGGTGGGGGCGGTGCGGGCGCCGGTGGGGCGGAGCGGCCGTGGGGTGTGGGCGGGTCGGCAGCGGGCCGGGCGGGCAGCCGGGCCGGCGGTCAGACCGTGAGGCGGTCTCGGGGCTGGTCGGGCGTGCCCGCGGTGGTGGTCGCCGCCGCTGCGGCGGCGGCCTTGGCGGCCTTGGCCTTGCGGGAGGTGGAGAAGCGGCGGGTGATGGGCGCCTCCACCCAGGCGTACAGGGCCCAGGACAGCAGCACGCTGACGAGCGCCTGCGCGGCGATCAGGGCGATGCCGACCGGCGTGGAGAAGAGCTCCTCGCCCAGCAGCTTCCTGGAGTAGGCCAGGACGATGTAGTGGACCAGGTAGAAGGCGAAGGAAATCTCGCCGAGCCAGACCATGAACCGGCCGTTGAACGGCGTCGGCTTGCTCTCGGCGTCGCCCATGGCGAAGGCCGCGATCATCAGGACGATCGGGATGAGCGTGACCGCGCGCTGCGCGTACAGGTGCTCCACGTTCAGGGCGAGCGCGTAGCTGACGGCGAGGAGTACGGCCGACGCGGTCATGCCGATGTTGCGCCAGCGGCCCGTCATCACGGCGCGGGCGACCAGGATGCCGAGCGCGAAGTCGAGCAGGCGCACGGGCGGCAGGACGTACGCGAACCAGTACTGCACGGTGGAGGTGCCGTCGGCGCCGGGCATCTGCATGCCGCCGCCGGGGATCACCGCGTAGGTCAGCGTCGGGGTGAGGAAGACGGCGACCATGACGCCTGCGATCCAGTACTTCAGCTTCGCCGGGTCGATCTTCCTGATGAACAGGATGAGCAGCGGGAAGGCGAGGTAGAAGATCGCCTCGGCGCCGAGGGACCAGCTGGGCGGGTCCACGCTGAAGTTGGTCGCGAAGTCGGGCACCCACACCTGGAGCATGAACAGGTTGAGCACGGCCTGCCAGGGCTCGGTCATGACCGCCGCGAACGTGACGAGGGCGAGCGCCCAGGTGATCACGTAGTTCGGGTAGATCTTCACGAAGCGGCGGCGCCAGAACGCGCGGAAGGTGTCCTTCTCGCGGGCCGACCAGGTCAGGACGAAGCCGCTGAGCACGAAGAAGAACGTCACGCCGAGGGCGCCGGCCTGCGAGACGTACTTCGCGAAGGTGTCGTTCGCGGTGTCGCTCTCGAAGAGCCGGATCCACGGCACTCCGAGGGAGGCGTGGTAGAGGAAGACCAGGAGGGCCGCGGGGAAGCGGAGTCCGGTCAGCGAGTCCAGTCTGGGCAGTCTCACAGGTCTGGAACCCTCCGTTCCATTCATGGTCATGACAACTAACTCCTTCTCGGGACACGGGTCTTGCGGGGCGGGCGCAGTGCGCGAGTCCGGGCCGCCGCGGCCGCACGGGCACGGCCGGCCCGGACTCACGGGTGCTTCACACGGACTGCCTCAGTCGCGGATGACGGTCTTGGTCCGCATCAGGAACTCGCCGAGGTAGCCGTCGTGCGGAACGCCCGGGCGGATCCAGTACGTCGGGTGGTCGCCCAGGTACAGGTTGCTGATCGTGGGCTCCTGCAGCAGCTCGTCGATGAGCCCCTCGTCCTCGGTGAACGCGGTCAGCACCAGCGAGTTGCGCAGCGGGCCGATCCCGTCCGCGGGCGTCCAGGGGGCCACCCACACGCACGGGAAGGGCAGTTCGATGCCGGCCTGGTCGGCGTCCGGCCGGTCGAGCTGGTGCACCGAGGGGCGCAGGACGGCGCTGCCGTCGCCGAGCTCCTCCACGATGCCGTCGCCGCCGAGGTGCGCGGTGGTCCCCGCGGCCCGGGCGAGCAGGAACTTCTCCAGCTTGCGGGCGCCCTCCACCGGCTGCACCGCCAGGACCGCCTTCTCGTCCTCCGGCGGCAGGCTCGGAATCTCCGCCAGCCGCTCGGCGATGGCCCGCGCGAGCGGCGCCGGGTCCCCGTCGATCAGCACGGTGGTGGCGTTGATGCAGGCCACGCCGCCCTGATGGCTGATGGAGTCCACGATGACGTCGAGGTGGTCGCGCCAGTCGACGCCGGCCGGGATCAGCATCTTCGAGCGGCCCGGGCCCTGCGGCAGCACCCGGGTGCCCGCGTACTTGCGGACGACCTCGTCGCCGCCGTACACCAGCCCGTAGTCGGCGCTGCGCAGGATCTCGTCCGCCGCCTCGTAGTCCGTGGGCAGCAGCACGACCTGGTCGGCGCCGAAGCCGGCGGCCCGCAGCGCGGAGATCAGGCGGTGCGGGGTGAATGGCTCGCGCCGCGAGGGGCGTACGGCCACCCGGTAGCCCATGGCGAGGGCCTCGACCCACAGCGAGTGCGGGCCGGGGTGGTTGCCCGCGGCGTGCACCGCGAAGACGTCGCCCTTGCGGGTCCACACGGCGCTGCCGCGCCGGGTCTCCTCGGCCCGCCAGTCGTCCACGGCGCCCGTCGGCCGGGCCTGGTAGGCGGCGACCGGCGCCACCTCGGTGGCCTCGATGATGGCCGCGGTCGCCGCCTGCACGACGCCGATCGGCACGCCGGAGACGCGCGCGACGGTGCGCTCGTACTCGGCGAACGTCAGGCCGTCGACGGTCTCCTCGGCGAAGATGCGCCCGGCCCGGGCCAGCGCCGCGGTCCGCTCGGCGGCCGGCATCGTGCGGGCCCTGCGCAGGGCGTCCATGGCGCGGGTCACGAACAGCTTGGGGACCAGGCTGAGTTCGGCGACCGGCGCGCCCGTCACGTCGGTGACGGTCATGCGCTTGCGCGCGCGGAAGGGTCCGGCGGGCCCGAGCGCGTCCAGCGTGATCAGGCCGGCGCTCATTAATAGACCCCTTCGATGACGGTCTCGTTGTCGAACTCCTGGACCGGGGCGATGTCCGCGACCGAGTCGCCGATCTGCCAGACGCCCTCGGGGGCCGGCACGCGGGTCGCGTAGTCGCGCTCCAGGTTGTTCGGCATGAACAGGCTCTTGCTGATGTGGTGCATGACGACCTGGCCGCGCTCGCCGTACGCGACGGTCCCGCGGGTCTGGGGGTCGACGACGTCGAAGACCATGTGCGGGGCGAACGGGTCGTAGATGCACGGGTCGTCGTCGGTCAGGCCGGGGCGCTCGCTGGCGTTGCCGAGGATCATCGTCGAGCCGTAGCCGCTGTACAGGTGGGCCTTCGGGAACACCTCGGTGCGGTACAGGTAGCGGGTGTCGGCGTCCATCTGGGTGCCGACCCAGTTGATCGCCTTGACCTTCTCGTCGATGAGCTTGGCCAGGTCGGGGCGGCGTGCGAGGCGCTCCAGCACCGGCGGGGTGCACATCAGGACGCCGATGTCCTGGGTCTGGAGCAGGAACGCCACCTGGTCGACGATGTGCTCGGCGTAGGCGCCGGCCTCGGCGGTCTTGCCGTCGGCGATGAGCTTCTTCACCCAGCGCGGGTCGAGGTCGACGGTGAAGGCGAGACCGCCGCGGAAGGCGGTCTGCCGCTTGATCACGTCACCGACCATGTGCGGGCCGGTCGGGGCGACGACGAGCCAGTTCACGTCCTGCGGGACGCCGTGGCGGTCCAGCTGGCCGCTGCTCCAGGCGAGCAGGCGGTCCAGCCACTCCCGGAGCAGGACGATGCGCTTGGGGGCGCCGGTGGTGCCGCCGCTCTCGTAGACGCCGACGACCTCCGGCCGCTCGCCGTAGCCGCGGGGTATGAGGTCCTCGGCCCGCACGTCGCGCAGCTCGTTGGCGAGGTTCGGGAACCTCTTCAGGTCGTCGAACCCGCCGATGTCGGTCAGCGGATCGAACCCGAGAGTTCCTGCGCGTTCCAGCCAGAACGGCGAACCCGTTTCCGGGGAGAAATGCCACCGCAGGGCGGCGCGCAGGAATTCGTCGGGATCCGGCTGGGTGTCGAGTGGGAATTCCAGCAGGGGGTCAACGGTGGACACAATGCTCCTTCCGGGTACGGAGTAACGCCGTACTCTTCGCATCGTGCGCCGGTCCGCGGGAGCCGGTCCACGCAATTCGGCCGAGTCCGTCAACTGCCCGTGTCAGGTCAGCAGGATCCCCGCCGTCAGGTTCACGCCGCCGCCTTCGGGAAGCCGGTCGATTTCCATCCGGAAGTGGGTGCGGTACGCCTCGAGGAGGGCTTCGCCGGTCTCGAGCTCCTCGATCGTGCGCTCGCCGCCCTCGATCCTGACCAGGCGCTTGTCCTTCAGCGTGACCCGGCCGCCGTCGGCCAGCGGCAGGAAGCAGAACAGCTCCTGGAGGAACGGCGAGTCCGGGCTGCTGCGCCACCACCACAGGGTCGGCCCGAAGTCGGCGAGGCGGCAGGGCCGGTCGTCGACCCGGTAGAGCGGCCTGCCGTCGAGGGACACGTCGAACCCGCCGTCCTCCGCCGGCGCGACGAGGTACTCGCCGTGCGGGTCTTTCTGCAGGTCGGAGCTGTGCAGGCGGAGGGGGTGGCGGCTGTTGCGGCCGAAACCGGCGTCCACCAGCCAGGGCTCGCCGTCCAGGGTCACGCGCAGCGCCAGGTGGCACATGGCCGGGCCCAGCCCCTCCGGCCGGTACACCCGGCCCGGGAGGACGTCGACGGTGTAGCCGAGGGCGGCCAGGAGCACGCCGAAGGCGGAGTTGACCTCGTAGCAGCCGCCGCCGCGGCGCTGCCGCACGATCTTGTCCACGGCCTGCTCCCCGAGGTGGATCTCCCGGCCGAGGTGGTAGTCGATGTTCTCGAACGGAACCGACAGGACGTGCCGCTCCTGGAGGTGGGCGAGGCCCGCCGCATCGGCTTTCCGCGGCCTCTTCGCGCCGATCCGATCGAGATATCCGGTCACTTCTGCGTCGTCCAGCATCGCATTCTCCTCGACCATTCGAACCGGGCAGCGTACGCCGAATGAAAATACACGGCCACCCGGAGCCGTCCCGTCGAGCTGACGGACAATGCGGCACCTGACAGAGTGCCCTGTCACTTGTTGCCGCCCTCTCGCGCGTTTACCAGCATCGGATGGTCCAGAGTCATCCGACGCGGCATTTGATGAGTCGGTGTGACTGCCCGCCCGCCGATGACGATGGAGAACTCACGGCAATGGCACCTTCCGCCGCCCACAGCCCTTCACCGGAGGCCGGGGACGTGCTGGCCCGCACCACCGCCGGCCTGGTCGCCGGCGAGCGCGCCGGACGGCTTTCCGTCTTCCGGGGCGTCCCGTACGCCCAGCCGCCGGTCGGGGAGCTGCGCTTCGCCTCGCCGCGCCCTCCCGTCCCCTGGAGCGGGGTCCGCGACGCGACCGCCTTCGCACCCGAGTCGCTCCAGCCGATCATCCCCGGCAGCTCCGAGGACTCCCTGTACGCCAACGTCTGGACGCCGGGCACCGGCGACGGGGACGCCCGGCCGGTGCTGGTCTACATCCACGGCGGCGGCTGGATGGTCGGCGGCGGCAGCCTGCCCGTGTACGACGGCGCGCGCCTCGCCGACCGCGGCGACCTGGTGGTCATCACCTTCAACTACCGCCTCGCCGCCCTCGGGTTCGGACTCCACGAGGAGTTCACCGACCCCGAGACCGGCGGCTTCGCCAATTGGGGCCTCCAGGACCAGGCGGCGCTGCTGCGCTGGGTGCACGCCAACGCGGCCGCGTTCGGCGGCGATCCCGGCAACATCACCGTCGCCGGCACCTCGGCCGGCGGGGCGAGCGCCTGGCAGCTGGCCCTCCTGCCCGAACTGCGCGGCATCATCCGCCGGATCGTCCCGATCAGCGCCTGCCATGTGTGGGACCCGTCCACCTCGCTGACCCCGGCCGACGCCCGCGAGGCGTACGCGTCCCTCGCGCGCCGGTTCGGCACGACGGTGCCGGGGCTGCGCGAGGTTCCCGCCGCCGACCTCATGCACGCCTGGGAGGACCTGTTCGGCGGGCTGCCCGGCGACCGCGCCCTCGGCAGCGGCCGCGAGTTCCGCGGCCCCGTCGTCGACGGCCGCTGGATGAGCGCCTTCGACTGGGAGCTCCCCACCCCCGAGGTGCCGGTCATGGCGGTCCACACCCGCACCGAGGGCTCCTTCTACACCGGCCCCTGCCCGCCGCAGCCGACCCCGACCCCGCCGCCCGCCGACGCGGCCGAGCTGCGCGAGGCCGTGCGCGGCGTCCTGGACAAGGGCTCGGCCAAGGTGACCGACGAGCTGGTGGACGCCTGCCTCGCCGCGTACCGGGAGGCCGCCGAGGCCGAGGGGCTTGCGCAGGACCCGCTGTCGCTGTGGACGGAAATCTGGGGCGACGCGCTGTTCCGCTACCAGATCGTGCGGCTGTCCGAGCGGCACGCCCGGCACGGGAAGACCCCGCAGTACGTCATGGAGTTCGCCCACCCCGTGCGCGCGCCCCACCACGGCACCCCGCACGAGGCGACCTCGCCGTTCCTGTTCGGCACGTACGCCGACACCGCCGCGATCGCCGCCACCTACCCGGTGCCGGAGACGACCCCCCTGTTCCACGACGGGCCCGTCGAGCGCACCGTGTCCGAGACCTTCATGGACCTGGTCGCCGCCTTCGCCCGCGACGGCGTGCCCGCCGCCCCCGGTCTGCCCGAGTGGCCGGTCTTCGACCCCGGCACGCCGAGCACGCTGGTCCTCGGCGGTGAGCGGATCACCGAGCTCGCCGGCCCGTCGAAGACCCGGCAGCTGCGGTTCTGGGACGAGTCCGGCTGGGTCCCCCGCACCTGATCTGCCCGCGGCCGCCCTGCCGCCTCCCCGCAGGGCGGCCCCCGCCCCCGGTTACACGAATGAGGTACTTGCCATGGCAACACTCGAAACACCCGCCGACACCACCGACAAAACCGACAGCACAGCCGCCGGTGCGCCGCCCCAGGCCGCCGCGGAGGCCACCTCGCTGAAGAGCTGGCTCGCCGTCGTCTCGGTCGCGGTCGGCATCTTCACCCTGGTCACCGCCGAGCAGCTGCCCATCGGCCTGCTCACCTCGGTCGGCTCCGCCCTGAGCGTCTCCGAGGGCACCGCCGGCCTGATGGTGACCGTGCCCGGCCTGGTCGCCGCGCTGTCCGCGCCGCTGATCCCGGTGGTCGTCGGGCGAATGGACCGCCGCTTCCTGCTGGTCGGGCTGATGACGGTGATGGCCGCCGCCAACCTGATCACCGTTCTCGCGCCGAACTTCGGGGTGCTCCTCGCCTCCCGCGTGCTCGTCGGCATCACCATCGGCGGCTTCTGGGCCATCGCGGGCGGCCTCGCCTTCCGCCTGGTCCAGCCCGCCGCGGTGCCCCGGGCCACCGCGCTCATCTTCGGCGGTGTCGCCGCCGCCAACGTCCTCGGCGTCCCCATCGGCACGCTGATCGGCGGCCTCGCCGGCTGGCGCACCGCGTTCGCCACGCTCGGCGTGCTCGCCTTCGCGGTGCTCGTCGCCCTGCTGGTGCTGCTGCCGAAGCTGCCCGCCACCAAGCCCGTCAGCGTGCGCGAGCTGATCGGCCAGTTCGGCAACCGCGGCGTGCGCGCCGGCATCATCGCCACCGCCCTGATCGTCACCGGCCACCTGGCCGCGTACACCTACGTCAGCCCCATGCTCCAGCAGGTCTCCGGCATCGACGAGGACCTGATCAGCGCCCTGCTGCTGGGCTTCGGCGTCGCCGGCATCGTCGGCAACTTCGTCGCCGGTGCGGCCGTCGCGAAGAACCTGGGCCGCACCATGACGGTGATCATCGTGGCGCTGGCCGCCGCGATGCTGCTGTTCCCGCTGCTCGGCAAGAGCCAGGCCGGCGGCATCGCCCTGCTGGTCCTGTGGGGCCTGGCCTTCGGCGGCGTCTCCGTCAGCCTCCAGACCTGGATGCTGAAGTACGCGCCCGACGCCATGGAGGCGGCCTCCGCGCTGTGGGTGTCGGTCTTCAACCTGTCCATTGCGCTCGGCGCCCTCGTCGGCGGCCTCATCGTCGACAACGTGCAGCTGACCACCGTCGCCTGGATCGGCGGGGCCGTGGCCCTGCTGACCGCCCTGACCCTCCCGAGCCTGCGCGCGCCCGCCAAGGCAGCGCAGTGAGCCACCCGTTACAGGAAGGAACCTCCGTGTCCGCCACCGACCTGTCCGCACTCGACGCCGAGCTGCGCGGGCCGCTCCTGCTGCCCGGCACCGACGCGTACAAGGAGGAGACGCTCGGCTTCAACCGGATCCTGCCGGAGAACCGGCCCGCCGCCGTGGTCGTCGCCGACGGCACCGCCGACATCATCGCCACCGTGCGCTTCGCCGCCCGGTCCGGCCTCGCCGTCGCGGTCCAGGCCACCGGCCACGGCATCTCGCTGCCCGCCGACGGCGCGATCCTGATCAACACCCGCAACCTGACGGGCGTACGGATCGACCCGCGCGCCCGCACCGCCCGCATCGAGCCCGGCGCGCAGTGGCGCCGGGTCATCGAGGAGGCCGCGGCCTTCGGCCTGGCCCCCCTCAACGGCGCCTCCCCGGGCGTCGGCGTCGTCTCGTACACCCTGGGCGGCGGCCTCGGCCCGCTGGGCCGCTCGTACGGCTTCTCCGCCGACCACGTCAAGAACATCGACCTGGTCACCGCCGACGGCGAACTGCGCTACGCCTCCCCCGAGGACCATCCCGACCTGTTCTGGGCGCTGCGCGGCGGCAAGGGCAACTTCGGCGTGGTCACCTCCATCGAGATCGGCCTCTTCCCGGTGTCCCGGCTGTACGGCGGCGGCCTCTTCCTGCCCGGCGAACACATCGAGCAGATCCTGCCGACGTGGCGGGACTGGACGCGGACCCTCCCGGACGCGATGCAGTCCTCGATCGCCGTGATGCGCTTCCCGGACATCGACGTGCTGCCGGAGCCGGTCCGCGGCCGCTTCCTCGCGCACATCCGGATCGCGTTCAACGGCTCGAACGAGGAGGGCGAGGAACTCGTCCGCCCGCTGCGGGAGATCGCCCCGGCGGTCCTCGACACCGTCGGGGACATGCCCTACACCCGGGTCGCCGAGATCAACATGGACCCGACCGTCCCCGCCGTGTACTACGAGCGCTCCACACGCATCCGGGAGCTCGACGACGCCGCCATCGCCACCCTGGTCCCGCTGATCAAGGAGGGCGCGGACGCGGTCCGCCCCGGCGTCGAGCTGCGCCACCTGGGCGGCGCGCTCGGCCGGCAGCCCGAGCACCCCAACGCGCTGCCGCACCGCGACACCGCGTACACCCTGTTCGCGGGCGCCCCCGTGTGGCCCGAACACATCCAGGACGTACGCGAGTTCCAGGAGCGGCTCATGGAGACGATGGAGCCGTGGCGCATCGGGGGCCCGTTCCTCAGCTTCATCAGCGCCCTGGAGTCCTCCCCCGAGCACCTGCGCTCGGCGTACGACGCGCAGACCTATGCCCGGCTCGTGGCCGTCAAGGACGCCTACGACCCGCAGAACCTGTTCCGGGTGAACCACAACATCCCGCCGACCGGATGGCGTTCCCGATGACGGCGGGCGCGACGAACGAGGAGAGAAGAGACGACATGCTCAGCGAAGCGATGGTGGACGCGTACCTGGAGCGCATCGGCGCGCGCCGACCGGAGCGGGCCGACATCCACGCGCTGCGGCACCTCCAGGAGCGCCACGTGCTGTCGGTGCCGTTCGAGAACATCGACTACCACGTGGAGGGCGCCGAGCTGGGCCTGGAGCGCGACTTCCTCTACGAGAAGATCGTCACCCGGCGGCGCGGCGGCGGCTGCTACGAGCTGAACCCGGCCTTCGGACACCTGCTGGAGGCGCTCGGCTTCCCGGTGGAGATCCTCCCGGGCGCGGTCTTCCTCGGCGGCGAGTTCGGCGCCCCGCTGTGCCACCTGGCCCTGCGGGTCCACGTGGACGGCCAGGACTGGATGGTCGACGTGGGCTTCGGCAAGGGCAGCCGGTTCCCGCTGCCCATCGGCACGGACGAGGTGCAGAAGGACCCGCACGGCGACTTCCGCGTGCTGCGGCCCGAGGAGGGCGGCCTCCAGGTCGAGCTGGACGGGCACATCCAGTACCGCCTCGACGAGCGGCCGGTGCGCATCGCGGACTTCTACCCGACGCTGTGGTGGTACCGCACGGCGCCGGACTCGGTGTTCCTGCACAACCTCATCGCCTGCCGGCAGAGGGAGGACGGCCGCGTCACCGTCAACGGCCGCGAGCTGACCCGCACCACCGCGGACGGCAAGGAGACGGTCCTGCTGGCCGACGACGCGGCGCTGCGGGCCGCATACGAGGAGCACTTCGGCATCGTGGTCGACACCATGCCGAAGCAGCCGGACGTCGACCCGGCCGTCCGCATCATCATGCAGATCGACTGATCACCCCCTTCCTCCCCGCATATCCGGTCCCTGTGCCGCATCCCGCATTCCGGGTGCGGCACAGGGGCCCTTTCGGGGCACGAACGGCCGGAAATGCGACCTGACGGATCGACAGCTGGTCCATACCGCACCGGCATTCGGCAGGCCATCATGGGAATTGAAGCCGCCGCGTTCACCGCCGGCCCCGGTAAGAAAATTCCCGTTCCGAATCCATTGGGGAGAGACTCACATGCGCAAGAGCACCCGCATCAAGGCCGCGGTATTCGCGGGTATCGCCGC
The DNA here is from genome assembly GCF_056436005.1 of Streptomyces sp. NPDC043854. NCBI lineage: Bacteria > Bacillati > Actinomycetota > Actinomycetes > Kitasatosporales > Streptomycetaceae > Streptomyces > Streptomyces sp. NPDC043854. The sequence goes on from NZ_JBWKDK010000027.1 coordinate 76,885, forward strand.
GCTGGCCACCGCGACGGCCGTGACGGGCTCGGCGAACGCCGCCGTCGAGGGCGGCAGCGGCTGCCTGACCCTGCCGGGCAGCTGGCGGGTCGTGGACGACAACACCAAGGAGACCTTCCTCGGCAGCTACCACGGCAGCGCCTCCGCCACGGCCGGCACCGTCAACTTCTCCTCGCCCAACAACACCACGACCGCCTCGCACGGCGAGTGGAAGCTGACCGGCTGCGGCACCTACTCGGACACCGACACCGCGCTGCTCATCGGCACCGACGGCAAGGCCAACTCCACCATCACCTTCAAGGCCAACATCACGGTCACCGGCCGCACCACCGCCAACTTCGACTTCGCCTACCAGATCCACCAGCTGGACGGCACCTTCGTCACCGGCGGCTCCTCCACCGGCAAGGGCTACCGCATCAACGTCCAGCCCCGCTGATCCACCGCTCCACCCGCCACATCCCCTTCCCCTCCTGTGGCGCCCGTACGGGCCCGGCGATCCCCCCGCCGGGCCCGTACGGCTTTCCCGTACTTCCCCTACGGCCCTCCCGTACGGCTTGCCGGTCGGCCCGTGCGCCCGTACGCCCGTACGCTGCTTCGCCACGACGAAGCGGGGGGGGGGGGGGGGGGGGGGGGGGGGGGGGGGGGGGGGGGGGGGGAGAAGAGGGGGGGGGGGGGGGGGGGGGGGGGGGGGGGGGGGGGGGGGGGAG